>CAJOGQ010000018.1 GCA_905234125.1 uncultured Bacteroidaceae bacterium | reverse complement strand
AGAGTACAACAAGCACCCAGAGTTCGACAAGGTGAACTTGATCGAGCGTCTCTGCATTCCAGATCGCGTATATCAGTTCCGCGTTACTTGGATGGACGATAAGGGTCAGATTCAGACCAACATGGGTTACCGCATCCAGCACAACAATGCCATTGGCCCTTACAAGGGTGGTATCCGTTTCCACAGCTCTGTGAACCTTGGTATCTTGAAGTTCCTCGCATTCGAGCAGACTTTCAAGAACTCACTCACTACACTCCCAATGGGTGGTGGTAAGGGTGGTTCAGACTTCTCTCCACGTGGTAAGAGCAACGCTGAGGTGATGCGTTTCTGCCAGGCTTTCATGCTTGAGTTGGGTCGCCACATCGGTCCAGACATCGACGTTCCAGCAGGTGACATTGGCGTAGGTGGCCGTGAGGTAGGTTACATGTTCGGCATGTACAAGAAGCTCACTCGCGAGTATAGTGGTGTGCTCACTGGTAAGGGTCTTGAGTTCGGTGGTTCACTCATCCGTCCTGAAGCAACTGGTTACGGTACAGTTTACTTCCTCCGTGCCATGCTGAAGACTAAGGGTGACAGCGTTGAAGGCTGCTGGTAACGTGGCTCAGTATGCTGCTGAGAAGGTGCTCCAGCTCGGTGGTAAGGTGATGACCATGTCTGACTCTAACGGTTACATCTACGACCCAGATGGTATCGATCGCGCTAAGCTCGACTACATCATGGAGTTGAAGAACGTATATCGTGGCCGTATTAAGGAATATGTTGACAAGTACCCAACTGCTAAGTACGTGGGTGATGGTGCAAAGCCTTGGTTTGAGAAGGCCGACATCGCACTTCCTTGCGCTACTCAGAACGAGTTGAACGAAGAGCAGGCTAAGGCTCTGATCGCTAACGGTGTAATCGCTGTTGCTGAAGGTGCTAACATGCCTTCTACTCCAGGCGCTATCCGCGTATTCCAGGAGGCTAAGATTCTGTACTCTCCAGGTAAGGCTTCTAACGCAGGTGGTGTATCTGTGTCAGGTCTTGAGATGTCTCAGAACTCAGAGCGTCTGTCTTGGTCTGCTGAAGAGGTTGACGCTAAGCTCCTCTGGATCATGGAGAACATCCACGAGAACTGCGTGAAGTACGGCACAGAGGCTGACGGCTATGTAAACTACGTGAAGGGTGCAAACGTGGCAGGCTTCATGAAAGTTGCGAAGGCCATGATGGCTCAGGGCATCGTATGATGAGAAACTAGGAAAACCAGTGACACTAGTTCTACTATAAATACTAAAAATAAAAGAAAGCGCATCGAATTTTGGTTCGATGCGCTTTCTTTTTGCTTTGGTTTTTGGTGGTTTGGAAAAAAGGCTGTACCTTTGTGGCAGATTTGTTATAGATTGGCTAACTTAATGAAGAAAGTATGAAAACAAGTGTTTTACTGACAATGTTGCTGTTGTCCGTCTGTGTGAGTACGCATGCACAGGACTGGATGAATGTGCACCGCCATTACGACGGGCAAGACTGGTCGTTCCCTTTACAGGTGAAGCAGTTCCTGCAGTTTGATTTCTCTGCCGATGGAAAGACCTTGCGAGCCATCACGAAGAAAGAGGATGACTCGGAATTGGTGGTGCCGTTCAGTTTGGCTGATGTGGACAGCATCGACTTCTCCCCCTCCTTGACTGATGAGGAAAAGGGTCACAACAAGTATCGCGTGTTCACCATGAACATCACGACAGAGGATGGAACCCCCATTCAAACGAAAGAGGATTGGATGAACTGCTACATCTCCATCGATGGGAAGGGAGAGTATTCCAACTTTTCAGGTATAGGTCGCATCAGAGGACGAGGCAATTCCAGCTGGCTCTACTACAAAAAGAAGCCCTATAAGTTCAAACTTGACGAGAAGAGCAAGTTGCTGGGTTTGGAGAAGGCGAAGAACTGGAACTTGCTGTCTAATTATCGTGACGTGACCGACATGATGAATGTGTTTGCATTCGAGACGGCACATTGGATGGGCATGCCTCACACAAATCATACGCGTTTTGTGGAGGTTTTTCTCAATGGCGAGTATATAGGCGTGTATCAGTTGACGGAGAAGATTGAGATTCAGAAGAATCGAGTGGATATTGATAAGGAACGGGGCTTGCTGATGGTGTTCGATCAGGACGATGGACCCAATCTCAGTCCTGATGCCCACGACAATTTTTGGAGTGAGGTGTACAACTTGCCGATGTGCGTGAAGGAGCCAGAGGATTTGACGCCTGAGCAAATCGATTCCATCAAGAGTGAGTTCGCTATCCTTGAGAATGTCATTAAGCGACGTGATTATGAGCAACTGAACCAGTTGGTGGACATCCCGTCGTTCATCAGCATCTTGCAGTTGCATGAGTTTGTATATAATGTGGAGATTGATGCGCCTCGAAGCCTCTATGTCTATAGGGACAAGGATGGGAAATATACGTTCGGACCTGTGTGGGACTACGATGCGGCCTACGACTTCGACTGGAACAACTGGACAGAGAATCACACCTATTTCTCCAATTACAAGGAACTGATTTATGGCAAAGACCCCTTGAAGGCGACAAGTGCAGCCTACCATATCAATAAATTCTTCCGCGACATGTTTGGCAACTCAACCTTTGTGAAGCAGTACAAGCAGGTCTGGGCAGAGAAGAGCGATTCGATGTTCATCCAGCCGTGGGCAGAGACGCAAAAGTACATCGATGAGATGAAGGCGTGTGGTGCTTACCAGCGTGATGTGGAGAAGTGGCCACTCAAGAACCCCGATTGGTGGGGAGGTTACTACGATGTGGATGAGGAGATTGCGAAGATGTCCACATGGCTGAAGAATCGCAAGAAATATCTGGATAACATCATCGCCGGCTATCCAGAAGACGAACAGGCTGTGGTGGAAATCAAGGAGCCGACCGTGAAGGTGGAGGATGGAAAGATACTTGTCAGTGCCACGATGGATTTTGCTGGTGGTTATAGCCAGAACTATCGCATCAAGATTGCCAAGGACGATGTGGTTGCGCTCTTAGGGGGAGAACCCCGATCCTTGGTGTCCTTGGACAACGATGGTAGTGTTGGACGGAATACGGCTGCAGGCACCTATGGCGCATGGTTCGACGAATGGGGCGACACCAACGAATGGGGCTGGGGGCATGTGTATATTGAAAGCAACGACCTCTATTCGTGGAAATTCGGTTGTCATCCTGATAATTGTCGCGCAGGAGACCAACATACCGTCATGATGCGGTATCAGTCTGGGAACAAGAAAGTTGACGTGATAGTGACATTCACAATTAAATAAATATAGCAATATGAACAAGAAAAACCTTGAGACCATCTGCATTCATGGCGGATGGAAACCAACGAAGGGCGAGCCACAGCAGCTCCCCATCTATCAGAGCACCACGTTCAAGTACGACACCAGCGAGCAGATGGCTCGTCTCTTCGACTTGAAAGATAGTGGCTATTTCTACACCCGTCTGGCCAACCCCACGAACGATATGGTGGCCAAGAAGATTGCAGCCCTCGAAGGCGGTGTGGGTGCTATGCTGACTTCCAGCGGACAGGCGGCTAACTTCTATGCCATTTTCAACATCTGTCAGGCTGGCGACCATTTCATCACGGCCAACAGCATCTATGGTGGCACGTACAACCTCTTTGGTGTGACGATGAAGAAGCTCGGCATCGAGTGTACCTTCATTGACCCTGATTGGGATGATGAGCGCATCGAAAAGGAGTTTCGTCCCAACACCAAGTGCTTCTTTGGCGAAACCATCAGTAACCCTGGTGGCAATGTGTTCGACATCGAACGTTTTGCCAAGATGGCACACAAGCATGGGGTGCCTCTCATCGTCGATAACACTTTCGCCACCCCTATCAACTGTCGTCCTTTTGAGTGGGGTTGCGACATCGTGACACATTCCACGACCAAGTATATGGATGGGCATGCAACCCAAGTAGGTGGATGTGTGGTCGATAGCGGCAACTTCGATTGGGATGCCTACGCTGACAAGTTCCCAGGTTTGACCACGCCAGATGAGAGCTATCACGGTCTGACTTATACCAAGGCGTTTGGCAAGATGGCTTACATGACCAAGCTCGTTGCTCAGCTGATGCGTGACCTCGGTTCTATTCCTGCACCTCAGAACGCTTTCCTCCTCAACCTCGGTTTGGAAACCCTCCACCTCCGTATGCGCCAGCATTGTGCCAATGCCCAGAAGGTGGCAGAATGGTTAGAGAAGAATCCCAAGGTGGGTTGGATCAACTACTGTGGCTTACCCTCCAACAAGTACTATGCTCTGGGACAGAAGTACATGCCCAACGGCTCTTGTGGCGTGATTGCCTTTGGTCTGAAGGGCAGTCGTGAGGAAGCCATCAAGTTCATGGACAACCTCGAGTTCATCTCCATCGTCACCCATGTGGCCGATGCTCGCACCTGTGTGCTCCATCCTGCCAGCCACACCCATCGCCAACTCTCCGACGAGCAACTGCGCGAAGCAGGCGTGGCTCCAGACCTCGTGCGTCTCTCCATCGGCATCGAGAATGCCGATGACATCATTGCCGACCTCGAACAAGCCATGGCGAAGATGTAAAACGCTATCTCTTATTTCTTCTTCACGGGGTCGCAAGTGAGGCCGCACCCTAAGCGCTTCAGGATTTTTCTGTCCACTTCGCCCAGCATGACGGTGGTGTGCATCTGGCAGCCACGAAGTTTGGGAAGTTGCTCCAGGGCTTTGCGACAGTTCTCGTCGTGTTGGGAGAGGACGGAGATGGCCACAAGCACTTCGTCGGTGTGGAGACGTGGATTGGTGCCACGCAGATAGTCAATCTTGGTCTTCTGGATGGGTTCGATCATGCTCTGAGGGATGAGTTTGACATCATGGTCAATGCCAGCCAGATGCTTCATCACGTTGAGCAACAAGGCGGCACAGCATCCTAAGAGGGAACCCGTCTTGGAGGTGATGATGGTGCCGTCTTCCAGCTCCATCGCTGCGCAATGCACGCCTGTCTGTGCTTTCCGTTCGTTGGCGGCCACTGTGACACGACGGTCGGCTGTGGTGATTTTGGCCTGATTGAAGAGCATCTGAATCTTGCTCACCTCGTTCTCGTTGCAGGCGCCATCAGCCAGTTTGTTGGTGGCATCGTAGTAGCGGCGAATGATCTCGTCCTTGGAGGCTTGGCAGCAGACCTCGTCGTCGCTGATGCAGAAGCCCACCATGTTCACGCCCATGTCAGTTGGCGACTTGTAGGGGTTCTCGCCATAAATGCCTTCGAAAAGGGCATTGAGCACAGGGAATATCTCGATGTCGCGATTGTAGTTGATGGCCACCTTTCCATAAGCATCAAAATGGAAGGGGTCAATCATGTTCACATCGTTGAGGTCAGCTGTGGCAGCCTCGTAGGCGATGTTGACAGGGTGCTTCAGGGGAAGGCTCCACACAGGGAAAGTCTCGAACTTGGCATAACCAGCACGGATGCCACGTTTGTTCTCGCCATAGAGCTGGCTCAGACACACGGCCATCTTGCCACTGCCTGGCCCAGGAGCTGTGATGATGACGAGGGGACGGGTGGTCTCCACATGATCGTTCTTTCCAAATCCTTCGTCGGAGGCAATCAGTTCCACATTATGGGGATAGCCATCTATAATATAATGTATATAGGACTTGATGCCCATGCGTTCGAGGCGATGACGGAATTGGTCGGCGGCACGCTGGCCATCGTAGTGGGTGATGACGACAGAACCCACGTAGAAGTCGCGGTTCATGAACTCTTCGCGCAGACGCAACACGTCTTCGTCGTAGGTGATGCCCAGATCAGCACGCATCTTGTTCTTCTCGATGTCTTCAGCGCTGATCACAATCACAATCTCCAGGCTGTCACGCAGCTGTGCGAACATGCGGAGCTTGCTGTCAGGCTTGAAACCAGGCAACACACGCGAGGCATGATGGTCGTCAAAAAGTTTACCTCCCAACTCGAGGTAGAGTTTACCATCGAACTGAGCGATGCGTTCACGGATGTGCTCTGACTGAATTTTCAGATATTTCTCGTTGTCAAATCCTATCTTCATAATGTACTTTTTTGCTTTTTCGGCTGCAAAGATACAATTTTTTCATTAGGAATGAGAAATTAGGAATAAGGAATTGTTACTTTTTCAAAAAAAAACACGATTATGACAAATAATTCCTAATTCATCATTCCTAATTCCTAATTTCTTCTTATCTTTGTCGCGAATTTTTAATGAAAGGGCAAGAACTATGCAAACGTATTGGGAAATGTATCAATCGATGGACACCTGGATGCAGGTGTTCTGGGGCTGTGCTCTCATCGGTTCACTCGTCTTCATTGTGCAGATGGTGCTGACGCTGGTGGGCATGGACAGCAGTGACATGGATGTGGACTTCGATGGAGCCGACACGATGGATCTGGGTGGAGGCATCTCGCTGTTCAGCATCAAGAACTTTGTCAACTTCATCGTGGGCTTCGGCTGGGCTGGTGTCTGCTTCAGCGGGGTGATTGAGAACAAATGGTTGCTCACCCTCGTGGCTGTGCTGGTGGGTGTGGCCTTCGTCTTCATGTTCTTCTTCATCAAGAAGCAGACCAAGAAGCTGGAACATAATGGCGCCTTCAACATTGCCGACTGCGTGGGCAAGACGGTGGATGTCTATCTGCGCATCCCAGGCAACAAAAGTGGCAAAGGAAAGGTGCAGGTGAGTTTGAATGGGTCGGTGCATGAGTTCGAAGCGCTGACGGAGGGCGAAGCCATTGCCAGCGGACAGAAGGTGGAAGTGGTGAGTGTGATAGATGGATCGACCGTGCTGGTGAAATGAAGAGGATCTTGGGGAAAACCCAAGGTAATCAACATCAATAGAAGAAAGGAATTTGTAAATTGTCAATTGTTAAATTGTAAATAATATGGTATATCTTATCGTTGTAGCAGTGATCGTAGCCATTGTGCTTCTGATCTCGATCATCAATCGTTACAGAAGATGTCCCTCGGACAAGATTCTGGTAGTTTATGGAACCACAGGCAACAAGGGCTCTGCCAAGTGCGTGCATGGCGGTGGTACCTTCGTGTGGCCTATCATTCAGGACTATGCCTACCTGAGCCTGACGCCTATCAGCATTGACGCCAACCTGACCAATGCCCTGTCGCGTCAGAACATCCGTGTCGATGTGCCTTGCCGATTCACCGTCGGTATCTCCACTGACACAGAGAGCATGACAGCAGCAGCCGAGCGTCTGTTGGGTCTCACAGCTGGTCAGATTCAGGAACTGGCACGAGACATTCTTTTCGGTCAGTTGCGTCTGGTCATCGCTACCATGAGCATTGAAGAGCTGAACTCTGACCGTGACAAGTTCCTTGAGGCCATCTCCAGCAACGTGGAAGTGGAGTTGAAGAAGATTGGTCTGCGTCTCATCAACGTGAACGTGACCGATATCAACGATGAGAGCGGTTATATCGAGGCATTGGGCCAGGAAGCTGCTGCCAAAGCCATCAACGAGGCCAAGGTACGTGTGGCTGAGCAGGAGAAGTTTGGTGAAATCGGTAAGGCTGATGCCAACCGAGAGACCCGTATCCGTACAGCAGAGGCCAATGCACAGGCTGTGCAGGGTGAGAACGAGGCCAAAGTTCAGATTGCCAACTCTGACGCTGACCGTCGTGAGCGTGAGGCTGAGGCACAGCGCAAAGCCATCGCAGCCGAGAAGGTGGCAGCCGCCAAGGCTTTGGAAGAGGCTTATTCTGCTGAGCAGAAAGCCGAAGAAGCCCGTGCCAACCGTGAACGTGCCACTCAGAGTGCCAACGTGCTCGTGAGTCAGGAGATTGAGAAGAAGCGTAAGATCATCGAGGCTGAAGCTGAGGCTGAGAAGATTCGTGTGAACGCCAAGGGTGAGGCCGATGCCGCCTATGCCAAGATGGAAGCTGAGGCACGCGGTCTCTTCGAGATTCTGAGTCGCCAGGCATCAGGTTATGACAAGATGGTGCAGGCCGCTGGAGGCGATGCCAACAAGGCTTACATGCTCTTGCTCTTGGAGAAGTTGCCAGAACTCGTCAAGACCCAGGTGGAAGCCGTCAAGGGCATCAACATCGACCACGTCACCGTTTGGGATTCAGGCAATTCAGCCGACGGAAAGGGCAGTACCGCCAATTTCCTCAGTGGCTTGATGAAGAGCGTTCCCCCGCTCCACGAACTTTTCGACCAGGCTGGTTTGGCTTTACCAGAATATCTGGCCAAGAAGAAGGAAGAGCCTGTGGAAGAAGAAGATGTGGAAGAAGAAGAATGATTAAAGACCTCATAAGAAAGTGAAGAAATTACTTTATTTAGTGCTCATGGTGTGTGCCGTGAGCACTTCCGTATTGACAGCCACCAGTTGTAGCGATGGCGAGACCTACGCAGAGAAGAAAGAAAAGGAGAAGAAGAACATAGCTCGCTTCTTGGAAGACAACGATTTCGTGGGCAAGATCAACGTGATTGAAGAGGAGCAGTTCTATGCCCAGGACAGCACCACCGACGTGTCGAAGAACCAGTTCGTTCTTTTCAACGACGATGGTGTCTATATGCAGATTGTCCGCAAGAGCAATGGGCCAACGATCGTGGAACTGGCCAAGGCTCGGACTGACTCCACCGTCACCCGTCCTCTGCTCTGCAAGTTCCTCGAATACGACATCCAGAATGGTGACACCACCTACACCAACTTCTACATGCCCAGCATCGTGGACAAGATGCAATGCACCTACAACCACTTTGGCCGTAGCTACTCAGCGTCGTTCACTTCAGGCCTCATGCTGAGCAAGTACAATTCCATCGTGCCCAAGGGATGGCTCAAGCCCCTCGACTTCATCCGTCTGACAAAAGTGGCAGGCGAGGAAGCAAAGGTGCGACTCATTGTGCCCCACTCTTCAGGCACCACCAACGCATCTGGAAAGGTGATGCCTTTCTACTACGAGATCACGTATCAGCTTTCACCAAATGACTAAAATTGTAAATTGTAAATTGTCAAATTGCAAATAAAAATATGAGTCTCATCAAATCCATTTCCGGCATCCGGGGCACCATCGGTGGTCGTGCCGGCGAGGGTCTGAATCCCCTCGATATTGTCAAGTTCACCAGTGCTTACGCCACCCTTATCCGTCGCACCACGAAGATTGAGAGCAACAAGATTGTGGTGGGTCGTGATGCACGCATCTCAGGCGAGATGGTGAAGAACGTGGTGTGTGGCACCCTCATGGGCATGGGCTTCGATGTGGTCAACATCGGACTTGCCTCCACTCCCACCACAGAAATTGCCGTCACGATGGAAGGGGCCTGTGGTGGCATCATCATCACAGCCAGCCATAACCCCCGTCATTGGAACGCCCTCAAGCTCCTCAACGAGAAGGGGGAATTCCTCAACGCCGTCGAGGGCAACGAGGTGCTTCGCATCGCTGAGGCAGAAGATTTCGATTATGCCGATGTGGACGGACTGGGCAAATACATCGAAGACAACTCTTACGACCAGAAGCACATCGACATGGTGTTGGGTCTCGACCTCGTGGATGTGGAAGCCATCAAGAAGCAGAACTTCCGTGTCGCCTTCGACAGCATCAACTCCGTGGGTGGCATCATCCTGTCCAAACTCTTTCAGGCACTCGGTGTGGAGCACGTCACTCCACTCTATGCAGAACCTACGGGCGACTTCCAGCACAACCCTGAACCTCTTGAGAAGAACCTCTCCGACATCATGGGACTCATGGCCAAAGGAGGCAACGACGTAGGCTTTGTGGTTGACCCCGATGTAGATAGACTCGCCTTCATCTGCGAGGACGGCAAGATGTATGGAGAGGAATACACCCTCGTCACTGTGGCTGACTACATCCTCAAACACACTCCTGGCAACACCGTCAGCAACCTCTCTTCCACCCGTGCCCTGCGCGACGTGACCCGCAAGTATGGGCAGCAATACAACGCTGCCGCCGTGGGCGAGGTGAATGTGGTGACCAAAATGAAGGAGACCAACACCGTCATCGGTGGCGAAGGCAACGGTGGAGTCATCTACCCCGCTGCCCACTACGGACGCGATGCCCTCGTTGGCATTGCCCTCTTCCTCAGCCATCTGGCACACGAACGTGAGGCCAAACCCGGACTCACCGTCAGTCAGCTCCGTGCCACCTATCCCGACTATGCCATCGCCAAGAATCGCATCGACCTCGATGCCTCCACCGATGTGGACGCCATCCTCGCCAAGGTCAAGGCCATGTACACAGGCAAGGAAGGTGTGGAAGTGAACGACATCGACGGCGTGAAGATAGACTTCCCCGACAAATGGGTACACCTCCGCAAGTCCAACACAGAACCCATCATCCGTGTCTATTCCGAAGCCTCCACTATGGAATCAGCCGATGAGATAGGCAAGCAGATTATGGATGTGGTGTATGCGATGAAATAATCTCGTATTTTTGTACCGACACTGCCACGACGTAAGTTCGGTGTACCCCCCAAGTACCAAGGGAGCAGCAAGGATGTTGCTCCCATTTATGCACAGTTGTTCTACGGTTGATGTACGGTTGTTGTACGGTTGATGTACGGTTATAGACCGTAAAACAGGTGTAGAAGAACAGTGTATGAACCGAAAACAAATGGGAGGAACATCGAAGGAACACCGAGGCAAAGACGAAGGAACGTCGAAGGAATAACGAAGGAACAACGAAAGAATGTGTAACTTAAACATAGGAGACATTGAAGATGCGACAGAAACATACAGCCAAGGGGCTGATGATGGTTGGCAGCCTGCGTAGGGCCGGTATCACGACCTACATGAAGCAGGGAAAGTTGATAACCCGAGTATCGACCTCGGATCAGAAGCGGAGCAATACACGGTCACAATTCGTTGCTCGGCAGAAGATGCGTCACACGACCGCACTGTGGAAGATGGTACGGTTTGGTTGTAAGGAATTGATGTTTACCGAACGGCCGACAGCCTATCAGAACTTCGCATCGTTGGCCAACCGCCTGACGGCGGTGTATGTGGAGCGAAGACGGATGGATGATGCGTCGTTTCTGATGCCGGGCATACCGATGAGCGATGGTAAACTCCCGGCAATCAAGCAAGAATTGGGCGAGGTGGATGGTATGCCCGCCTTGCTGACAGACCTTGGGAAGGACGAGTATAACTATTGGGAGGAGCTGTGGCTCTATACTGCCGTGCAGACGGGAGAGGATGCCGTTCCACGAGTGCGGTTCAGTATGCGTAAAATATCGTGGGGCGACATGACACTGGTTGACGGGCGCTATGTGTTGAAGGGCGAGGAGTTTGCAGACGTGATGAAGGGTTGGGCATTGGTCAAGGTGATGGGTGACCGCTGTTCATCACAGTCCATCGTCACCCGCTGTACATTGTATCAACAGTACACCACGGAGGAGGCACTGCAAGTGGCAGCCAAGAGCTATGGTGGACTGACTAAGACGCCGTTCCTCTCGCCAAGATAGGCTAACCTTTCCGCTATTTTAGCTCCGTTTCGCAAGAATATGGAGAAAAAGCACTTCATATTGTTTTCATGTGCAAATTTTTTACTACCTTTGCATACGAAAATGGATATTCCAATGACTTATTCAGAGGAACTTGACATCATCACCCGCGTCCGTGGGGAAGTAATGAGCAATAGAGAACCTACAGGCGAGAACTTGTTTCTCGTATGGGGTTATCCAACGGCAATCTTCCTGCTGGTGGAATTTGTGGCTCTGCTGGTGTGGCACGAATTTTGGTGTAACTGGATATGGTTGGGCATCCCGCTGGTGGGAGCTCCGCTGATGGTGCAATCACTCCCAAGCCAAGGCAGAAGCACCAAGGACAGCGGCGTTGGCGTTCATCAGCGAACTGACAAGGAACTTGGCCTTGCCACGGAAGATGGGCATGACAGACCGGTTGTAAGCTTCCTCTATGGGCTTCATGATGAGGTCACCCGCCTTGCAAAGCCCTCCGAAAAAGATGAATGCTTCGGGCGAAGAAAAGGCAGCAAAGTCTGCACATGCCTCACCCAAAGTGAAACCCGTATAGTTAAAGATTCCTTTCGCCATTTCGTCGCCCTGCTGTGCCGCCAGAAAGACATCAATCGACTCGATGTCGTCGGGGTTCTTCTCGCGCAACAAAGAAGGCTGTTCGCTCAGTTGCAGCATCTCACGAGCCGTACGAGCCATACCCGTGGCAGAGCAATATGCCTCAAGACAGCCATGCCGTCCGCAGCCACACAATCGTGCATTAGCGCTATGATCCACCTTCACATGCCCCAGTTCACCAGCAAAACCGTCATGACCATAGACCAACTGACCATTGATGACGATACCAGACCCCACGCCTGTGCCAAGAGTGATGACGATGAAATTTTTCATACCACGAGCCACTCCATAGGTCATCTCGCCCATCGCAGCGGCATTGGCATCGTTGGTGATGCGAACTTTTAGCGGAGCAAGGGGCGAGGAGCAAGGAGCAAGAGTTGAGAGACGGTCGGAGAACATCTGGGCGAGTGGCACCACCCCGTCATGTGCCCACGAGAGGTTAGGCGCATACTCGATGGCTCCTGTGTAGTAGTTGGCATTGGGAGCTCCGATGCCCATGCCGGCAATCTTGTCGAGACCCCCTACTTGTGCAATCAGCGGTTTGAGACATTCCACACCTG
This sequence comes from uncultured Bacteroidaceae bacterium, assembly GCA_905234125.1. Lineage (GTDB taxonomy): Bacteria > Bacteroidota > Bacteroidia > Bacteroidales > Bacteroidaceae > Minthosoma. The sequence continues at coordinate 40,064 of CAJOGQ010000018.1, read as the reverse complement.
CCTCAACAAATGCGTCGGCAGTCTTGTAGGCTTGTGTCTTGATGGAGTCCTGTGCCACAATGTCACCACGGGCATCGACGATTCCAAAAACGGTGTTGGTACCTCCGAGGTCCACACCTATCACATAAGGCTTTTGTGTATCCATAAATCTATTTAACAATTTACAATTTACAATTTGTTTTCTTTTGTTTGTATTTACGATTTATCGGCAAAGATAGGGATTTTTCACTTATTTTCCTTACCTTTGCAAAATATTTTATCACATAACATCAGAAAAGATGAAAAAGATAGCCCTTTTTATGTTCAGCATTCTCAGTTTGCTCTCTGTCCGGGCACAACAGCCGGCCTTCGACATCGACCTATGGCCAGAAGGTCTGCCCAACAGCAACGGCATCGACAAGACCCGGCCGTTTGACGATTCGAAGCAGAACTTCAAACCCTCCATCCGTGTGTTCCTGCCTGAGGCTTCGAAAGCCACAGGACTGGCCGTGGTTTGCTGTCCTGGCGGTGGCTACACCCATCTGGCCACAGGACATGAGGGGTATGACTGGGCACCTTTCTTCAACGAACGAGGCATAGCGTTGATTGTGCTGAAGTATCGTATGCCACATGCCAATCCCGATGTACCCATTAGCGATGCGAAGGAAGCACTCAGAGTGGTGAGGGAGAATGCGCAGAAATGGAACATCAACCCCAAGAAGGTGGGTATCATGGGTTCATCGGCAGGTGGACATCTGGCCACAACCGTTGCCACCCACAGCGACTCGCTCACGGTGCCAGCTTTCCAAATCCTGTTCTATCCCGTCGTCACCTTCAACTACCAGTACACCCACAAGGGTAGCCGTCATGGACTGATTGGCGAAGAGGCCTCGCAGGAGATGGCCGACCTCTACAGCAACGAACTGCAGGTGACCCGTCAGACACCTCCTGCCATCATGTTGCTGAGCGACGATGACCGTGTGGTGCCATCGCAGAACAGCGTGAACTACTACTTGGCATTGAAGAAGTGTGGCATCAAAGCCACCATGTGCATCTACCCTTCTGGTGGACACGGCTGGGGAATCAGGGAGAACTTTAGATATCACAAGGAGATGATGAATGATTTGAGTGCGTGGTTAGAGACGATAGGCGGGCAGAGCCCTAAATGAGGCGCTTCGCTAAATGAGAAATGATAAATGATAAATGAAAAATGAGGAGTAAAGAATGATATTACAAGCAATACCTCAAATACCCGAACTGAACTTCCAGGAATGGATGAAGGATGTGGGTGTGTTTGAGGAAATGATGAAAGGTTTTCTGATTGGCGTGTTGGCCTCTGCACCTATGGGGCCAGTGGGCATCCTGACAGTGCAACGCACCCTGAACAAGGGACGTTGGGAAGGATTTGCCACAGGCATCGGTGCGAGCATCAGCGACATCCTCTATGCCATCATCACGGGTTACTTCATGTATCTGGTGGTGGACATCATCGAGGATGCCACCATCGCCTTATGGATCAAGGTGATAGGCTCTGTATTGTTGTTCGCCTTTGGTGTGTACACCTTCAGGAGCATCCCCAAGCAAAAGGTGGTGGATAGAGCCTCGCCTGTGGAGACGAAGAACCGACTGAACGGCTTCATCATCTCTGGCTTCATCATTACGGTGTCCAACCCATTGATTATCCTGCTGTTCGTGGCCTTGTTCGGCCAGTTCACCTTTATTTTGGCCGGCAACTGGATTGTGCAGACCGTGGGTTACATCTTCATCGTTGTGGGCGCACTGGCATGGTGGTTTGGCTTAACGTGGATTGTGGACAAGGTGAGGGCTCGATTCAGCCATCAGGTGCTGTGGCGCATCAACCGCATCATCGGCATTACCGTGATGGTGGTGAGTGCCATCATGATTGTGTATGCCCTGACAGGACATACCTTCCATTACATACCGTTTGGAGGAGGGGCGCTGCGTGACGCTTAGCTAAATGAGAAATGATAAAAATGATAAATGATAAATGGGAAAGAGGCGATGTATATAGCAGAACAACTGAAGAAGAAGAATGTGGCAGAATATCTGCTGTACATGTGGCAGGTGGAAGACACATTGCGTGCCTACGATTTGGATGTGGAGAGGATGGAAAGGGAGTATATCCCCATGTTTGGTCTCGATGCCGAAAAGAGCGAAGAACTGAAAGGATGGTATGAGAACCTGATACAAATGATGAGAGAGGAGGGGGTGACAAAGAAAGGGCATCTGCAAGTGAACAAGAACATCTTGATTATCCTGAACGACTTGCATGCACAGTTGCTGAAATCGAGCAAACATCCTTTCTATTCGGCATCGTACTACAAAGCCTTACCATTCATCGTAGAGTTGAGGGCAAAAAGTCCGGAGAGTCAAGAGAAGGGAGAGATAGAGAATTGCTTTGATGCACTGTATGGAGTGATGCTGCTGAGAGCACAGAAGAAGGAGATATCTGCAGAGACAGCAACAGCCATCGACCATATTGCCAAGTTCATCGGTATGTTGAGCGACTACTATCAGAAGGACAAAGAGGGGGAGGTGGAGTTTTAAGCGGCTGCGCCTAAATGAGAAATGAGAAATAATAAAAAAGGAATAGTTAAATATGAGAATTTTAGTAACAGGATGCAACGGGCAACTCGGCAATGAGATGCAGTTGCAGGCAAAGGACAACCCGCAGCATGAGTACTTCTTTACGGATGTCGTCATCCCAGAAGGCTCTGTGGCACAGAAATTAGACATCACCAACGAGGCTGAAGTGGAGGCTTTCGTGGAGGAGAACAAGATTGACTGCATCGTGAACTGCGCTGCATTCACGGCTGTGGACAAGGCAGAGAGCAATGAGGACTTCTGCAATCTGCTTAATAACATCGCCCCTGGCTATTTGGCCAAAGCAGTGGGAAAACGAGGTGGAAGTATGGTGCAGATCAGCACAGACTATGTTTTTGACGGCACCAACTACAAACCCATGACGGAGGAACTGCCTACGTGTCCCAATTCTGTGTATGGACGCACAAAGTTGGAAGGTGAAGAGAGCGTGAAGGCAAACTGCCAGAACTACCTCATCATTCGCACAGCTTGGCTCTACTCCACCTTTGGCAACAACTTCGTGAAGACGATGATACGTTTGGGCAAGGAGAAGCCAGAGTTGGGTGTCATCTTCGACCAAGTGGGTACCCCCACATACGCAAGAGACTTAGCGACGGTCATCTTCGTGGCCATCAACAAGGGCATCGTGCCTGGCATCTATCATTTCAGCAACGAAGGGGTGATTTCATGGTACGACTTTACGAAGGCGATACACCGCCTCGCAGGCATCACCACTTGTCATGTGCGTCCGCTCCACACGGAAGAGTACCCCACCCCCGCAAATAGACCTCACTATTCGGTATTGGACAAGACGAAGATCAAGCGCACTTATGGCATTGAGGTTCCATATTGGGAAGACTCGCTCGAAGTTTGTGTGCACAAACTTCTAAATGATAAATGAGAAATGAAAAATGATAAACGTAGGTCATGACACACGATAATATACTTGTTGATAAATCTGTAGACTTTGCTATTCGGATATCAAACTGTTATAAATTTCTTTTGAAAGAAAAGCGGGAAGATATTATGTCTAAACAGTTGTTTCGTAGCGGAACAAGCATTGGGGCAAATATACACGAAGGGATTCAGGGACAAAGTAAAGCGGATTTTATTAGTAAGTTGAATATTGCCCTCAAAGAGGCCAGCGAAACTTCCTATTGGCTCGTTGTACTCCATAAAGCAAATTTTTTAGAAGAAAAACTTTATGAGTCATTGAAACAAGATTTAGATGAAATAATAAGAATATTAATAGCATCCATAAAAACGACAAAGAAGAATATGGCATAACTTTATCATTTGTCATTTATCATTTGTCATTTAGCGTAGCGTATGCATAGCGAAATAGAAAGAAGACGAACATTTGCGATTATCTCGCACCCTGATGCTGGTAAGACCACATTGACGGAGAAACTGCTGCTGTTTGGCGGACAGATTCAGGTGGCTGGTGCAGTGAAAAGTAATAAAATCAAGAAGACTGCCACCTCGGACTGGATGGAAATCGAGAAACAACGTGGTATATCTGTGAGCACATCGGTGATGGAGTTTGATTATCTGCCCCCACATCTCGATCCAAGTCTACCACCCTATAAGGTGAATATCCTCGACACCCCTGGTCACCAAGACTTTGCAGAAGACACTTTCCGTACCTTGACAGCCGTGGATTCCGCCATCATCGTTATCGATGGTGCCAAAGGTGTGGAGGCACAGACGAGGAAACTGATGACGGTATGCCGTATGAGAAAGACCCCAGTCATCGTGTTCATCAACAAGATGGATCGTGAGGGCAAAGACCCCTTCGACCTTCTGGACGAGGTGGAGAGCGAACTGCAAATCAAGGTGCGCCCCCTCTCCTGGCCTATCAACCAAGGTGCACGCTTCAAGGGTGTTTACAATATCTACGAGGAAAACCTCAATCTCTTCACCCCCAACAAGCAAATGGTGACGGAGAAGGTGAATGTGGACATCCATTCAAAGGAACTGGAGGAGCGTGTAGGCGAACAAGATGCGGAGAAACTGCGTGAAGACTTGGAGATGATTGATGGGGTGTATGACACCTTTGACGTGAACACCTATTTAGAGGCTGAAGTGGCTCCCGTCTTCTTTGGTTCAGCGCTGAACAACTTTGGTGTGCAGGAACTCTTGGATTGCTTTGTGGAGATTGCTCCCAACCCACGCCCCACAACAGCTGAGGAACGTATGGTGCAACCAGAAGAGCCCAAGTTCACAGGCTTTATCTTCAAGATTACGGCCAACATCGACCCCAATCACCGTTCGTGTACCGCCTTCTGCAAAGTCTGCTCAGGCAAGTTCGTCAGGAATGCCCCCTATCTGCATGTCCGCAATGGCAAGACGGTGCGTTTCTCCAGTCCCACTCAGTTCATGGCGCAACGCAAAAGCACCATAGACGAGGCCTATCCTGGCGATATCGTGGGTCTGCCAGACAATGGCATCTTCAAGATTGGTGACACCTTGACCGAAGGCGAACAACTTCACTTCAAGGGACTGCCCAGTTTCTCACCAGAGATGTTTAAGTACATCGAGAATGCTGACCCGATGAAGACCAAGCAGTTGGAAAAGGGTATCAACCAGTTGATGGACGAAGGTGTGGCACAGTTGTTTGTGAATCAGTTCAATAATCGTAAGATTATCGGCACAGTGGGACAGTTGCAATTCGAGGTCATCCAGTATCGCCTTGAGAACGAGTACAACGCCAAGTGCAAGTGGGAACCCGTGAGTCTCTACAAAGCCTGCTGGATAGAGAGTGATGATGATGCCGAACTGGAAGCCTTCAAGAAGCGCAAATATCAGTATATGGCGAAGGACAAAGAAGACCGCGACGTGTTCTTGGCTGACTCCAACTACGTACTGCAAATGGCGCAACAAGATTTCAAACATATCAAGTTCCACTTCACCAGCGAGTTTTAACCAGCCCACGCGCTGGGCGATTTATCATTTATCATTTATCATTTATCATTTATCATAGCGCATGTTACAGGACGAAGTAAAGAAAGCCATTGAGGTAATGAAGGCGGGGGGCATCATTCTCTACCCCACCGACACCGTTTGGGGCATCGGATGTGATGCCACCAACGAAGAAGCCGTAAAGAAGGTATTTGCCATCAAGAAGAGAGAGGACAGCAAGGCGCTCATCTGCTTGGTGGATAGCGATATACGTCTGCAACGTTATGTACGCAACGTGGCAGATGTCACATGGGATATGATAGAGTTGAGCGAAAAGCCCCTCACCGTCATCTTCGACAATGTGACAGGTTTGGCCCCCAATGTGATTGCAGAGGATGGAAGTGCCGGATTGCGCATCACAAAGGAGGAATTCAGCAAGGAACTCTGTTTCCGTTTCCAGAAGCCCATTGTGAGCACCAGTGCCAATATCAGTGGCGAACCCACTCCACAGACTTTTGACGAGATCAGCGACGAAATCAAGAACGCCGTGGATTATGTGGTGAAGTACAGTCGGCAAAGTCGCGAGAAGCATAAGCCCAGCAGTATCATCAAGATTGATGCTAACGGACAATTTACAATTATCAGAGAGTAGCACATGAACCTCATAGGAATTAGACGCCAAGAAATCAAACTGATCAACTTCCTGACGGAGTGGTTGAAGGGTGACCATACAGAACGACAAATCGTGCTGATGATCAGCCTGATGGTAGGTGTTTGTACGGGGTTGACAGCTTTTGTGCTGAAGTGGCTGATTGAGGAGGTGAAGACCCTGCTGACCTCTGAGTTAGCGGTCGAGAACATGAACCTGCTCTATCTTGTCTTTCCTGCGGTGGGCATTCTGCTGTCTTTGCTGTTTGTGAATTACATTGTGCGTGGCGACATCAGCCATGGAGTGACGAAAATTCTCTATGCGATGTCGCGAGGCAGAAGCCGTATCAAGTCCCACAACAGATGGTCGAGCGTGATTGCCTCTGCCATCACCATCGGAATGGGTGGTTCTGTGGGAGCCGAGGCACCTATTGTACTGACTGGTGCAGCCTGGGGCTCGGATTTTGGAAAACGCTTCCATCTACCTCCCAAGACGCTGATGCTCCTGGTTGGCTGTGGAGCCGCAGGAGCCGTGTCTGGCGTGTTTAAGGCCCCCATTGCAGGCTTGGTCTTTGTGCTCGAAGTGCTGATGCTCGATTTGAGTTTCTCCTCACTCCTGCCCTTGCTGGTCACCAGCATCACCTCCGTTTGCGTTTCCTATGCTTTCTACGGGACAGAACCACTATTTGATTTCAGTCTCAACAAGGCTTTCTCCATCGACATCATCCCAGGGTGCATCGTCTTAGGCATTGCCTGCGGACTCGTCAGCCTTTATTTCACACGTGCCATGAACTGGTTCGAAGGCATCTTCGCACGCATCCAGAAAAAGCGTTACAAGTTCCTCTTGGGTGCTGTCGTTTTGGGTGTGCTGATTTACTTCTTCCCAGTCATGTATGGCGAAGGATATGATGTCATCAACCAACTCATCAACGAGGCTCCTGAAAAGGAAATCATGCACAACACCATCTTCTACGGCAACGAAAGCAACCTGCTCATCTATTTAGGGCTCGTGCTCCTCCTCAAGGTGTTTGCCACGACAGCCACTAATGGTGGTGGAGGATGTGGTGGTGTGTTCGCACCCAGCCTCTTTCTGGGTTGCATCGCAGGTTTCATCTTTGCCAACCTTTGGGACATGGGGTTCGGTCTGACGATGGGTGATTCCTGTTATGTCTCTCCTAAAAACTGCGGGCTCTATGGCATGGCAGGACTCATGTCTGGCGTGATGCACGCTCCTCTCACAGGCATTTTCCTTATTGCCGAACTCACAGGTGGTTACGACCTTTTCGTTCCCCTGATGATAGTATCGGCTGTGTCCTATCTGACCATCAACCTCTTCGAACCTCACAGCATCTACGCTATGCGTCTGGCACGTAAAGGGCAATTGCTCACCCACGACAAGGACAATGCCATCCTCACAGTGTTGAATCTTGAATCGCTTATCGAACGCGACTACCAACCCATCACGGTCGATATGCCCTTCAATAAGTTCGTGTCCACCATCGCCAAGTCCCATCGCAACATCTTTCCAGTGGTCGCCTCCAGCGGGAAGTTGTTGGGCGTGGTCTCATTAGACTCTGTCCGTCTCTACATTTTCCGTCCAGAACTCTACCGACAATACACGGCTGGTCAGTTCATGAAAGACCCTCCTGCTGTACTGTTAGTCAACGACTCACCCAAGGTTGCCATTGAGAAATTCAAGGAGACCAAAGCCTGGAACCTTCCTGTAGTCGATGAAGAGCACCACTATCTCGGATTCGTTTCCCGTTCAGGTCTCTTCACCAGTTATCGCGAAACCCTCATCAAATTCAGCCAAGAGTGAGCGCTGCGCTAAATGATAAATGACAAATGATAAATGAGAAATGACAAATGATAAATGAGAAATGAGAAAAAGAAAATGACAAAAGAAGATTTACGAATCGTATATATGGGTACGCCCGACTTTGCTGTCGAGAGCCTACGTGCTTTAGTCGAAGGTGGCTACAACGTAGTGGCCGTCATCACCATGCCCGATAAACCCATGGGGCGCCACGGCAGCGTGCTCCAACCCAGTCCAGTCAAGCAATATGCCGTTGAACACGGTCTGAAAGTCTTGCAACCAGAGAAGCTCAAAGACCCGGCTTTCGTGGAGGAGCTACGTCAACTGAAAGCAGACCTTCAGATTGTGGTCGCGTTCCGTATGTTGCCAGAGGTCGTGTGGAGCATGCCCCCACTCGGCACTTTCAATGCCCATGCCAGCCTCCTGCCCAAGTATCGGGGTGCGGCTCCCATCAACTGGGCTGTCATCAATGGCGAGACTGAAACAGGCATCACCACCTTCTTCCTCAAACATGAGATTGACACAGGCGACATCATCCAGCAAGTTCGTATTCCCATTGCCGACACAGACAACGTAGGTGATGTACACGACAAGCTGATGGTATTGAGCGGACAGTTGGTCACAGAAACGGTGGATAACATCATCGCAGGTACCGTCACATCCATTCCTCAGGACCAGTTCAAGGACATTCCCCTCACCCCAGCTCCCAAAATTTTCCGTGAGACTTGTCGCATTGATTGGAACCAACCCACCAAGAAAGTGTATGACTTCATACGCGGCCTTTCCCCTTACCCTGCCGCATGGACAACATTGGAGGGCAAATCGGTCAAGATATATGAAGCAGACCCTCTCCCTGGTTCCCCGTTCCCCCAAGGGGGTGAGGTTGGGGAGCTATGCTCTGACGGAAAGAATATTCTTCGTGTTGCCACAGCCGACGGATGGCTCAATATAAAGGTGCTACAGCTTGAAGGAAAGAAAAAAATGCCCGTAGAAGACCTGTTGAGAGGCCTAAAGTTAGGTGAAAACGCATTTTTTGTGTAAAAAATTTGCACGATTCAAATAAATGCTGTTACTTTGCAACGTCATTTGACAAAATAAAAGAATTATTAACGCTCAAAAAACATTTTTGCCTATCGAAACATCATTACGCTAAACCAATTCAAAAAGCATAATGAAGCACTTAGCAGAACTCACCGACGAACAATTAGTCGGTCTGTACGCATTAGGTAATAATGGTGCATTTGACACTTTGTTGAAGCGCTACGAGCAGAAGGTATTCTCCTATTTCCTCTACTCCGTCAAAAGTCAAGAACTCGCTGAAGATCTCTTCCAAGATGTCTTCATTAAGGTTGTTGTGCGTCTCAAGAACGGGCAATACGAAGAGACCGGCAAGTTCTCTTCATGGCTGATGCGCATTGTGCACAACCACCTCATCGACTACTACCGCACCACACCTTCCGAGAAAATCCTGTCCAACGACGATACAGAAGTGGATCTCTTCAGTCAGGCCGAAATCGCCGTCAATGAGAATCGAGAACAGGAAATGATTGACCAGCAGACCCTGCAAGAGGTGAGGGGGCTCATCGCCCTGTTGCCAGACTCACAGCGTGAAGTACTGATGATGCGTGTGTATGACGAACTCTCCTTTAAGGAAATCGCCCAAAAGACCAAGTGCAGCATCAACACAGCCCTTGGTCGCATGCGCTATGCCATCCTCAACCTCCGCCACATGGCCTACGAACGTGGCATCAGCATGGCATCGTAATTTTGATGGTCACTTCTCCAGCAATCTGGTCAGGCGTTCGAAGGTCATGCCTTCGAAGCTGTCGAGCACATAGTTGCACTTGTCCTTGATTTCCTCTTTCGTGTGTCCTGTGGGCAGTCCGATGGTGAAGATGCCAGAGGCCATGCCGGCTTGCAATCCTGTGTAGGCATCCTCAAACACGACACACTCGTCAATGTCGGCATTGAAAGTCTTGGCACCCAAGAGATAGCAGTCAGGAGCCGGCTTGGACGCTGTGAAGTCTTCGGCTGTAAGCACCTTGTCGAAGAGGCTGTCCAACTGAGGAATCTGCCTTCTCACGCTGGCCATTTTGGATTGGTCGGAACTCGTCACAACAGCACACTGCACCCCATTCCGCTTTAGGTCTTCGAGGAAGGGGAGCACCCCAGGGTAGAACTCATAGCGCATTTGTGCCTCCCAAACAATGAGTTCTTTGGTGATGTCCTTCTGCCACTGAGGGTCTGGGAAATAGGTAGCGAAGATGTTGGTGAGGGTCGTTCCCTTGATGAGAAACTCCAGTCTGGGCACATCAGGACGGTATTTGCGTGCTGTCGCACCCCAAAAGATGGTGTACTGATCTTCCGTATCCACCAATGTGCCGTCTAAGTCGAACAGCGCCACCTTCACTTTTCGTCTGCGAGGGATGTTCCTATCGCCCTTCACAAACAGTTCTCCCCAAGGCATCGCAGTCTTCTCATCCTCGATATCTTCATTCCTTTTTGTCCAAAATGTAGCCATAAATGTAAATTTTCCTGCAAAGGTAATGATTTCTCGTCAATTATCCTTGCTTTTGTGACAGATTTCGCACATATTCTATAATAAACAATCTCAAAAACTCAAACACATGAAGAAGAGGAGTCGTTGGATAAGGTTGAGGACATTTTGACATTAAAAATGAAAAAAAGTATTCTTTTATTTTGTAGTGTCTAAAATTTGCATTACCTTTGCACCCGATTTCACGGAACGACCTGTTCCAAGCAAATCAATCGGGAAGTAGCGCAGTTGGTTAGCGTACGCGTCTGGGGGGCGCGTGGTCGCCAGTTCGAGTCTGGTCTTCCCGACTATAAAATGAGAAAGAGTGGCATTGGCCACTCTTTCTTGATATTTCAACGGTTGTACGTTATCTTCCGTAATCCCTGTTCAGCCAGCGAACTTGGTCTTGAGGACGTGGAGCTCGATGTAGGCTTTCAGGCTTTCGATGCCAGTGTTGGCGAGGATGTACTCTGCCATATGGAGGGGAGCCGACTGGGGAACAATGACCATGTTGATGTCTTTCGGACAGCCAATCTGGTCGCGGTAGGCATCCCAGTCAATGCCCTTGTAATCGTTGCGGAGCTGTGCCCATGACATCGTGGAGGCCTGCTTGTCTTCGTGGCTTTTGATGGCCATCTGGTGCTCGATGATCCATGCGCCCTGCATCTTCTGCTCAGCCTCAGCGTCGCTGTAGCCGGCCATCTTGAAAAGCTTCTTGTTCTGGCTTCGGATGGCATCGACCTCAGCCTGTTGCCGGGCATCGGGTTTGGCGTAATACTCCCATGGCAGGGTGGCGGCGCTGGGCTCCACGCGCATCATATATTCAGAGGCATCGAAGGGGTTGGCCTTCACCTCAAGGTCGAAAAGGGCGGTGTCAAAGCCCTTGGCGTCGAGGGTGCACATCATTTGGAGCAGTTCGTCACGCGACTGGGCGTTGCGCACTTGTTGCAGGTAGGACTGGATGGCCTCCATACCGGTGCTGGGGTTATTCACGCTCTGAGAGGTCTCTTCGTTGTTGTGTGCTGTGCTGGTCATGCAAGCGAGTGCCATTGCAGCGGCGAAAATCATTTTTTTCATTGTCTTGTTGTTTTAAAGAGTTAAACTTAATGTATTTTTTTACCTTGCTGGAACTTTTTCGAGTGCAAAGTTATGAGGTATTTTCCGAACGTGCAAATATCTGGGATATACGGCCTGCGTTTGTGACGACTGACAGATTTTGTGGGATGAATGGCAGAAAATGGGATGAATGGCAGTGTTTTTTCACATTTTATTCGTACCTTTGCCGACCGTATGAACAAAGGCATCAAAACAACGATCATGATCCGTGTGTTCAGCACCACGTTTGTGGTGGTGGCATTGGCGGTGTTCAAGCCCTTCGGACTCGAAGCCTGGCAGTGGCAGGCATACGTGCATCTGTTGGTCGTGTGGGCGATGGGCATCGGCATCTGCATGCTGACAGACGCCATCCTGAAGTATATCCTGCGCAAACCGGGTTCGCTCGATCGAGGCGTTGACTACATCATCCGACGCAATCTTTGGTTCCAGATTATCAACACTCCGCTGATTTCCCTGATGATTTGTCTCTATCGCCACTTCATGCTGAACGATCGGGTGGCGGGCAACCTGCTCTCATGGAGCAACTTCTTCGAGACTTTGCTCATTGTTGCTTTCTGCTCCTTCGCCGTCGGCCTCTACTGGCGCTTCAAGTTCCGCAGCCGCTATTTAGCTACAGAACTAAGGGAAACCAAACTGCTGAACGAGCAACTGAAAAGGATGCAGGAAGAGACCTCCGCAATCCCGTCAAAAGGCGAAAATGCAGAAGCGCTCGCCTCCTCCGATGGACAGAAATCTCCTCTTTCGGAGAGGCTTGGGGAATCTGTCACCCTCACTGGCACCACCAGCGAGTCCATCACCCTCGACATCTCTCATCTTTTATATATAGAGGCAGTCGGCAACTATGTGAAAGTTTATCAACTGCACGACGGCCAAGTGCGCTCTGACATGCTCCGCGCCACCTCCAAGCAGATGGAGGACGACCTGCATGCCTATCCCATGATTGTCCGTTGCCACCGTGCCTTTCTCGTCAACCTCGGCCAGGTGGAGCAAATCGTCTCTCACTCCGGCACCATGCAACTCATCATCAAACATTGCCACGAATCCATCCCCGTTTCCCGCAGCCACATAAGTGGGGTGAAGGAAGCGATTAAGTGATCTTTTTCATCGTAATCTTTTTGCAGAAAAGGCTCCCCCTGATACCCGCCTAACATGTTATGATTCATGCTTTTGTCGATTTGTGGGTGAGGATGAAGTAGGTGAGTGTGAGCAGGATAGCGTAACAGCCCAAAGTGATCCATACGTTTGGCTGCCAATGGATGGTGGCGTAGGGTAGAGTGGAGATTTGGTGGGTGATGCTGTTCATCGTGTTGGCTGTCCAGTTGAGCAGATCGGTGAGAAGGTTGTTGATGGGTTCGCACCAAAGGAAGAGCCACCAGAGGATGCTGCATGACATCAGGAGATAAACGAAAGGAAGGACTGCAAGGTTGCTGACGATGGTGAGAAGTGGAATACGTCCAAAGTGAACAGCAACGAGTGGTGCTGTAAAGATGGAGCAGAGCAGGGTGATGGCAACCGTACTCCATAAAAGTCGAATCCAAGCGTTATGGCTGGGGCATGAGGTGATGATGCGACGATTGAAGATGCTGATGCTCCCCACAGCAATAAAAGACAATTGGAAACCAATGTCATGCAGATAAAATGGGTTGATGCATAGCATGATGAAGAAGGCAAGGGCACAAGAGTTGGGAGAGAAGGCGTCACGTTGCAGCGATTGGCAGAGCAAGAGGATAGTGAACATTGTCGTGGCACGCACTAACGAGGGAGAAAATCCTGTCAGGAAGGCATAGCCCCAAAGCGTGACGATGATGAAGATGTTGCTGATCCATTGCCAACGGAGGGGCAAAAAGGTCTTGAAGAAGAACACCTGTATCATCAGGACGATGATGCCCACATGAAATCCTGACAAAGCCAAGATGTGACTGATGCCAGCATGGGCAAAAGCGTTGCGAGTCTCTTTAGGCAGGTCAGTCTTTCGTCCGATGGTCATGGCCTCGATGATGCTGCCTGCTTCATCACTGATGCCGTGTTCCTCATAAATCTGATGGAGCCGTTCTTGCAAGGTCTTGGCAGAGAGAAGCAAAGAACGTTGGGTTGTGCAAGGTCTTACAAGCCACTGACCAGGTGGCGTATAGGCTGTAGCGCAGATGCCATGATAAAACAAATAATCATTGTAGGTCTTGAAGGTGTCATTCTCACAATGGTTAGTGGCATTGAGATGACGAACCTTGGCCATGATGGTGTCACCCAAAGCCAAACACTCAGGTTGGTTCCCTATATATATAATAATGTGTACCCCATTTTCTTGCTTCACCTCGATGGCCCACGAATGTGCTTTCTCTTTCGGCAGTTCCACCAGCGTTCCTTGTACGACTGTGGAGTCGGCAGGCATTCCCTTTTCGATGTGGCGATATTTCCCCGTATAGAGCGTCATGCCTATCAAGAAGAAGAGCGTCATCGCCACAAAGCCAAACTTTCCGTCCTTGTCAGTTGACGATGTCTTGATGAAAAAGAAAGAGAAGGCAAGCACCACACAACACAGGATGAACAGCACCACCATGTCCATGTGGCTGATGAAAACATTCGCCCCAATCATGCCCAACGTGAAGGGGATGATGAGGCGAATCAGCGGATAGTTCTGCCAATGCATTACAGATCCTTAAGTTCCTTGATTCTTTCTTCTGGTTCTTTTGCGCCAAACACATAACTGCCAGCCACCAGCACATCCACACCTGCTTTGACCAGCCGTTTGCCCGTGTCACCATTCACGCCACCATCCACTTCAATGAGAGCGTGACTGCCTGTCTTCTGGATGAGTTCCTTGAGTCGGCGCACCTTGTCGATGGAGTGCTCAATGAACTTCTGTCCTCCAAAGCCTGGATTGACCGTCATGAGGAGCACCATATCCACATCTTGGATGATGTCCTCCAGCACATTGACAGGGGTGTGGGGATTGAGTGTCACACCAGCCTTCATGCCAGCGGCGTGAATCTGCTGGATGGTGCGATGCAGATGGGGACAAGCCTCATAGTGCACGTTCATCATGTAGGCGCCAAGGGCTTTCACCTGTTCCGTGAACTTACCTGGGTCAACAATCATTAGGTGTACGTCGAGAGGCTTCTTGCAAATCTTCGCCACCGCCTCGAGCACGGGGAAACCAAAACTGATGTTCGGCACAAACACACCGTCCATCACGTCGAGGTGGAGCCAATCGGCCTCACTTCTGTTAATCATGTTGATGTCCTTGGTCAGGTTGGCAAAGTCAGCCGCCAAGAGGGAGGGAGATACTTTGGTCATATCAATGATACATTATTTCAAGGTGAATGACGTTTGTCCAATCATTTGGTCGTCGCAGAAGATGAAGAGCTTGTAGGTGCCAGCCTCGAGAAACTCCGTCACGTCGCTGTACATGGTCACCTTCTCTTCCTCGCCTGTATAGTCGATATATTTCTTTTCTGTATATTCCACTTGCGTGTTCTCGTAGGAGAAGGTGCCTTTCTTTCCCATCACCGAGTTGTCAGGCTTCAAGATGCGGGCATAGACGATACGCTGTCCGTTCTTGGCGGTCACGTTTTTCACGATGGTGAATCCGAAGGCGAGCTTCTTCACGTCCTTCACCTTCTTGGCATCCTTGCTCTTCTTGTCCTTGGGCGTCACCCAGAAGCCTGTGGCATCCAACTGGGCAGCGATGTTCACCTTGTCCTTCAGCTCATTACGTTCTGTGGAGAGGTTTGTTATCTGCGTGTTGGCCTGAGAGATTTGCTCCTTGATCTGGATGTTCTCCTCGTTGAGCGACTGGTTGATGCGGTTGAGCGAATCCACCTGCATGATGTAGCTCTTCAGCACCTCTCTCAGCGAAGCAATCTCAGCCTTCAATCGTTTGATTTCAGCCGCGTCCGTCGCCTTGGTGCGTTCCAGTTCCTCGAGCAACTGCTGAGTGTGGCGACGCTCATTCTCAATCTGTGCAATGAGGCTGTCGTTGCTCAGTTGACTTTGCAACATCTCATATTGCAGGTCAAAATCTCGATACTGGCTTTCCATCTCCTGTTTCTCCAGCTCAGCCAGTTCCTTCAGGTCAGCATTCTCATCCATGAGTGGCTTCGTATATACCTGATGATAAATCAGCACAGCCGTTGCAATGGCAACGAGTGCCAGCAGAATGCCCAAGATAATCAATATCATACTGCCTTTCTTCGAAGGCCTTTCTTCTTGCATGTTGTTTTGTTCTTCCATGAGTTTCTACAAATAATCACTGCAAAGGTAGTGAAAATTCATCTAAAAACGGGGCGAAGAACAAAAGTATTTTCAAAAAAGTGAGGCTTTCGGAGGGAAAAGTGGGGATATTCGGCAGAAAACAAGCCTTTTCTCTTTGTCTTTTCACGGGAAGTCCATAAATTTGTGGCGAATTCGTGGATGATGCGCCATCGTCCATGCAAACGGAATGGGATTGTGAACATACTGAGCCAAGATATCAAGTATCTGCAAGGAGTGGGACCGAATCGCGCTCTGTTGCTCGCCAACGAACTCGGCATCAAGACCGTGGGCGACCTGTTAGCGTATTATCCTTACAAGTACGTGGACAGGAGCCGCTTCTACCAGATTCGTGAGATAGACGGCGCAATGCCTTACGTGCAGCTGTGCGGACAGATCTTCTCATTCGACACCGTGGGCGAAGGACGCAACAAACGGCTTATCGGCCATTTCTCCGATGGTACGGGAAGCATCGACTTGGTGTGGTTTCAGGGCATCAAGTATGTTACGAAGAACTACGACTGCCGCAAGGACTACGTCGTCTTTGGCAAACCAACGGTGTTCAATGGGAAGATTCAGATTGCGCATCCGGAGATAGAGACCCTCCCCTCACCCTCCCTGCAGGGAGGGAATGATTTCTCTGCTAATGAGAATGCTGATGAACAAGGCAACAACCCCCTCCCTATAGGGAGGGTGAGGGGAGGGTCTGTCTTCCGTCCTTCCTACAACACCTCTGAGAAGATGAAGCGGAGTGGGCTCAACTCCTCTGCCATCGCCAAACTGACGGCCAACATGTTCAAGCTGCTCAAGGAGCCGTTGGCTGAGACTTTGCCTCCTTACATCGTGCAACAGCATCATCTGATGTCCTACGACGATGCCGTGCGTAACATCCATTATCCCACCTCGCCCGATGCCTTGCGACATGCACAGTTGCGACTTAAATTCGAGGAGCTTTTCTATGTGCAGTTGAACATCCTGCGCTATGTGAAAGATCGTCAACTGCGTTACAAGGGCATCGTCTTCAACACCATCGGTGAGCATTTCAACGGCTTCTTCTACAACCACTTGCCCTTCCAACTCACAGAGGCTCAGAAGCGAGTCATCCGCGAAATTCGTGCAGACATGAAGACGGGGCGACAGATGAATCGGCTCCTCCAAGGTGACGTGGGCAGCGGCAAAACCCTTGTGGCGCTCATGGTGGCACTTATCGCCATCGACAACGGCTATCAGGCTTGCATCATGGCACCTACCGAAATTTTGGCCGAACAGCATCTCGACACTCTGCGTGAACTCTTGGGCGACCTGCCCGTCAGGGTCGAACTCCTTACAGGAACGGTGAAGGGCAAGAAGCGGACAGCCGTGTTCGAGGGGCTCGTCACGGGCGACATCCACATCCTCGTGGGTACCCATGCCGTCATCGAGGACAACGTGATGTTCAACAAGTTGGGACTCGTGGTCATCGACGAGCAACATCGTTTTGGCGTGGCACAAAGGGCAAAACTTTGGATGAAAAACAGCGTCCCGCCTCACGTTCTGGTGATGACGGCGACCCCCATTCCTCGCACCTTGGCCATGACCCTCTATGGCGACCTCGACGTGTCCGTCATTGATGAACTGCCCCCTGGCCGTAAACCCATCCACACTGTCCACATGTTCGATGCCCATCGTCAGCGCATCTACCAACTCATGAACCGTGAACTGCAACTTGGCCGTCAAATCTATATTGTCTATCCGCTCATTAAGGAAACGGAGAAGATGGATTTGAAGGACTTGGAAGCAGGTTTTGAGGAAATCAACAAGGCCTTCCCAAACTACAAGGTGGGCAAGGTGCATGGCAAGATGAAACCAGCCGACAAGGATGCCGAGATGCAGCGGTTTGCCAGCCACGAGACCCATATCCTCGTCTCCACCACCGTCATCGAAGTGGGTGTGAACGTGCCCAACGCCTCTGTCATGATTATCGAGAATGCCGAACGCTTCGGACTCAGCCAGCTCCATCAGCTGCGTGGTCGTGTGGGGCGTGGAGCAGACCAGAGCTACTGCGTTCTCGTTACCAAGTTCGAGATTGGCGAGACCACCCGCAAGCGTATTCAGGTGATGGTCGATACCACCGATGGTTTTGAAATTGCTGAGCAAGACCTCAAACTCCGTGGCCCAGGTGACCTCGAAGGAACCCAACAGTCAGGCATGGCCTTCGACCTCAAGATTGCCAATCTCGCTCGCGATGGTCAAATCCTCAACATCGCCCGCGACACTGCCCAAGCTGTCATCACTTTCGACCCTGAAGAACGCAATCCCCAGAACGACATCCTCTGGCGCAGACTTCGTGAACTCCGCAAGAGCAATATCAACTGGGGTGCAATCAGCTGAAAAAAACAGATAAATCAAGGTTTTATTCGTTTTTTCACCTACGGACTCGTTTTTTTTCACTACCTTCGCACCCAAATTCAAGAATTATGGCAAACAAGGTTGTTATTTCGACGAATATCGCACAGACACTGACGGAGGCTGTGGAGGAGGTGAAGCACGACAAACTGTTCCTCCTGATGGATGAGACGACACAGGCGTTGTGCTTGCCTGTGGTGAAGGACATCCCCTGCCTAAAAGAGGCTATACATATTATGATAGGTGCGACGGACACACACAAGACGTTGGACACGTTGGCTAAGGTGTGGACGGAAATGGGCAATGGAGGTGGCACCCGCCACTCGCTGATGGTGAACCTTGGTGGTGGCATGGTGACGGATCTTGGCGGATTCGCTGCCAGCACGTTCAAGCGAGGCATCAAATACATCAATGTGCCCACCACTCTGCTGAGCATGGTGGATGCGAGTGTGGGTGGTAAGACTGGCATCAATTTCAATGGTCTGAAGAACGAAATTGGCGTGTTCAATGCTCCTGAAACGGTGATTATTGACACGGAATTCTTGAAGACGCTCGACCACGAGAACATCTGCTCAGGATATGCAGAGATGCTGAAGCATGGACTGATCAGCAAGGAGCAAGAAGCCGGGAGCAGGGAGCAAGAGGAAAATAGTCTTGCCGAACTTCTCAACTTCGATTTGGATAAGGTGGATTATCTGCACTTGGGACAGATGGTGGGCAGGAGTGTCGCCATCAAGGAACGCATCGTGGAGGAAGACCCCTTGGAACATGGCATCCGCAAGGCTTTGAACCTTGGACACACGGTGGGACATGCGTTCGAGAGCTGGGCATTGACTCGCAAGCCTGTTCTGCATGGTTATGCTGTGGCTTGGGGACTCATCTGCGAACTATACCTCTCCTGCATCAAGACGGGATTCCCAACAGACAAGATGCGTCAGACGGTTCGCTTCATCAGGGAGAACTATGGCACGTTGGGCATCACCTGCGATGACTACGAGGAACTGTACGCCTACATGACCCACGACAAGAAAAACACAGCGGGTATCATCAACTTCACGCTGTTAGGGGGTGTTGGCGATATCCGTATCAACCAAACCGCCTCGAAGGAGGAGATCTTCGAGGCGTTGGACTTCTTTAGGGAAAGTTGATTCTTCAATTCTAATTTATTTTCTCATGCGGTTGTGGCGACGCATCTCCATCAACTTCTCCATGCTTCCGTAAGTGTCGAAGGGAAGTTGGTAGCGAGCATTGCCGTAAGGATCCTGCTTGAAGAGCATAAGAGATTCCTCACCCTTGTCAACAAATGTGACGAAACCTGGGGCAGACATGTTGAACTGGCCATCGCCGAAGATAGCGTTGGTCACGCAGTTCACGTCCCACATGCGCTGACCTGTGTCGCAAGTGTAGTTGGTGTACACAGCCTTGATGGGGTTGGTCTCAGTCCAAGAGAGGTCGGCAACCACGTCTTCGGGCAGGTAGTTCATGCTCTCACCTACATAGCTGGGCGACATGATGAGTTCTACGCTCTGAGGGAGCTTGTCGTAGAAGATGGCAGCCTGCTTGGATGCGGCACGCATGTTGTAACCACTGGTGCTGTCTTCTTCCTCGAAACGACCAGCCTGCACATACACAGCCTTCACCTTCTGCTCAAAAAGATCTACGCCGTTGAGCTTGGAGAACTCGTCTGGCTTTGATTCCATCAACTGAGCGAGTGAAGTGGCAAAACCAATGGCCACAATCGTGATGGACTTGTCCTCGGCCTTGCTGAGAATCTTGCGATAGAGTTTCCAACCGTCCATGCACTTGCTGGCATCGAAAGAGCGCTTAAAGAGTGGATTGCCCTGTGCGTCCTTCAGGTCGCAAATGCCGTTGTAGGGGATGAAGACACGTGGGTTCTTCACACCATTACGCTCCAGACCCACTGGGATATAGGGGTGTCCGTAGTAGGTGTTGAAGATGTCCACCACACCTGCATTGTTCTCACCTTCGCGATCCACTACGATACCCTTGAGGTCAACTAGACCCTGGTCGATGTAGTGGTTCAGCATCATCAGTGCGATGAGGTCGTCAGTAGAACTGCCGAAGTCGGCATCGAGAATCATGTTGACAGGCTGGCGCTTCATGCCACCATTACCTTTACCACAGCAACACTGTGCATTCACATCTGCAAAGAAGCACATCAGTGCCACTGCAAGCATCAAAAAGTTCTTTTTCATACTCTGAAATAGTTTTTAATTGAGATGGTTATTAAAATGTTGGTTTAAGAAATTATTTCACAATCACGAATCCACCCTGATCGGCCATCGTCACACTGACAGCCTTGGGGTTGCTGACCTTGAGCTCTGACTTCTGAGGCTCACGATCCTTAAGGTTATCGCTATAGAGCACAGGCTTGTCGCCCTTCTGGAGCATCGGAAGATTGAGTTTCAGCGTGAGTGGCGCACCTGTGGCGTTGTTGCCAGCGATGTACCAAGTGTTTCCACAACGACGGGCAAGCACACAATATTTGCCCGGATAGCCGTCGATGAAGACCGTCTCGTCCCATGTGGTGGGCACCTCACGCAAGAAATCCATGCTGATGGCAGGAGCGGGAGCACCAGGGGCGTTATAGTTGAGAGTTGACAGTTGAGCGTTGAGAGTTGCTTCGGCTGGAAGGTTCTCGGGGGTGATGGCAAAGTTCTGGATAGGATTCTGGAAAAGCACACACGTGGCGAGTTCATGACAGTCGGTCGTGCGACGTGTGTTGCCACCTGTATTACCTTTATGGATGTGACGGTTCATGAAGCAACCACCAAATTCCATACAGCCAATGGCATTGCGGATGAAGGGGTGCGTGGCGGCATCCTTCGCCTCCTTGTCGGCTGCACCTTGACTGAAGTAGATGTTTTCTGAAGCCAACACAGCCTCGCTGCCCACATAGTTAGGATACATGCGTTCCCAACCACGAGGAATCGTGCAACCATGGAAGATGACCATGATGCCTGCATCGTCAGCATCAGAGAGAATCTGCTCGTAGAGACGCATGGTCTCCTGCTTGTCGCCACCAAAGAAATCGACCTTGATGCCCTTCACGCCCAACTGTTGCATCCAACGCATGGCCTGCTTGCGTGCGATGGGATCACTCATGATATTGATGGGACCTTGCTCGATGTCGTTCCACCAACCGCTGGAACTATACCACAGGAACACATCCACACCCTGACTCTGGGCATACTTCACCAACTGCTCCATCTTCTCCTTGCCGATGTTCGTGTCCCACCAGTTGTCGATGAGCACATACTGGAAGCCCATCGCTTTTGACAGCTGGATGTACTTCACCTGATCGTCGTAGTTGATGGAATTGTCCTGCCACACAATCCAACTCCACGTGCCCTTACCATATTTATAATGATGTGTAGTCTCATAACGAGGCGTCACATAGTCCCAAGGAACGGTTGTCTCCACAATAGGCTTCAGCGAAGTGCCGACAGTGATGGTGCGCCAAGGGGTCACCCCAGGCAATGCGAAAGCTGGTTCCACAGTGCCGTTGCCATTATTCTCCTCTGCCATCGGAAACTCTACAGTATAGAGACCATCGCCTTTCATGTCAGACAGACGAGAGGCACAATAGCGAGAGTCCACACCTGTCTCAGAAACGAGAATCCAAGCATTTCCTGTGTGGAAAAGGCATGGGAACGTATAGCCATGTCCGTAGCCACTCTTCTTGTTCATAGGCTCATCATAGCCATAGCCCTCCTCGTAGCTGGGCTTCGTGCCCTTCCAGCCAATCATGGCATGTGACTGAGGGGTGAGGAACGTAGTGGTCTGACTGGGGAAGTCAAAGCCTGTAGCCTCCTTCATGATGCGCACAGAGAATTTCTTCTCGTTCGCACGACTGGGATGATTGGGTATTGCATAACGGAATGCCACATCGTTGTTCGACACACGGAAATCTACATCGAAAGGCATTCCCTTGTCGTTCTTCAAAGTCACCACCAATTGATTGGCATCCACATGCACCTGACTGAACTTCGAGCGCGAGAGGTCGTAGTTGTACTCCAAATGCGCCTCCTTCTTGCTGCCGAAACTCACACCAGTGGAAAAGTCGCCATGATCAGCCACAAAGCCCAGAGGACTTTCGTCAAGCACTTGCATGCCGTCGTACATCACTTCGTAAACGGGCTTTCCACCCTTCACGTCCACATTCACCTTCAACTTTCCGTCAGGACTGGTCACACTGGCCACCTGAGCCGAGGAAAGCAGAAACGAAAAACTCAATGGTAAAAGTAATAGAATTCTTTTCATTATATCTGTATTTATTGGTTTAGTATTGAAAGTTGAGGATCTTCTTCATCCGCCAGACGGTCTCTCCAAGCCTCCAAGGCCTTCATCGTCAGTTCCACTGCCTCCTCCATTGGACATTCCAAGGTTCCACCTGCCGCATTCTTATGTCCACCTCCATTGAAGAACTCGGCACAGAACTCATTGCAGGGGAAATCATCCACAGAACGTGTCGACACACGAATGAGGGGACGCTCCGTATCTTCTCGCAAGGCAATGCTCAATTTATGCTTCTTAATCTGCAAGGGCATGTTCACGATGCCTTCCATATCACCCTTCACATAGTGGAACTGCGTCAGCTCGTCCTTCTTGATGGCAAAGAGCGAGGCATGCAAATCGGGGAACACCTGTAACTTCTCATACAGCACATAACCGATGAACTTCATGCGGTCTGCCGAATAGTTGTTCTGGATGTTGCGATTGATGCGATCCTTGTCAATGCCTTTCTTCAGCAGTTCGCTGATGATGACGAAGATGTCTGGGTCATTGCTGTTGAACGAGAAGAAGCCTGTGTCCGTCGCCATCCCTGCATAGAGGTCTTCTGCCCCGGCAAAGGTGATGTTCTTCGTCTCGTCCATGGCATCAAACAGTCGAAACAGAAGTTCGCTCGTACTGCTCAATTCCGGATGTGAGATGATATGAGCAAAATTCTGACGGTCTGGGTCGAGGTGATGGTCTATCAGCAGACGTTTGCAACGCATCTTGCACACGGCCACGCCCAAGTCGTCAATGCGACGCATATCATTAAAGTCGAGGCAACAGATGAGGTCAGCCATCTTCAGCGCCGTAAACGAAGCCGTCTTCTGACGGTCGAACCGCACAATCTTGTCGGCATCCTTCATCCAATGCAGGAAATCAGGGAAGTAGTTAGGCACGACGACCGTCACCTGCTTTCCCTTCCGCTTCAGGTACTCATACAGTCCCAATGACGAGCCAATCGCATCGCCATCAGGAGACGTGTGGCACACAATCACCACGTTCCGGCACTCCCCAAAGTCCTTCTTCGCAATCGCCAATTCCTGCGGCGTTATCACTCTCTTCAGCATGTAGCATTTGGAATTTGAGTGCAAAGGTAACAAAAAACGGGCGAAGAATAAAATAAAATCGATTTTATTTTGTCTTCTGAGGTGCATCCTGCGTTCAAGCGAAGCTCAACGATAGAATTTTTCACTTCACCACTACGCGGTCACCTAATCTCTTGGCGAGTTGGCGTTGGATTTCGCCAAGTTCTTTGATGTGGCGCATGGTGTCCATCAGGAGGGTAGGGTTGTCCTTCACCTCAGGGAGGGTGAGGTTGGCGTTGTACTGCTTGAGTTCCTCTTCGATGATGGCGTTCTTGTAGTCGCAAAGGAGACGGGAGATGTAGGTGAGTTTGAGTTCCTCCTCGCTTTTTTCCATCTGATTGCCAGAACTGAGTTGGTAGCGGTCGTCGATGAGGTCGGCGGCTTCGCGGCTGATGTCTTCATCTTGGTTGTTGAGGAGGAACTTACTGGCGATGAAACCTTCGTCGTGAACATGTTCGCAGGTGAGGCGGAGCATCTTGGCGTAGAGGGGCGAACGGAGGGTGATTCCATCGTAGTCGAGGTCGTTTTGTACGCCTTCTGCAAGGGTCAGTTCTTCTGCGGGGAATTCGATGGAGGTAGCTTCCTCGCCTTCTTCAGATGAGGTGGGGGAGGTGAGGGGTTGCTCCCCATATCGAGTAACAAGGGTCAGTATCATGCGTTCAATCCCCAAAAAGCGTTGCTCTGATTGGCTCTGTTTGGTGATGATATTTTGGAAATCAAGACCAGTATGTCCGGCCTCAGAAGGCTGTTGGGTAGTGTCGGACTCAGCAGTGATGGCAGAGAAGGAATCATCGGCTCCGACAGGGGTGTCTGTCGCAGGGGAAGAGCTGGATGTGCCAGTGGCGGGACTGTTGTCTGTCCCAGCGTTGTCTGTCCCATTGTTCAGCAATCTGTTTTGTCTGTCTATCTCACGTTGCGCTTCTTTTTTCAGGTTTTCGAGGATGGAAGACCGGTTTTTGTTGGCACCTCGCATGAGGATGGCTTCGTCCATGTTGAGGATTTCAGCACATTCGTGTACGTATGTGGAACGGATGATTTCGTCAGGGATGACGGCGATGCTCTTCACGATGTCCTCCGTGAGTTGGGCACGTTTGATGGGGTCGCGCTGTGCATCCTTGAGCAGGAGGTTGGTCTTGAAGAGGATGAAGTCGGTCTGGTGTTCCGCCACGTATGCCTTGAACTCCTGTGCGTTGTGCTTGCGAGAGAAGCTGTCAGGGTCATCGCCCTCGGGCAGGAGGAGAATCTTTACGTTCATGCCTTCGGCGAGGAGCATGTCTGTGCTTCGTGTAGCCGCATGGATGCCGGCCTCATCGCTGTCGTAGAGGAGAGTGATGTTGTTGGTGAAACGATGGAGGAGGTGGATTTGTGCCTCGTTGAGGGCTGTACCAGAGTTGGCCACCACATTCTCGATGCCACACTGGTGCATGGCCAGGACATCGGTATAGCCCTCGACCATATAGACCATATCCTCCTTGGCTATCTGCTTCTTGGCTTGGAAGATGCCGTAGAGTTCGTTGGCTTTGTGGTAGATGAGAGAGTCGGGGGAATTGACGTACTTCTGATTGACGCCTTTGGTGCGAGCATCCAATACACGCCCACCAAAAGCGACCACCTTGCCATTGACAGCTATCCAAGGGAACATGGCACGTCCACGGAAACGATCGTAGAGGCTGCCGTTGTCACGCTTGATGCATAAGCCTGTGTCAACCAGATATTTTTCGTTGTAGCCCTTTGCTTTGGCCTCTTTCGAGACGGCATCGGGAGAGTCAAGACAGAAGCCAAGACGGAACTTGGCAATGATGTCGTCGCGAAAGCCACGACTGCGGAAATAGGCAAGTCCGATGGCACGCCCGTCTTGGTTGGTCATCATCGTCTGACTGAAATACTTGGCTGCCCATTCGTTGACGGCGAACATGCTCTCGCGTTCGTTCATCTTCTGCCGTTGCTCGTCAGTCATCTCCTCTTCTTCGACAGGGATGCCATATTTCTTAGCCAGATGTTTGAGGGCTTCGACATAGCTCATCTGCTCTATCTCCATGATGAAGTGGACAGCGTTGCCACCTTTGCCACAGCTGAAGCATTTGCACACGCCACGGGCAGGAGAGACAGAGAATGATGGGGTTTTGTCGTCGTGGAAGGGACACAATCCTTTGTAACTTGCGCCAGCCCGGCGAAGCGTGACGTAGTCGGACACGACATCAACGATGTTGGCGGCGTCGACAATGCGGTCGATGGTGGATTGTGGTATCAATGACGAATCAGATTAAGGAATTCCTTGCGCTTTTCGATGTTTTCGAACACGCCTGTGTAGTACATGGTTTGGGTGACAGAGCCTTGCTTCTCGATGCCACGCATTTGGATGCACATGTGCTGTGCCTCGACCACCACGATGGCGCCGAGTGGACTGAGGGCTTGCTGAAGGCAGTCACAAATCTGCTTGGTCAGGTGCTCCTGCACTTGCAGACGATGAGAGAAGATGTCCACCATGCGTGGTATCTTGCTGAGCCCCACGATATTGCCATTGGGGATGTAGGCCACATGAACCTTGCCGAAGAAGGGCAGAATGTGGTGTTCGCAGAGAGAATAGAACTCGATGTCCTTGACCACAACCATCTGGTCGTAGTCCTCATGGAACATGGCAGACTTGAGGGTGGCAATGGGATCCATCGAATAGCCCTTGGTGAGTTCGAGGAAGGTACGTGCCAACCGTTCTGGCGTGCGTTGCAGTCCTTCTCGGTTGGGATCTTCACCGATGGCTTCGAGGTTCTTGATGCAGGTGCTTTTCAGTATTTCAATCTGTTCTTCTCTATTCATTTCGCTTGTTGATATGTTATTGATGGATGTACACCTCGCTCTTGACGATGATGGCACCTTGTCCAAGTCTCGCTTCTTTCAGTTTGTTGAGGTAATCGTTGGCGTCCTGTCGAGTAACAAAATCGCCCACACGACATCGCCAGTTAGGAGACTCGAATGAGGTGTAAACCTGCAGCTCAGGGAAGATGGTGCTCACTTTGTTGCCAGCACGTTGGGCATTGGTCTGGTCGGTGCGTGTGCTACCTCCCCAATAGACCTGGATACGATAGCCCCGTGCTTTGGTCTTTTTGCCATTCAGCACTCCTCCGATGGTGATCCCTCCTTTCCCGTCGTCCTTCTTTTCAGGAACGAATTGCTTCTTTCCGTTCACCATGTCGTCAAGAAGAGAGTCCTGATGTACTGTCACTGTGCCTTGCCCCTGAACCTTGCTTTGCAGATGGTCAGTGAAGTTTTGCGCAGACATGGTGATGGTACACAAAAGGATGGAGAGTGTGAAAATAAGAAGTCGTTTCATGTGAAAGATAAGAGTTATGAGTTGAGAGTTTAGGGTTGAGAGTTATGAGTTGAGAGTTTAGGGTTGAGAGTTATGAGTTGAGAGTTGAGACGTGAGTGGTGAGAGGATTTCTCTTACCTCCCACTTCTCAACTCTTACCTCTTGAATGTTAATTATTTCCAAGCGTCGATGATGCCTTTGAAGTCAGCCACCTTGAGGGATGCACCACCAATGAGGCCACCGTCGATGTCGGGCTTTGCGAAGAGCTCAGGAGCATTGGATGCCTTGCATGAACCACCATAGAGGATAGAAGTCTCAGCAGCTACTTCCTTGCCATACTTCTCTGCAATGACAGAACGGATGTAAGCGTGAATCTCTTCAGCCTGGTCAGCCGTAGCGGTCTTGCCTGTTCCGATAGCCCAGATGGGTTCGTAAGCGATGACGATGTTCTTGAACTGCTCAGCAGAGAGGTGGAACACGCTACCTTCGAGTTCAGCCTTCACAACGGCGTTCTGCTCGTTGGCCTCGCGCTGTGCCAAAGACTCACCAATGCAGAAAATCACCTTCAGACCGTTAGCCAAAGCCAGTTCAACCTTCTCCTTCAGGATTTCAGGAGTCTCGTTGTAGTACTCGCGACGCTCAGAGTGACCAAGGATAACGTACTCAGCACCTGTTGATTTCACCATTTCGGCAGAAACCTCACCAGTGTAAGCACCAGAAGCCTTGTCTGCGCAGTTCTCAGCACCAAGACCAATCACGTTGTGGTCGATGATTTCAGACACCTTTGCGAGGTGAATGAATGGTGTGCAGATTACAACGCCACAGTTGGGCTTATCAGCAGCAAGTGCCTCGTTGAGACCTTTTGCCAACTCAATACCTTCCTGGAGATTCTTGTTCATCTTCCAGTTTCCAGCAACAATTTTCTTTGCCATAATGTCGGATATTAAATGTTAAATATTAAATGTATGATGTTAAATGTAAACTCTCAACTCTCAACTGTCAACTCTCAACTGTCAACTCTCAACTGTTCACTCAGTTCCTCTTCGTCGGGCAAGTTGTAATTGCTCCACTTCTTGATGATGATACCATCGTGCAACAACACCAGACCTGGCTGTCCTCTCACCACTGTTTTCAGCATCCTTTCCTCAGCCAGATGATAACTATATTCAGCTCCTGTGTGGTCACTCCAGTATTGTTGGTCGCTTGGAGTTGCAGAGGACGTGAGGCAGTAGAAGCCGATGTCGTGATCTTGTGTGTAGTCATACACCTCGTTCACCTTGTCCACACATCCCTCGTCTGCATTCCTCAGGTTGGGGATGATGAGCAGGAAGGTATATCCGTCTGCCAGTAGAATGTCCTCCGTAATGTCTTCCCCGTCTGCATCTTCCACATAGAAGTCTGTTGTGGCGAGTTCCTTTGTGTCGCCCTTGGGGATGCGCTTGGTCTCCACGTAAGTCCACGTGTCGTCTGGATCATCGTCCTCTGCCGTCAATTCCAGCGTCTGTCCGTCCTTCTCGTAGATGATCTTCACCTCAAACTGCTGGTTGGATGTGCTGGCCACAGCCTCTCGCAGATTGGTCCCAATCTTGTAGGGCCTGAAGTCAAGCACGGGCTGGCAGATGATGCAGTAGATGGCATAGCCAATGATGGAACAGAGCGTCAGGAACGCAACGAGCCATTTAAGCCCCTCTCCAAAGAACTCCTTTTGCAATCGGTAGTAACGAAACACCAGTATGGCTGTCGCCAACAGCACGATGTTTTTCGCCAGTGTGGCACCGTTGCTCAATATCAGCACATCGCCAAAGCATCCACAGTCGGACACAGGGTTGGCAATGACTATATAGACTGTCAGGAGCGTCATCAGCACCATGAAGATGACCGTGATGCTTGCTGTTAGTCTCCTTCTGATTCCGAAGAGGAGGTAGATGCCCAAGGTGAACTCGAAGAGGGCGAGCAACACTGCACATCCAAGCAGGAATGTGTCGGACAGTGTGAACCATGCCATCGCATGGATGTAATCCTCCAACTTATAGACCATGCCGAGGGGGTCGTTGGCTTTCACGAATCCGCTGAAGATGAAAGTCGCTGCCAAAAGCAGCCGACACACATTCACAGCGATTGTGAGTCCCAGTGCCTTAACCTTGCTTGTCATTTTTGCGCTTCGGATAGTTTGATCAGTCCAAACACGGAATAGTTGATCATGTCGAGGTAATTGGCATCTATGCCCTCTGAGATGAGCGTCTGGCCGTCATGTCCCTCAATCTGCTTGGTGCGGTTGAGTTTCATGAGGATAAGGTCTGTGTAACTGCTCACTCGCATGGAGCGCCAAGCCTCGTCGTAATCGTGATTCTTGCGGAGCATGAGTTCGAGGGCGGTCTGGGCATATTTGTCGTAATACTCCATAGCTGTCTCAGCCGTCATATCTTCCGTCTCAGCATAACCCAGTTCCAACTGAATGAGTCCCACAATGCCATAGTTGACGATGGCCTGAAACTCTGGGTAGATGCCTTCGCCCACCAGCGACACTCCCTTCACTTCGAGGCTCCTGATGCGGTTGGCCTTGATGAAGATTTGGTCAGTCACAGATGAGGGTCGCATGATGCGCCATGCGGCTCCATAGTCGTGCAACTTCTTGCTGAAGATGTCACGACAACCTGCCATCGCTTGCTTGAATTGTTGCTGAGTATCCATTGTCCGTTCTGAAAATCTCTGCAAAGGTACGGATTTTATATGAAAAGAGAAAAGAGAAAAGTGAAAAATCTAAGTTACGTGCCTTTCGGATTGTTCGTAACTTGGATTTTTCACTTTCTCTTTTCTCTTTCTGCTATTTACTTCTTCGCCACACTGCCTTTCGAGATGCCATCTTTGAGCACGAAGAAATCGCCAGTCACGTCTTGATTCTCGAAGTCAAACATGAGGGCTGGGTTGATGGGCTGTCCGAGCACGCGAGTCTCGAAATGGAGGTGAGAACCATTTGACCTACCTGTGTTACCTCCCAAACCAATTGGTTCGCCTGCACGTACAATCTGGTCTTTCTTTACAATCTGCTTGCTCAGGTGACCATAAAGGGTCTCAAGGCCATTGGGGTGACGAATCACGATGTAGTAGCCATAACCACCACCATTATATTTGCAGATGCGTACTTTGCCATCGAAAGCAGCACGGATGGTGTCACCAATATAGACCTTGATGTCGAGGCCTTCATGCTGGCGTCCCCAACGAGGACCGAAGGGTGAGTTGATCTTGCGACTTGGCGTGGGCATGCAGAAGCCACGGAGGTCAATCTTATAGTTGGCTGGCACTGCGCCTGTGCAACTGCGGAGGTTGTCTGTCCAGTCCGTATAGATGTTGGCAGCAGGGTCTTTCAGGTCGGCTGAAGTGAGTGCCACTGTATTGTTGAGTTTAACGTTATGGATGTCTTTGAGTCTTCTGTCGGATGGAGCCTGTCTTGCGATGATGTCCTGAGCGAAGCTGTTGATGGATACCAATGAAAGAAGGGCAATGCCGAGTGTTTTTTTGAGAGTTGAGAAATTCACGATTTTGTAATTTTTTAAGTGGTTGTTGATAAAGTGTGAAGATTAGTACTCGTCGTTTGCATACAAGTACTGGAATACGCCAGGAGTATAATCAAAGATTTCCTCTGGCTTGAAAAATCGGTTCAGCTCAATCACTGCATTCTCAGGCGAGTCGGACGTGTGGATGATGTTCTCCTGGAAGCTCATACCAAAGTCGCCACGGATAGTGCCAGGGGCGGCTTTTCTTGAGTTCGTGCTGCCTGTCATCGAACGTACTGTTTCCACAGCGTCAACACCTTCATAGCAGCAACATACAACGGGAGATGCCATCATGGAGTTCTTGATGCGCTGGAAGAAGGGTTTTCCTGCCAAATGGGCATAGTGCTCATTGAGCAATTCATCTGTCAACTGCATCATTTTCATGCCTGCCAAACGCAAGCCTTTGCGCTCAAAACGGGCTGTCACTTCGCCGACGAGTGCGCGCTGTACTGCACCTGGCTTCAAGATTACGAGAGTTTTCTCCATTGTTGTTTCCGATATTCGCCTAATTTGTTCGAATTACTGTTTGGATTGAACCGTCATGCATAAGGCACAACGTGCTGAATTCCAAAAATTCGATGCAAAGGTACGAAAAAAAATTGGGTCACACAAGGATATGAGTGTAAAATTACACTTTTTTCACATATCGAGGCATTTCTTAACTTCTTCCTCCACTTTTGTCAACTTCTCTTTGCAGAACTCCACCAAACTTTGGGCTTCCTTCAAATTCTGTGCCAGCAAGTCGATATCCATCTCCCCGCTCTCGATTTTTTTCACGATTTCCTCCAGACGTTTCATCGCATGTTCATACGTCATTTTCTGTTCCATATATTTATTTTTAATTTAAGTTTCGCAAGCTCAACATTAACCTTCACTCCCTTCTGTTGGTATTCGTTGGTTTTCCCCCCGATTCAACCCTTCAACCCTCGATCGTATCTTTCCCACAGCCAACGTTGTCTCAATCTCATCGCCCTCCTTCACATCATTGGCATTTCTGATGGCCTTGCCGTTGATGCGGGCAATGCTGAAGCCCAATTTCAGGATGTGGTCTGGATGGGCGCTCTTCAGTTTACTTTCCATCAGTTCCATACGTTTCTGTTCATTTTGGAGTAACATGGGTGCATGGAGCATGAGTTGTTGATGGAGCAAATCCACCCTCCCCTTGGCTTGTGAGATATACTGTATGCTACTGTTAGCCAACACGTTCGCTATGCGTTGGAGACGGATTCCCTCTCGTGCTTTCACTTCAGAGTAGAGTAGGGGAATCTTGCTCGCTATCAATTTCAGCCGGGTGGTCTCCTGTTGCAACGTGTCTGTCACGCTGTCTATCAGCCTGCTTGCCAGGTCTTCCAATAAATCCAGTTCCTCTTCTTGATGATGAATCAGAAACTCAGCTGCAGCCGTTGGGGTTTTCACCCTTGTGTGGGCTATCATGTCAATCACGGTGTCGTCACGTTCATGTCCGATGCCTGTGATGATGGGTAATGGGAATTGTGCCACATTCTCTGCCAGTTCTAATGAGTCAAATCCTTGCAGGTCGGAGGTGGCACCACCTCCACGAATGATGACCACCACGTCCCACGCGTCCATTTGCTCAGCGATGCGGTTGAGGGCGCTAATCACACTACGCTCTACATCGTTACCTTGCATCGTTGCCTGGAACAATTGGGTCTTGAATGCCAATCCTCGTTTGTTGTGAATCAATTGGTTGCAGAAATCGCCATAGCCTGCAGCTGTTGCTGACGAGATGACGGCGATGCGTTGTAACAGTCGTGGCAGAGGCAGTTCCTTGTTCATCGTGCTGATGCCCTCTTCTTCCAATTTTCGGAGGATTTCCTGTCGTCTTTTGGCAATGTCGCCCAACGTGTAAGTGGGGTCGATGTCCACGATGTTCAGTGAATAGCCATACAACTCGTGAAACGTCACTTCTACCTCCACCAACACCTGCATGCCAGCCACTAACGACTGTCCGGTCATTCCCTCAAATGTGGATTTGATGAATGCCCATCGGTTTGCCCACACTTGTGCACGCGCCTTGGCCAGCAAACCTTCGCCTCTCGCTTCCTTCTGCACCAGTTCCATGTAACAATGGCGATTCACGCGCAGTTCGCTGATTTCTGCCTGCACCCAATAGGTACTGTCCAAAGTCAGTTCCAACGTCTGTCTTACCAGCCCATTCAGTTCGTATAGTGATAATGCTTCCATCTTTCTTTGAATTTTAACGGCTCTTTATCCCCTCTTTCGCGGGAGACTTAAACCTTCGGTCTTTTCCCATCCAACACATGACAGAACGTGTCATAGTTCCGATCGATGTGACTCAGTTCATACGGTTCAATCTTCATCGAGAAACGTCCTGGCAGGTCATCCAATCCAAAATATGCCTTGATGATGCACACAGCATTGAAGGCTCTGTCATCTTGCCGTTTGATGAGGCTCATGCAACATTTCCTTGCCACCACCTTGTCCTCTATCAACTTGAGTGTCTTGAAGATGAGGTAGTAGGATAGGGGAGAGTCCACCTTCAGCAACATCGTCAACCTCGTCACCTCATTCTCCACATGGAAAGCACTCCATAATCCCATCACCTGCACTTCTGTCTGTAACGCTGGCAACATCATGTTGCACAATTTTACGATAGAGCCCTCATCCGTTTCCTTCAGGTGCTCATATAGCAGTTTCACTCCTTCCGCCTCAAAATTCAGCGTTCCATCTGTTGCCAAATGTCCCACTGCTGTCGCTCCACTGATGAATCCTGCTCTCTTATATATAATAATGTGTAGGAGCGTTTCCCAAAACGCTTCGTTGTCCAATTCTGTCAGCACCTCTTCCCTCATCACACGTTCCATCCGTCTGAACTCCATATTGCTCAGACTCCTCAGCATTCGCTCCAGTCCTTCCCAGTCGCGTATGCCGACAAACATAAGTGCTTTCTCCTTGTTGCTCATGATTCCAAACCTTCTGTGGTGTCTGCGACGAGGCTCATCTCCTCTTCCTCGTCGAAGTTGTAAGTGACTTTGGCACCTCGATTTTCGAGGACTATATAGTTTAGTGTACGGAGGAGACCTTGCAGGGTGTTCTCCCTTTCTTTGGGTTTCAGTTGACACTCCCAAATCTCCACCACATGCCAGCCTTGTGCCTTGAGTGCCAGACGGTTCTCTTGGTCGCGTTGCTGATTGCGCAAGATTTTGTGTGTCCAGAAATCCACGTGGGTCTGAGGTGTCTTATACATGGAGCACCCTTCGTGCCCATGCCAGAAACATCCATTGATGAAGATGCAGGTACGAAGCCCCACAATCGTCAAGTCGGGAGTGCCCGGCAGGGTCTTGGCATGAATGCGATAACGGAAACCATGACTGAACAGAAAACGGCGCACGAGCATCTCTGGTCGCGTATTCTTCGACCTGATTCTGCGCATGCAATTGCTACGCTGTTCTGGAGTCATCTTATCTGCCATCTTGCTTCAACTATCAACTATCAACTGTCAACTGTCAACTGTCAACTGTCAACTATCAACTCTCAACTCTCAACTCTCAACTATTCCTGCTTCTCCGTCATATATTTCCAATATCTTCTCGGCATGTCATTCAGCTGCTTCTTCGGATTCATCCGCTCACGAATGCAGATGGCCTTGAAGTACGTTCGCCACAGTTCCTGAAAGAGTTTATCATCCTCACTCAACACCTCATCGTTCAACTTCCCGTTGTCGAGGTCAAAAGGCAAAGTTTCTTCATCTTGGAACGTAATGCGTGTCACCTCCTGCTGGTCGTAATAGAAACCATAGCGCCGTTTCGCATCGTAGATGAGCCAAGGCTGGGTTCCAAACCGATCTTGAAAATGATGCACCACGAGAGGAAGCACATTGTGGTCTGGCGACACCACGCCCAGATACGTCCCGTCTTTTGCCTTCTGAAAACGAATGAACTGCATCATCCGCAACCGTTCGTGCATCACCCTTCTGAAGATGTTCGTTACTGCCAGCACATCGGGGTCAGAGAAATTCCTTTCAATGCTCCTCGCCCCCTCTGCCTGACGAAACGCTTTGCAGATGTACTGGAAGAGAGGCGTGTCCAACTCGGACAACTCCGACAAATAACTCACGGCCAACAACTTCATCGCCTCTTTCGATAAGCGTTTCTCCAGTCCTGTCCACACCCGTTTAGCTCTATCATCAGCCGTCTCCACCTCATGCACCTCATCACAGAACAACGGCAGAGGCTCTCCCTTCCCCACCAGCATCTCTGGTTGCTGATGCAGAGAGAAGGCGTCAAAGACAGCCGACAAGAGTCCGTCCAAGGTTCTATCGAAAGTGTAAACCAACATTTATGCCTCATGAATTTGATGGGTGCGAAGTTACACATTATTCTTATAATGACAAAGGCTTTTAGGAAAAAACAGTTCGTTTTTGTCACCCAAACGCTATAAAAAAGCGGGAATCAGACAATATATCGTTAAAAAACATTTCCGATTCAATAAAAAGTCGTACCTTTGCGCCCGCAATCGTTGTACCTCTTCATAAGAGTCGTATCTGAAAAACGCTTTTTCAAGGGTGCTGAATGGTTGCAGACAGGTTGGGAGCAACCGAAAAGATGGGCTAAGTCCATTCTCGAATTTCGGTCACATGATTTCACGTCACTCTGCTTTCTAACCATTTGTAAATAAAAAAGTTAACCCAAACATCACAA
Source organism: uncultured Bacteroidaceae bacterium (assembly GCA_905234125.1). Lineage (GTDB taxonomy): Bacteria > Bacteroidota > Bacteroidia > Bacteroidales > Bacteroidaceae > Minthosoma. The sequence goes on along the minus strand of CAJOGQ010000018.1, from coordinate 4,904 downwards.
GATGTCTGGGGAGACGAACCCGTAAACAAAAACTCTCAACCCTCAACTCTCACTTGTCAACTGTCAACTCTCAACTCTCAACTCTCAACTCTCAACTCTTGTCTCTAAACTCTAAACCCTCAACTCTAAACTCTAAATGTTGGCTTGTCCTCCTTGCCACCGATCCCCAACGGACTGAATATCGTCTGATGGAGAAGAACATCGAGGAAGAGCGGAACAGCCATCCCGACTGTTTCAGTTTGTTTGTTCCCTACACTTCGTTGGGTACCGACAAGGCAGGTCGAGAGCTTTCAAAGGAGCATTTCTCCTTGCGTTCCGCACTCCACCGCTATGTCTTCGTCAAGGGAGATGCGGTCATGCTGGAAGCATTGCTCCGAGAGTGGAACAGGACCTACAACGACAAGACCTTCTTCCTTCGCAGCGATGCAGAACACTATGCCTGCATCTCGCAGTACGACATGGAGTTGCTGAAAAGGGCGTGTGGCAATGAACAGGTCAAACTCGATCTGCCACTCCTGCTGAGCGATTTGCAGGTAGGCAAGAATATCCCCCTTGTGGGCACCCCCTTCGAGGTCAAGGATGCCACCTATAAATTACTCTCCGTCAAACGGAAGAAAGGTGGACTTGTGGAATTGCAGGTGGAACTGAACATCTTCAATGTCACCTTCCAGAACCTGTTCGTCACCTACCTCGATCCAGCCGACAAGAACAGCAACGCCACCCTGGTGGTGTCAGCACAGAAGAAACTGTTAGACATCTTCAAGCGCAAGGTCAATGGACGCAGCACTATCGTGAGTGACCATGAGGACAGCAAGACCCTCCAGACCCTCTTCGAAAAACGTGACACCCCCTTCCCTGAGGGAGCCATGAAGCGCCATTTCCTCGCCCTGATGCTCATCTGTTCCCATCTGATGCGCAAAGAGGAAGACACTCAACGCTTCATCAAGCAAGTCCAGCAGGAACTGGCAGAAATCGCCAAACTCCGTGAGAGCAAAGCCGCGACCGACACCCGTGCCTACCTCCACATCGCCCTCTACATCGCCACTGGCGAACCACAGTACCGCTATTTGGCAAAAACATACATCTCCAAGTACCAACCCTCCTCACCCTACCTCCGTCAGTTGGTGAGCACCAGCGCCAAGCGCCCCGCCTCCAAGTACTTGGGTCCCCAATACCGTAAAAAATCTCCCACAGATCACACAGATATCACAGATACCACAGAAAATTTCTGATGGATATTCATATTCGTTATAATGGAAGAGCTTATGAGAGCTCGCTTTCAATACTCTTCAATAGAACTAATATCTTTATTCATCTTGCAGAGTGAATAAAGGTTCTTTATTTGTAAGAAGCATCTTGAGGACTTGCTCTCAGAGTGCTTCAATCAAATGAAGAGTAGAATCCAACCAAAGGCAATTATTGGTCAATTAAATGGTCAATTAAATAGTAGCCAAAAGGAAACGCTTGAATATATTCGAAATCACGAAGGATGTAATGCAACAATGGTTGCAGAAGGATTAGGAAAACCTTTTAGGACCATAGATAAGCATATTCATACATTGCTGGACTTGCATCTCGTTGAACGTCGTGGAAGCAAAAAGGCTGGTGGCTACTATACCATTAACCCAATGAAATAAAAAACATTATTTTCGCAACCAACATGGTCACTCCCCAAGAGTTGACCCTCTGCAGTGTTCTCTCAACTATCAACTGTCAACTCTCAACTGATTTTCGTGGGGCGTTCATTAACCCTCAATAACCAATAAACTATAACCATTAACCATTACAAAGAAATAACCCATAACCATTATTTAAGTTTCGCAAGCTCAACTTTTGAGGGGCAAGGGGCAAGGAGCAGATGTTCGCTTGTTTGCCATCTGGGTATGTATGAGCAAGGTATCCTCTTGCTCCTTGCCCCTCGCTCCTTGCTCCTTAACTCAACTTGCGAAAGTTGAGTAACCATTACAATATAACACAATCGTTGGAATTAAGTTTAATACATAGATGATGAAAACAAAGGTAATTCTAACGACACTTTTGATTTTGGTGTCGACAACCCTCTCTGCCCAACCTTCCAACTTCGGCTTGTATAAAGATGAGAAAAGGAAAATATATGCTCAAGCGACAGTGTTTAACGAGAAGCATCTTCCTCGAACATACACGATGGAGAAAGCCTCAAAAAAGGTGAATGGCTTTAACGTGGTGGAGTTTGAGGGTTTGAATTATATCTTTGAGTTTGTGGGCAAGAACGAATATAAGGGCATTCAGGGATTTCCTTCCGTCTATGATCATACTGATATTGTTATTGAGGGCACATTAACACTCCCTGATGCTGTATTTGTCTATGGTGATGGCACTGGTGCTTTGTCTGGTTATTTTGTAGGTGCTAAAATGGAGAAGATCATTTTCTCTCCATCCATTAAGTATATCGGTGATGCAGCCTTCGCACATTGCCGTAATCTCACGGAAGTAGTCTTTCCTGAAGGATGTACAGATGTTGACATCAGCAAACATGCCTTTAATGGATGTGTCAACTTGACAACCATTAAGGTTCCCAAAGGAACAACGGAAGAATACTCTCAGAAGATGCATCTTCCTGTATCCATGTTTAAGGAATAAAAGACAAAAAAGAGGTGAAAGGCACGAAGCCTCCCACCTCTTTCAAGAAAAAACCATTTGGTAAGGGTTAAGGTTATCGTTATTTACACCCCGCATGGCAATTGTCAATTGTCAACTTGATAAGCTCTCAACTGTCACCAGTCAACTATCAACTGTCAACTTGATAAGCCCATAACCATTAAATTGGTTGCAAATCTCGATAGTAAGTGCTGGCGATGAAGCAGGGACAGGCTTTGGCAACGTGAGGAAGCTCGTTGTGTCCGATTATGTGGGCATCAGGATACTCCTCCCGAAGCTCCTTCAACAGCGCAAACATCGCTGCCTTCTGAGCCTGAGTACGCGTATCAGCCACACGCCCCTTCTCATCATACCCACCCTCATAGCAAATACCCAATGAGCAATGGTTGTAGTGACGGGCATGAACACCCTGGACACTCTCCGGCAGAGTAGGCACTATCTCCCCATCACGACGGATGTAGTAGTGGTAGGACACCTGACCAAACCGCGCCTTCCCAGTGGCAATCAGCTTCTCCACACTGAAAGGGCGATCGCAACGAGTGGCAGAACAATGGATAATCAATAACTTGACCTTGGAATGTTGTAGTTCCCTCATGGTGCTTAAGAGTTTAGAGTTTAGGGTTTAGAGTTTAGGGAGGCAACTCTGGACGAGCACAGTGGAGCTGATAGCAGTGAGGATGGTGATGATGATTTGGATGATTTGTTTCCAGGTTTCTTTCTTCATATTGATACAATAATTTCGTTAATAATACGTTTTTAGTTATAAAATGTCCCGCAGAAATTGGGGAAATAAAGGAAATTTTATGACTGACAACGACATTACCTATGAGATAAGAGGCGCAATCTACGAGGTTTACAAGAACCTTGGTCCCGGCCTGTTGGAATCTGTCTATGAAGAGGCGTTGGTTTATGAGTTGGAAAAACGAGGCCTCAAGGTAGAGCGGCAAAAGCCTGTGCCCATAATCTACAAAGGAGTGACATTGACAACTGATTTGCGCCTTGACTTGCTGGTGGAGGAATCTGTGATTGTTGAGTTGAAATCTGTAGGGGAGATGAAGAAGTTGTTCAGCAAACAGTTACTTACATACCTCAGACTGATGAACAAGAAGGTGGGGTTGCTTGTCAATTTCAACACAGACAACATCCTCTCCGCAATAGAGCGTGTGGTGGCTTGAATCTCTCAGGAGTTTTTCAAAAGGTCACACAGAAATCACAGATATTCACAGAACTGACGGAGCAGCGAGTGCAGAATCAAACTTGTTTGAATTATGCCGAGTCGCGACGGAAGAAGACGATAGTCAACATCTTTACACAGATAGATAGACTTGCTTGAACAAACTTGTTTGTTCTTCATCTTCTCTTCATCCAGCAAATCAGTAAGCGAGCTTCCTATGTTGCCTGTCTAAAGAGACGATACCGAAGTTCCCAGAACTTCTTTCGCAAGTCCGAGTTTCTCACGAAACTTTGGGATTAGACTTAGAGCGATGATACATTGTGCGTGGTATGTAGCGAGGTTTTAGAATGAATTTGCTGTTATAGTTATTAACTATTTCTCTTGTCTTGGAGCCATCAATCGAAGAGCTGGTTTTTCAGTTGATGGAAACAAGAAAAGATAGGCAGGCAGAGCCTGATAGGCAAATCATTCCATTTCTGTGTTTTCCGTGATTTCTGTGTGACATAATTTCAAAGAGCGAGGGATGAGGAAGAAGAAAGGGTTCAAGCTGCATACAGGACTGGGATTGGATTTGTTTCAGATGATATGCTGACTGGGTAGTCCTTGCATCACTCCGGCCACATCTTCCTTCTTACCTCACATATTCCCCAGGGTCAGTTAGGGTCAGGAATTCTCTTGCTCCTTGCTCCCTGCCCCCTGCCCCAAGCCTCTTTTAGAGGCTTTACCCTCCGAATCCACCTCCTTCAGGTGGAGGCGTGTTGCCCTCATCCTCACCCGTGTTGGTGTTCTCACCAGAGGACTGGGAGGAACCACTGCCGGAGCCTGATGCGCTCTTCTGCTGGGCAATCCAGTCATCGAGCGGAGTGATGCGCTTGATGAACTGCTTCTTCTTGGGGTCAGACTCCTCGGGTGTCAGATCCACCTTCTCCTCCACGCCGTAAGTGCTGAGCACACACTGATCCTTGAAGTTGCGCGAGGTGATGTCATCATCAGAGGTGCCCTCTGGACGGAAACGGATGTGGATGGCCTTCACATAGTTGGACGCGTTCCACTTGCCGGCAAGGATGTCGGTTTTGGTGATGCCCATCTTGAC
>CAJOGQ010000017.1 GCA_905234125.1 uncultured Bacteroidaceae bacterium | reverse complement strand
GGACGTTCAAGAACGAAGCGATGTCTTGTAAGTCAAGAAACTCCATGATACCAGGACAGCGTTGCAGCAACATTTCGTAGCGTTCACGGGGCGTAGTACAATGGAGGTCAAGATAGCGTGAACGGAACTGGCTGAGGATGTGCTCACCAATCATGGCTCGAAGTTTCATCGTTTCCATGTTTTGATTGAAAAACAGTTCCAGTTGCTGACCCGTAACCCTCAGTACACGGCTGGGCACCATGGCTTCAATTGTGGCCTGTGACGGACGGCCATAGAGAAATGTGGGGTAGTCGCACACGAACTCACCCTCAAACGAGAACCATGTAATGTGTGCCTTGTCGTCGCTCACGCCATATTTCATATATTTGAAACATCCTTCAGTGACAAAAGCGAACCACCGCGCCGGGTCACCCTCACGCTCCAGTTGGTCACCCTTGCGGTAAGCAATCTTTTCACCCTCTCGCTCGCAGAACTCCCGCAGCGTCTCGAGGTCTAAACAGTTATTGCTAAACTTTTGTTCCATAATATCGTTTCGCCCTATGATTCGTCAAATGCCTCCCCCATACTCCATGCAGTACTTTAAATCCAGTCCCTCCTTATAGGTGTTGAAGTGCTTGTTCGATTGGTGTACCATTGCTATCATCAATTCTTAATATTCACTGCCTGGATTAGCAAGTAATCATTTAACTTGATTATTCGGTCATCAATAGCTAAAAATTTCGTTGGTATCGCTTCGCTTACTTCACTCATGATGTAAGATGGAAAAAGTAGACAATAGGTTATCTCTTTTCAATCTATCGGTTCCACCATAAAGGTGTAAATCCAATGTTTTATTCCCTCTGCATTCAAAGCACGACATTCACTATATGATTTGCCAGATCCGCAAGGACAGTAGGATTCGTTGGTCAAGCCTGGGAACTCTGCTTTTTGCTTAAAGACCTTGCGAACCACATATTTCCAAAACTGGAAAGGCTTGCTCCAGTATTTCATCAGTCCTTCAACCAACGTGTAGTCATAGTAGTCATGACGGCCTTCTGCATCTGACGGAAACAAAACTGAATATTTGTGAACAGGATTTTCAACTATATCAATACCCTTAAGTTCTGCATCAGTAACTATGTTGCAACACAACTCTCCGTTATATACCTTACCAATGCGGTGGCCACAGAAATTATGTATAGAACGTTCCTTTCCGCAAATACTACACTTCTCTTTTTTCACGTGCATCACGTAACTGGCAAAAAACTTATAGGGATAAAGTGATTGCAGTTGGCGTACCCTCGAATAAATGTCTTTTACGTTTCCCCAACCTTCCTGCGAGTTGCTGGCAAGGAACTGAATGTTTATCTCCACCTGTTCAGCTTCACACCATGCTTCGTAATACCGCCCAGCCTTCAACAACTCGAAGGTCTTAACAAACTGCTGATGGATTTTAATGATGGTTTCTGCTGCCCAAAGTTGATTGGCATATAACTCATCACCTGCATCCTGCGCAGCCTGTTTCTCTGACTTAATAGAACCAAGTGTAGCGTCATAGTCGTAACCATCACTCCTTAACTTCGCCAATATGTAATTCAGATCCATTTCCATTGGTCAGAGTCTTGATAATCTCACCCATCTTATCTATACCTTCAACAGGTCCATCATATGTAATCTCCTGCTTGTTGCCCAGCGAATCGGGTATGACAATAGAGAATGACACCTCTGGGGCTTCAAGATACTGGGGTGTTCTTACATTTTCTATAGGTGAGAACTGCGGCAGGATAGGCTTTGCCTGGTCATAGATATATTCTGATACAACACCCCAAAAAATAGTACCCGTTATAGTAGAAGCCAAGAAGAATTTACCCAGTCGCTTCTTTGCTGAGCAGAGTTCCAACTCGGTGAAGCCATCTTCTGGGCAACAAACCTCAATTTTGAACAAGTCCCGCTCACGGGCATAGGCAAGAAAATCATATAAAGAGGTTGCAAAAGCCTGCTCACAATCCCTATATCCAACTGGAAACGCTACAACATCTGCCCCTGCTATCTGTCCACGCTCCCCCGCAGGTATCTCCATATCCTCCATCCATTCTTCAATGGACTTCGTATATGGGCGGATAGTTATATAATCATTAACATTCATAAAACAAAAAACTTACTCGACATTAAGATCCATAGGATAGCCTGGTCTTGAAAGATAATCCATAAAAACACTTAGCAAATCTTTTGCAAAAGGGTCTTTGTATCTTCCAACACGTTCAATTGTGAAATCAAACACATCTGGCTTTCCGTCAACTTTTTTAGGATGCTTTGCAACCATACTATCACCCATTTCAAAAGGTCGGCAGAACTCTTTTCCCAAGATATCTTTATCTTGCTTTTCAAAATTCGAAGCCTGTATTCTATCGTATTTTTCTTTATACTCCTTAACTTTCTTCCATATTATCCCATAGCGAATCATCATATTTTTTTGGATAACATTCTTCTTGGGATGATTGTCAACGGTCTGATTTAAATCTATGAAAGACTTACCTTTTTCATTAAAAGAAACTAAATCAAGAAGTGCTAATGACACACGATAATAATTAGCTAATTGTACTACTTTTTGGGGGGCATTATATGTACTCCTAAGCTCAACTTCAAAGGCTTTCTGTTGCTCTCCATCACCTAAAGTTCTTACTGGAACAAGATAAAACTGGTCAAAATTTTCTTTTTTTCGTTTACCATTTGGTCTTATCTCAAGATTGCAAGGTTGGCAAAGTAGCATAAACTCCCTTGTAGACTGTCCTATTTTGAATATGTCTCCGTTACATATCTGACTATATGTCTTGTTGATATAGTCTGCACTTTCATAGGTCTCCTCTTCAAATATCCTCATTAAAATCTTATCATCAGCCTTATGGGCAGACGCATTATTTTTTATCTGCCGTAAAGAAGATGAGAGTTTCTGAAAATCTGTATAACCACCGTTAGTCATCCTATCCTTGATACCTAACCCAAAATAAGCATATACAATTCTCATCAGAGTCTCAAACTCCCAGCAACCTTCATTTTCTGAGCGATCCAAGACAACCTTATGGAATGTTGCAGGATCCATGTCATCCAATTGACTGTTCATAAAAACGACAGCCTCACCGCACATGCTTTTGGTCTGTTCTTTCAATCTTGAGATTTGCTTTAGCCATAACACACTTCTCAGACCTTCCAATAAATCATTGTTATCTCCTAATTCCACTCGTTCTTTAGAGAGCGTGAAAATATTGGCCTTGTCTTGTGTGCTATTCCATTGTTCTAACTCATTATCCATGTGATATGTTCCAGAAAAAACGGCACAATTCACATAACTATGATGTGCTATCTGCTCTAAAATCTCTTCGCCATTCCTCCCATAATCCTCCAATTTATGATCCACTAATATCATAAGTTGGTGATTTTCGTCAAGATTTCCAAGCATTGCATCTCTTTCCTGACTGAACTGCTCAGGCGTAAAGAAGTGGGATTCAATAGTATCTGGAAGAATCTTTTCAAACTTTTCCTTTAATGTATCTGCATTCTCTGCTTTTAACCCCCAGCTCTGACAGGTCTTTTGTCGCTCATCTTCCGGGGTTTCTTTCCACCAATCCTCGAATTGGTCTTCCCAAATCTCAGGATTGTTGATAATACCAACTTCAGCTATATGCTGACCAACATATATTTTGCTCTCAGCCTTATCAACCAAGATGTTTCCAAATTTATCATCCACATATATAAAACTGGTTATGTGGCCACCTTGCAGCATCGCCGCTGTGCGCTTTCTTAATGCTTCCATTAGTTACTGAATGATACTAGACAAATTTAAAATAAACCTATACCGATTCCCTAAACGATTCCTCTCACCATCCAACACTATATCGCAATTGTCAGCATTCAAGAGGTTTTTTATGATATATAAACCTAACCCTCGTCCTTCTCCGACTGGTTTTCTGGTTACAAACGGCTCAAAAATAGAATCTTCTACGCTTTTATCTACACCCCATCCGTTATCTTCAAAATAGACGTAAGGGGATTTAATAGTTGCCTTCATAAATAGACCAGATTTCCCTTCTGAATCATAACATTTCTTAAGCCAATAGATGGAGTTGTTAATCAAATTGTCAAACACCTGAATCATTTTTCCCTTATTGACGAAAATACTAAATTCAAATTGAACATCAACCATGAAGTTGAAACCCATCAGATCTATTTTTTCTTGATAGAACTTCTTTTCATCTACCATTAAAAGTTCACTAAGAGATAGAACTTCTTTTTTCTCTTTGTTATACTTGAAAGACGTGTCAAGATGTTTAAGTTGTGACCTTATTGATGTTACGGTGGTTTTTATATGCTCAATCAATAAGAGCACATCCTGTTTCTCAACTGGATTATTGCCGGAAATCCTCTTTGATAATTTTTTACTTTCATCAAGAAGTCTAGTGGTTATCTGTCCCATATCGTGGGATATCATTTCAGAAACCAAACCCAGGGATGCAAGAGAAAGTACTTCTTCTAATTTGCCGCGCATCTGCTCTACCATCGGAATGATAATTTCAATAGCCTCCTTCAACTCGGGTGCAGACTCCAAGACTTCAAGTGCCTGTTGTAACAAATCGCTATAACGGGTCAATACTGCTGATGTCTGCTGAAGAGCCTCTTCCTTGGTCTGCAAATCTGCTTCAAACAGGCCTCCATTATCTTTATTAACGGCATCAACTTTTTTCCTAAGAGTTGCTATTTCATTATTGGCATTCTTGAAATCTGTCATTAAAGAACTACCCTTACGAGCAGTATCTTCTATTCTTTTTACTGCTTGATTATATGTTTTTACAGCTCCTTCTTGTTGACATTTATCTATATATTTGTTGTACGTTCTACGAATAATCTGCATAGCCTCATTTACGCGACGTATAATTTCAAGGTTTACTCTATAGAACGAACGATAATAGTCATTATCTATCAAGCCCTCACGGTCTGTCTTATCTTTCAGATTCTTGTTCAAATCCTCATCAATAGCAACATAACCTATCACATTACCTGGACGTAAACCATAAAATGACGCACCACTGGTCTGCCCTTTAGCAAGCCCAAGCCAATCCTGGCCATCTATTCCGTAAGGTTTAACAGCAAAACCATTCCGATATAGTTTAATGCCTATTTGATTCTGAACAAAAGATTTATAAATATCAAAACTTTTATAGATATTTGACCATGTTTCATTTTCACTATTAAATGCAAATTCTCTTATCCTTCCAGTGAAAGGGCCTGGATTTGAAAAACCTATCTCAAATATACCCTTGTTATCAATAAGTGTGGCATCAATGTTATCAGAAAAGTGCAAAAACATACCGTTTTCACCCCTTCTAAATAATGAGCTTTTCTTCTTATTCAACAAATAATTCAAAAAGGCCTCACCATTATCGGGGACTATATACGTGTTGTAGCGTTCCGTATTCTGGGCATTTCCTCTTAGTTTCAAAAGCCTGATATCCATTTCAATGCTTGCTTTCATAGAACTATAGTTGAAAGTGATGTCACTAAGACAAACTTCATCAAGTCTCTTATAGTCCCCTTCAACATCTATTGATTCTCCGTTCACAGATAGATACACCCTAAACGGTTTGTTATCTTGATATGGAGAAATTAACTGGCTAATTTGGGCTTTAAACCTTTCAAGATTATCTCCATACCATGACACTTTATCTACAAGCCCTGTGAGCACTAGTTTTGTACCACGACTTAGATCAAAAGGCTCATTGTCCATCAGAACATCAACGTCTGAGAGTTTTGAAACTTTATCAAAAGATTTCCACTCAAAGCCGGCATGTATATAATCATCTTTCTTTGTTTTAGAATAAATCTCACAAACTTCCGCTAGTCGCTGTGTACTAAGGCGACCAAGACCTTTGTCACCAAGAGGGGTCCTATTTTTTACCGTCTTGGGTTTTACACCATTGACTGCCCTCTTTTTTGAAAATGAGATAACAAGCCATGAATCCAAGATGGTTTTCTCATTCATACCCACTCCATTATCCTCAATTATAATAAAGCCAGATTGGCCTGGGTAGAAAAGGGTTTGATCATTTAAAATTTCATCTGTATTAATTGTAACTTTTACATAATCCGCGTCTGCATCATAGGAGTTCTTGATTAACTCCATAATTGCAGTAATGGAGTCGGAAACCAATTCCGAGCCCAGCTGTCGAATAACGTGTGGATAAATCTTAAATTTTGCTTTCCTCATAATACTGCCGTCTTGTGGAAAATGAGAATATGCTCCTTTTCCATTGTTTTTGAATAGTTATTCTTTTTGGGCTGTTTCTTATTAAGAATATGGCGTTCTGCCCTTTCAAAGAGTTGTATTCCTCGTGATTCCATCAGTTCGATGAGAATCTGGTCATTGGGAACCTCTCTATTACCTACGAATCTGTTACCTATAGTCCAGATATAGAAGGCATCATCTTTCATACTTGAGATTATCTTATCCAAACTTTCATCAAAGTCAACTATAAAAGACAGCGTTTTATAGTATTTCTCCTTCTCTTCTTCTGGAACTCCTTCAAAGAAAGATTTCAATGTTGGTGTCTTTTCGTACAACGGCACAATGGAGGCTAATATCTTTTTCTTTATAGTTTGGCCACCCAGGCTGCGCCTGTCTATCTCTTGGGTTGTCTTAACATAGTCATACGGACAAATCAAATCTCTAGGATCAATCCATTGCAGGGGCAAATAGGAAGTCTGTCCATAGGTCACAGTAGTATGATTATCACCATATGGCGGTGAAGAAACGAGCAAATCGAAACGCGTGTCTATCTCTATTGATTCCTTGGTGTTGCCCCAACGAATATCTGCTTCTGCGTTGCGACACTCTTCATTCAACTTAATCTCTTTTGCTAACTTGTCCCAGTAAAGAGCAACATCATCTATACCGCGATTTACTAAAATTGTGAACTCTTTAATAACATTAATATCACGTTTTTGAATATTCTCTTCGCTACGACGGTGTAGTTTGAACGTTGAAGTACGGTCATTGCTTCCTGTACGAATAACTTCAGACATAATTACCCACAGGAAGTAACGAATAAGTTGTGAATCCACTGCCTGTATTGCTCTTCTTATCCTGGATAGATCTATCTGAATATCAGGATTAAACCACTTATCAATATTTCTGAATGTAACCGCTACAGTTGTATCTTCATCTTTTGAAATTTTATCCAAGACTACTTTACAAACTTCCTTCAATTGATGTATATCGTACTTTTCAACTTTAGCTTTTGATAGCATCACGGCAAACGGATTAACATCTTGGCCATAAACATTAAAACCAAACTCCATACAAGACATCAACGATGTCCCAGAACCCATAAAAGGATCCATCGCCCATGCTCCTACAGGTAAACAATCTGCAACAGCCTTTATTACAGCATGTTGTGCGGCGGGCACCATCATTGCAGGATACATGAATAACCTGTGCAGATTCTCGCTTCTATCTGCACCCTTGCCGTTTAGTTCACCGCTCTCTTTGAGTGTCTGTAACTTTTGGTGTATTGCCTGCAATTGTTCCTCACTTACCATATTATTTGCTTGTAGCAGATACGGTGGCGATTATGTGGCTACCGAACTAACGTCTTGCAAAGATGGCTTTAGCCATAATGCGCTACAAAGGTACACATATTTCTTCAATTGGCATAACTTTAAGCCCCATATGGTTGCATTTTTAGGCAAAATTTGCTTAAATTACGCACGAAACGGCAAATCTATGCCTCATTCTCGATTAAAATTTGTACCTTTGCAACCAAAATATGAGGTTAGCTGCCAAATGGATTTGAATAGTCTGATAGCTGAATGTACTGCATACGACTTCAAGGTAATGCTTGAAGAGAAGAAACCTAAGAGTTGGTTGAAAAGCGTGAGTGCCTTCGCCAATGGCTTGGGTGGTTCTCTTTTTTTTGGCATAGATAATGATGGAATCGTCAAAGGACTTGATGATGTGCAGCATGTATGTGAGGCCATCAGTAGCAGGATTCGTGACTATATGGATCCCCTGCCAGAGGTGGAGATGATTCCGCATGATGTGGATGGCTTGCGCATCTTGCAACTCAAAGTCGACGCAGGGCATTACACACCATATTACTACGTTGGAGATGGCCAGCGCATTGCCTATGTCCGTGTAGGTGATGAGAGTCTTCCTGCTACGGCAGAACAGATGGTACGTTTGGTGCTGAAAGGTTCCAACAAAACTTTTGATTCCCTTCACACGGATTATAAGATCGAAGACTATTCCTTTACAATATTGGCGAACTCGTTCAAAGACCGCACCAAACAAGAATGGGACAAGAAATATCTCCTGTCGTTTGGACTGGTAACTGGCACAGGGAACCTAACGAATGCTGGTGCTTTGTTTGCCGATGATTGTCCTTTATGGCAGTCTCGCCTTTATTGTACTCGATGGGATGGAAAGGAAAAGGGCGATGCCATCAACGATGCGGAGTTTACAGGCAATGTCCTCATGCTACTCCGTGAAGCTATGAACTTTGTGAAGTCAAACACCAGGAGAGGCTGGGAGAAATTGCCTGATGGACGAAAGAACAAACCAGAGTATGCGGAACGTGCAGTTCTTGAAGCAATGGTAAACCATTTCATCCATCGCGACTACACAGTGATGGGCAGTGAAGTACATCTTGACATATACGATGACCGTCTTATTGTAACATCCCCAGGTGGAATGTATAATGGTTTACTGATACAGGATTTGGACATCAAAGATGTGTCGTCTGAAAGGCGTAATCCCATACTTGCAAACGTAATGGCTCAACTTGACTATATGGAGAAACGAGGTAGCGGACTCTCACGCATCTGCAATGAGACCAAAGCCTTGGAAGGTTATAAGGACGAGCTAAAACCCATGTTCAAATCTACTCCGACCCAATTCCAGACCGTTATCTTCGCCTCCTCCGACACACAAAATGTCGGAGACCATGACGGAGATATGTCGGAGACGAAACTAACTGAGCGTCAGCAGAAAATCCTCAATCTCATCAAAGAATCTCCGACAATCACCGGCAAACAAATGTCGGAGACATTGTCGGTGAGCCAACGCACCATCGAACGTGACCTTTCTGCTTTACAAAAGAAAGGTGTTCTGAAGCATGAAGGCAAAGATAATAATGGGGTATGGATTGTCGAGACTATGTTATTCATATAACTTTAAAAAAAATGAAAGACAAACTCTTATATACTAATCTTCTTATTATTCTTCAGAATTTTGAAAATTTATGGAATATGTATTCCATTTCTGGGGGTCTATTATATCGAAGTGAAACAAAGAAATCGGCAAAAATATTTCTTGAAATTTTCAATAAAGTTGCAGACAAACACCCTGCGATTAGGAATACCAAAGAGTTACATATCAATTCTACAGATAGCACGGAACATATAGATAGTGTGAATCAATTTCTCAAAGAATGGACAGAAGGAGATGAAAAATTCCCAATACCCTCTACAGAATTGGGCATTAGTGATAATGAGAAGTCACGGTACATACTTCAATCTATTTTTATGTGTCTTTCTGCATATCTTTTATGTAAAGTGCAGTTAGAATACAATCCCATTTTGTGTAAATCTTCTGGAGAGAGCTCATTTCATCAAAAAGAAACAGCTATCAAAACATTGACCTTTGATGATAAAAAAACGAAAAACAAGGTTTACACGATAGATGGCAAACCTGCCAGTACTTTGCAGAAGGGCGTGAACATCATTCGCATGAAGGATGGAAAGACGAAAAAAGTGCTGGTGAAGTAATCCTTTCATAATAATAGACAAAGAAGGTGGGCATTCTTCAATGGGTGCCCACTTTCTTTATCCCTTGGGGGAGATTTGGCACAAAAAGTGGGTAAAAACGCTGTAAGACCAAACAAAAGAGGGAAAATGTTTGTTGGGTATTGGCATATTCACTAACTTTGTGGTCAGAATAGAAATGATAGGTATGGAACTACAGAACTTTGACAGCCTGCTGGGGCAGGTGAGTGGTGAGCATGTGAGCATGGCGGGTGCTGTGTGTAAGTTGTTGCTCAGTATGGTGTTGGGTGCGATGGTGGGACTGGAACGCCGTCACAAGGGGCAGATTGCGGGCATGCGAACGTTTGCCCTTATCTGCATGGGTGCGACGTTGGCGATGCTGGTGTCTATATACATCCCTGAGAAACTGATGGGATGGACGGAGAATGGTGACCCTGGACGTATCGCTGCACAGGTCATCTCTGGCATCGGTTTCTTGGGTGCAGGCGCTATCATCCAGATGAAAGGATCAGTGAGGGGTCTGACCACAGCGGCGGGCATGTGGATGACGGCAAGCATCGGCTTGGCTGTGGGAGCAGGCATGTATCTCGTGGCTACGGTGGCGAGTGTGCTCATCATTCTGGTGTTGACATTGCTGGAACTGTGTGAGAAGCGACTCTTCAAGGGAAAGGAACAGAAGATTGTGCGACTGAAGGTCAACTACATTGTGAAGGATGCGACGATGTTCCACCAGCTCTTCAAGGAATACCGTGTCCACATCTCTGATGTTTTCTTCCGCTACGACTACACATTGGGCACGACAACCATCAATTTCATGGTGCGCAGTATCGACAGCACCAACTTTGTCCAGCTCTTCAACAAGATACACGACACTGGCAACGTGCTTTCGCTCACTCTGACGAATGAAGTGAACAATTAGCGACCGATGCGAAGGGTTCGTGTTGATGTTTGTCGAAAAGTTTGTGAAAAAACAAAAAAAAGTCGCTTTTTCTTTTGACGATTCAGAAGAAAGGCATAAATTTGCAAACTTCGAATAGGAAGTTCATACAAACAAACTCTATTTTTATTACTTAATCAACAAATTCAACTATTTTATGGCTAAAGAGTATTTTCCAGAGATTGGTAAAATCAAGTTTGAAGGCAAGGATTCAAAGAATCCAATGGCGTTCCACTATTATGACGCCGAGAAGGTGATCATGGGCAAGCCCATGAAGGATTGGCTCCGTTTCGCTATGGCATGGTGGCACACTCTCTGTGCTGAGGGTGGTGACCAGTTCGGTGGTGGCACCAAGAAGTTCCCTTGGAACAACGGCGCTGACGCTGTGGAAATCGCTAAGCAGAAGGCTGACGCAGGTTTCGAGATCATGCAGAAGCTCGGCATTCCATATTTCTGTTTCCACGATGTTGACCTCGTGTCTGAGGGGGCATCTGTTGAGGAGTATGAGGCTAACTTGAAGGCTATCACTGACTACCTCGCCGTGAAGATGAAGGAGACTGGCATCAAGCTGTTGTGGTCAACTGCCAACGTGTTTGGCAATGGCCGTTACATGAACGGTGCTTCCACCAACCCAGACTTTGACGTGGTGGCTCGTGCTATCGTTCAGATCAAGAACGCTATCGACGCTGGTATCAAGTTGGGCGCTGAGAACTATGTGTTCTGGGGCGGTCGTGAGGGTTACATGAGCCTTCTGAACACTGACCAGAAGCGTGAAAAGGAGCACATGGCAACAATGCTGACGATGGCTCGTGACTATGCTCGTGGCAAAGGCTTCAAGGGTACTTTCCTCATCGAGCCAAAGCCAATGGAGCCTTCTAAGCACCAGTATGATGTTGACACAGAGACCGTTATCGGCTTCCTCAAGGCTCACAACCTCGACAGGGACTTCAAGGTGAACATCGAGGTGAACCACGCTACTTTGGCTGGACACACATTCGAACACGAACTCGCTTGCGCTGTTGACGCTGGCATGCTCGGCTCTATCGATGCCAACCGTGGTGACTATCAGAACGGCTGGGACACTGACCAGTTCCCAATCGACCAGTATGAGCTGGTACAGGCTTGGATGGAAATCATCCGTGGTGGTGGTCTCGGCACAGGTGGCACGAACTTCGACGCTAAGACTCGTCGTAACTCTACTGACCTCGAGGACATCTTCATCGCTCACATCGCTGGTATGGACGCTATGGCTCGTGCACTCGAGTCTGCAGCCAAGCTCCTTGAGGAGTCTCCATACAAGAAGATGAAGGCTGAGCGCTACGCTTCCTTCGATAGCGGCATTGGTAAGGACTTCGAGGATGGCAAGCTCACTCTCGAACAGGTTTACGAGTACGGCAAGAAGGTTGGTGAGCCTAAGCAGACTTCTGGCAAGCAGGAGCTCTACGAGGCTATCGTGGCTATGTACGCATAATTTTCCAACACTTTATAAAAAGAGAAGGGGCTGCATCCGTGATGGATACAGCCCTTTTTAATAAGTTGTCGTTGATGAACAAGAAGTTTCCTATCTGACGGGAAAATCCTCTTATTCCTTGCCGAAGCTAACTGTCACACTGGCAGGCTTGTCGGCAGGGACACCGTTCGTCAGACCTGGGCGCCAACGAGGCATGCCCGTGACGATGTTGAAGGCTGCAGTGTCGAGCGTCGAGCCAGCAGATTTGGTCACCTCGGCACCATAGATGTTGCCTTTCTTGTCCACATTGAAGCTGACGACCACATCGCCCTTGCCTGCCACATTCGTGTGGAGGAGCTTCTTTTTCAGATAAGCCTGGAGGAAAACCTCACCACCAGGAAATTCGGGATCGGTGTCTTTCTGCACCTGCGCCTCCTGCTCAGCCTTCGCTTTGGCAATGCTGTCAGCTTTGGCTCCCTGAGCGATTGCCTCCTTGTTCTTCGAACCGAAAGCCGACATCTGAGCTTCCTTCAGCTTGGCAGGAACTTCCACGTTTCCGTTCTGTGCATTGGCAGTCAATGCCACCATGCCCAACATGAGCATCAAAAACAAATTCTTCATTCTCATATCATTTCACGTTTTAATGGGTTACTATTTTCTTTTCAACTGCAAAGTTATGGAATAATTGGGAGTTAAGGGTTAGGAGAATGGAGATTTTTGATAGGATATAAGGTTTTTCGGATAGGGAAACCCATATTTTTCACTTTTCACTTTTCACTTAATTGATTTTTTCGTACCTTTGCATGCTTATTATGCGCATTTAATCATTAAAAAAGAAAACAATATGAGACTTGACGGAAGAAGAGAAAGTTCAAATGTGGACGACCGCCGTGGTAAGGGTGGTCTCCGATTGGGTGGAAAAGGTGGTCTTGGCATCGGTGCTGCCATCGTTATTGGTTTAATCACCTACTTCATGACTGGTGACCTGAATCAAGCATTCCAGGCGGCCAGTAATTCTGGCGATTTGACCAGTGTTGTCACAGGTCAGCAGGGCGGCGAAGAATACCAGCCCACTGCTGAAGAGCAGGAGTTGGCATCGTTTGCCAAGAAGGTGCTCGCATCGACAGAAGATGTGTGGACGGAAGAGTTCAAGAAAATGGGCAAGACCTACGAGGCTCCCACGTTGGTGCTCTTCAGTGGTTCTGTGCAGTCAGGCTGTGGTGGTGCCAATGCCAGCACAGGTCCTTTCTACTGCTCTGCCGACCAAAGCGTGTACATCGACCTGTCTTTCTTTACCAGCATGAAATCCCAGTTGGGTTCGGATGGTGACTTTGCATACGCCTATGTGATTGCACACGAGGTGGGTCACCACGTGCAGTGTCTGTTGGGCACCTTGGGCAAGGCGCATGAACAAATGTCGAGAGTTTCGAAGACAGAGGCCAACAAAATCAGTGTACAACTGGAGTTGCAGGCCGACAACTATGCAGGTGTCTGGGCACATCATGAGCAGAAGATGTTTGGCTCTTTGGAGGATGGTGACCTGGAAGAGGCACTTGGCACGGCACAGGTCATTGGCGACGATTACCTGCAGAAGAAGGCACAGGGCTATGTGGTGCCTGAGTCGTTCAACCATGGTACAAGCCAGCAACGCATGAAGTGGTTCAAGCGTGGCTTCACCACTGGCGACATCGCTCAGGGCAACACCTTTGCTTGCAGTTACGAAAACTTATAACTCTTTATAACACAAAACAACAAACAACTATTTTCTAATCAACTTAAAAACTAAACAAACAATTATGGCAAATTATTCATTAGAAATTAGCAGTGCAGTCAGCACTGGATGGGAATACGCCAAGAAGTATGGTCTTCTGATTGCAGTTATTTACTTGGTAGTCGGCATCATTACCAGCGGTCTGCAGAGCCTCACGGGTGGTGGCATGAGCCCCTCCGATTCTCAGGCCATTGGTGAGGCTATCGGCCGAGGCGACTGGGAGAGCGTTGGTGCCCTTGCACAGTCGTATAACAACGGCATCGGTGCTCATTTTGGAACAGGAATCTCCTGTATCATCAGCTTCATCGTAAGTATTGGTCTCTACAATCTGGCATTAGGCCTGATGAGTGGTCGCTTCACAGAGGTGACCTTTGATGCCTTCAAACTTCCACTTTCTGTATATGCTAAGGCATTTGTGGTGAGCTTTATTGTCGGCATCATCTGCTTCGTCGCCACTTTGTGCTGTATCATCCCTGGTCTTTTCGTGGCTCCACGCCTCGTCCTCGCTCCTGTCTATCAGGTGGAGAATCCAGAGGCTGGCATCATAGAGTCCATCAGTGCCTCTTGGAAGATGACCTCAGGCAACACCTTCTCCATGCTCTGTCTGGGCATCATCATGGTCGGTGTCTGCATCCTTGGCTTCATGTGTTGTTGCATCGGTATTTACTTTGCAGAAGTAATCCAATTGTTTGCGCTGATTGCCGCTTACTATCAGATGAAGGGCAATCTGCAGTAATCACTAAACTTCGACAGATTTGACAGTTTCAGAACTTATCAATAAGACCAGCAAGACGGCCTTCTCCTTCGAGGTTTTACCACCAGTGAAGGGGACAGGCACGTCTGCTCTTTTTAGCACCATCGATGCGCTGAAAGAGTTTCAGCCAGAATACATCAACATCACAACTCACCGTAGTGAATACGTGTATGTGGAGCAACCCGATGGTACGTACATTCGCCACTTCATGCGTCGCCGTCCAGGCACTGTGGCTGTGGCAAGTGCCATCATGCAGAAATACGACATCAAGGTGGTTCCCCACGTCGTTGTAAGTGGCATGACCAAGGAAGATATTGAGTATATGTTGCTCGACCTCCAGTTCCTTGGCATCCGTGATCTTCTCCTCCTGCGTGGCGACAAGGCGAAAGACGAAGCTAAGTTCCAGCCCGCCAAGGATGGCTACACTCATGCTACAGAACTCATCGAGCAGGTCAACCTCTTCAATCAAGGCAAGTTCATCGACGGCACGCCTATCAAGAACCCAGGTGCCCCCTTCTCATACGGCGTGGCAGCCTATCCAGAGAAGCATGAGGAGGCTCCCAATCTGGAATATGACCTGCAGGTGCTGAAGAAGAAGCAGGATTTGGGAGCAGACTATGCCGTCACCCAAATCTTCTACGACAACGAGAAGTACTTCAACTTCGTGGCTCAAGCCCGTGAAGCTGGCATCACGATGCCTATCATCCCAGGCATCAAACCGATGGCAAAACTCAGCCAATTTAACGTGTTGCCCAAGACTTTCCACCTCGATCTGCCCGAAGTGCTCTCCAAGGAAATGGAGAAGTGCACCACCGATGAGCAAGTGAAGCAACTCGGCATTGAGTGGGGCATCCAGCAGTGCCGAGAACTGATGCAACATGGCGTGCCCAGCATCCATTTCTACAGCATGGGAGCCACTGAAAGCATTCGAGCCATTGCCAAGGAAATATATTAAACTCTCACTTCTCACCACTAAAAAATGACCTTCGACCAAATCATAGGACAGACCCAAGTGAAGCAGCACCTGCTCGACGAGTTTCAGCAGGGACGCATCCCACATGCCCTGATGCTCTATGGTCCTGAAGGCAACGGAGCCCTTCCCTTGGCCATTGCGTATGCCCAGCGATTGCTTGGCAACAACCCGATGGCAGAGAAACTTCAACATCCTGACCTTCACTTCGTTTTCCCCATCTACAAGAAGACCAGTGGAAAGGATTCCTACTGTGACGATTTCCTTAAAGAATGGCGTGAGCAACTGATGACACGTCCCTATTTCGGTATGTCCGAATGGATGGATATGTCAGGAGCTGAGAATCAGCAACTCATGATTTATGCCAATGAGAGTGATGCCATTCTCCGCAAACTCAGTCTCAAAGCCAGTCAAGGAGGTTATAAGGTTATGGTCATCTGGTTGCCTGAGAAGATGAACACAGAATGTGCCAACAAACTTCTCAAACTCCTCGAGGAGCCCCCAGCGCAGACCGTTTTCTTGATGGTCAGCGAACAGCCAGACCGTGTGTTGCAGACCATCCGTAGCCGTACCCAAATGCTCGCTGTGCCACGTCTCATGGAGACTGACATCGAACAGACCCTCATCGATAAATACAGTGTATTGCCAGCCGAGGCACACCGCATAGCCCGTTCCTCCGCTGGCAATATGGCACAAGCCTTGCGCATCATCACCTCTGATGCCGAGAGTGACTATTACTTCGAACTTTTCGTCGAACTCATGCGTCTCTCCTATGTCCGAAAGGTCAAGGAGATGAGAGTGTGGAGCGATCGTGTGGCAGGCATGGGAAGAGAACGCATCAAGGCTTTCCTCGAATACTGCCAACGAATGGTGCGTGAGAACTTCATATATAACTTTCAGCGTCAGTCCGACCTCAACTACATGACAGAGCAGGAAGCCCAATTCGCTGTCAAGTTCGCCCCATTCATCAATGAGCGCAACGTCATCGGCATCATGGACGAACTTTCCCTCGCCCAACGAGATATTGCCCAAAATACCAACCCCAAAATCGTCTTCTTCGATTTTGCCCTCAAAATGATTGTACTCATCAAAAATAGATAATATACTCCTCTCAATATAACTATTCAACAATACAGAAAGATATGACACAATTCAAATGCGGAAACTGCACGGGCTACATCAGTGCCAAAGGATGCAGTCGCCACGCAGATAAACTCAACACCTATGACTGGCTCGCCGACCTGCCAGATAATGCGACAGCAACTGAGATGGTAGAGGTGCAATTCAAGCCCCCTCGCAAGGGCTACTTCCTCAACGTCAACAAACTTCCGCTTGAGAAAGGTGATGTTGTGGCCGTTGAAGCCAGTCCTGGACACGACATCGGCACAGTCACCATGACGGGCCGCCTTGTGCCTCTGCAACTTCAGAAAGCCAACCTCAAGCCTGGCACGGAACTCAAGAAAATCTATCGAAAGGCACGTCAGACCGACATCGAGAAATACGAAGAAGCCAAGAAGCATGAGCACGAGACCATGATCGAGAGTCGGCAGATAGCCCTCCACCTTGGTCTGAAGATGAAGATTGGCGATGTAGAGTACCAGGGCGACGGCAACAAGGCCATCTTCTATTACATCGCCGATGAGCGTGTCGATTTCCGTCAACTCATTAAGGTGCTGGCTGACCGTTTCCATGTGCGCATTGAGATGAAGCAAATTGGTGCACGTCAGGAAGCAGGACGAATTGGTGGTATTGGCCCTTGCGGACGTGAACTCTGTTGTGCCACATGGATGACCAGTTTCAACAGTGTCAGCACCGCTGCCGCACGCTTTCAGGATCTTTCGCTCAATCCGCAGAAACTCGCTGGACAATGCGCCAAACTTAAGTGTTGCATGAACTACGAGGTGGATCAGTATATGGAGTCTCTCAAGCGACTCCCATCACGTGAGATTTCTCTCCACACCCAAGACGAGGAATATTTCTTCTTCAAGGCTGACATCCTTGCCCATCGACTCACTTACTCCACAGACAAGAAAGCCCTTGTCAACGAGAAGACCATCAGTGCCCGTCGTGCCTTCGAAATCATCCAAATGAACAAAGAAGGACGGAAGCCTGAATCTCTCACCGACGAGGTGAAAGAGCCAGAGACACCATCTTCAGACCTTCTGCAGGACAATATCAACCGTTTCGATTCTCAAAACTCCAAGCGCAAGAAAAAGAAGAAGAAAAAGGAACACAAAGGAGAATAATCATGAAAAAAGTCATCCTCTCACTCCTTGCTGTCCTTCTTGCAGTCTTTCTTCACTCCTGTCAGGATAGTCTCTACTACACGAGCTACCAAGACCTGCCTCAATCAAGATGGGACAACAACGACACCATCAGTTTTTCTATCCCTCCAACAGAGACAGACCTTGATGTGGCACTCACATTAGGGATACGTAGTACGCACGATTATCAATACAGCGACCTCGTTGCCCGAATCGAAGTCCTCTGCGACGGTACTCCTCTGTCCTCCGTACCCCTCACCATCAATCTCTACGCAGATGGACAGCATCCAGATGGGCTAACCCGTCTCATCGACGAATCCTATTCCCGTCCACAAGCCCTCCATTTGCAAGCGAATCACCAATACGCAGTCCACATTACCCATCTTATGAGCCTCAACCCCATTCCTGGCATTTCTTCATTGGGAATTATTGTGGAAAAATAAAGGATATGGGACGGAGAGGAGAGAAGATGCATTAAATTGAGAATTAGAAGAGAAGTTTGTCTGATTATTTGGTGGAAATAAAGAAAAGTTTTATCTTTGCATCGGAATAATAGATTAAAGATGAATGAATTGGTGATTTCAAGCACGCAGAATCCGAGGGTGAAGGCCGTGGTGTCTTTGCAACAGAAGTCGTCTGAAAGAAGGCGGACAGGAAGGTTTGTAGTGGAAGGAAGAAGAGAGGTGGAGCACTGTGTGGAGTCAGGATGGGAAGTGGAGAGTGTGTTTGTGTGTGAGGAAATGGAGGGAGGAAGTTGCGACATCGCAACATGCAGAACCACCTTGGTGACGAGGGAAGTGTATGAGAAGATGGCGTATAGAGGAGGAACAGAGGGAGTGATTGCTGTAGTGAAGGAACGGAAGAGAGAGCTGAAGGATTTAGTACTTGGGGAGAATCCGCTGATAGTGGTAGTGGAACGGGTGGAGAAGCCTGGAAATTTAGGAGCGATACTGAGAAGTGCGGATGCGACTGGAGTGGATGCAGTGGTGGTGTGTGATGCTTTAACAGACTTATATAATCCGAATCTGATTCGGAGTTCGATAGGAGCTGTGTTTACGGTGCCTTGTGTGATGTGTGGGAGCGAGGAGTGCATCAAGTTTCTGAAAGAACGAGGTGTGCAGATATTGACGGCGCAGTTGCAGGACTCGGAGGAGTATTATGATGTGGACATGAAGCGGGGCACGGCGATTGTGATGGGAACAGAAGCAACGGGATTGACAAACATGTGGAGAAAAGTGGCAGATGCGCATATCAGAATCCCGATGCTGGGGCAATTGGATTCGCTGAATGTGAGTGTGAGCACGGCTGTGTTGCTGTATGAAGCGGTGAGACAAAGGAGGATGGAAGAGTTGAGGGTTTAAAGATGAGAGATTAACATTAAAGTTAAAAAGATATGAAAAAGGTGGTTCTGATGTGTGTGATGGTGCTGTCGGCTGTGTCGATGGTGGCACAGAAGGCCTATCACATCAAAAATTTTGGGAAGACAGACGAACTGCAGGTGCGTGGAAGTACCTGTCTATTGCAGGTGAATGGGTTTATGTGGATTGGTACATCGACGGGACTGATTGGGTTCGACGGTAAGCACTCGTATGTCTATACCATTCCTGACAAGGAGGGATTGGGTGGTTATTACAGTCGAATATCTTCTCTGGCAGTGGAGAATGGTCGGAACGACAGGTTTTGGGTGGGCACGAAACGAGGCATCTATTCGTATGTATTGATGACACAGAAGCTGGAGCCTCTTGTGTTGCAAGGTCTGCCAAAGGTGATGAGTGTATCCGCCATGCAGTTTGATGCTGAAGGCAATCTTTGGGCTATTCTGAATGGGCAAGCTTATATGATTGATGTAGAGAAGAGGAAAGCGGCGCGCATCGGCGATGGGTTGATGGCACCAAGTTGTCTGACTGTGACACGTAACGGCGTGGTGTGGATGGGTGATAACAATGGTATTCTCTATCGCTATGACTCGCCCAACAGACGTTTGCGCTCCTACAACGTGAAGCCTGAAGGAGTGGAGAAATTTAATCGGTTGGTGAACATTACGGAGATGGGCGATGGGAACTTGGCTCTGCTGACGTCAAATGATGGCGTATGCCTGTTCTCCCCTGAAAAGTTCACCACAAAGTTATTGCTGACACACGACGATGAAGGTTCACCGATTACGGGTCATACAGCCATCACACCCGATGGCGAGAACCTTTGGATTGGTTCGGAGCGAGGAATCGTCATTTATAATATGAAGAATGGTCAGGTGACGGGCATCCGTGAGTCTCGTACAGAAATGAACTCGCTGTCAGGCAATGCGGTACATTCTTTGTATCTGGATGACGAGAAAGGAGTATGGGCAGGCACATACTTTGGTGGCATGAACCGCATTAGCCTTTCGCCTCAGAATTTCTCCGTCTATAAGCCTGAAGGCGAGGGCTTTGATGTGAATGTGGTGAGGGAAATCTGCACTGATAATCAGGGAAATTTGTGGGTGGGTGCCGAGGATGGTGGCCTGTATTTGTTCGACCGTGAGAAAGAGAAGTTGCAGTCTGCCAATATTTCGTGGGGAGGAAATCCACCTCCATTCAATGTGCAGGCACTGATGCCTGTAGGGGATGAACTGTGGGTGTCGTCGATGATGAATGGCATCTATATGATAGATACACGAACCATGCAACTGAAGAAGCGCCTCACTAAAACGAACAAGACAAGCGTAGGTATGGCCATCGGCTTCAACAGCATGTGTGAGCAAGACAGCACCATCTTTCTCTCTTCAGCAGGAAATGGCATATACATCTACAATGAGGAAGATGAATCATTCAATCTTATGTCTGAAACAGCAGGAATCTATACGCACCACCTATATCCAGACCGTCACGGAAATGTGTGGCTGACAACGTTCGACAAGGGTTTGTGGAAGATTCAGAAGAAGCAAGGAAAATGGATGGCAGAACAGACGCCATTCAGTTACAAAAGCACTACTGTGGTGATAGAGGACAGCAGGGGCTATTATTGGGTGGGCACAGACCTGCATGGTGCTATGTGCTATAACGACAAGACGGGGAAGACTGAACAGCTGATGGCCTCCGAACGTTTGAGCCACCAGTCAGTGAACACTATCGTGGAAGATAGACATCACCGTTTGTGGTTCGGCACCTTTGATGGTTTGTACAGTTACAACCTCGAAAAGAAGGTGGTGAACCGTTCTGGCATACAGAACGGATTGCCTTCTGAATACCTGAACTACTCGGCTGGATGTCTGGACAAGGACGGCTCTGTGTATATGGGAACTTATAAGGGTTTGCTACATTTCGACCCCACAGCGTTCTTCCTGTCACGTGAACGGTTGACGCCTTATTTTATTGCACTTGAGGTGAATGGAACCCCTGTCCTGCCAGGTGATAGTACACACTTGTTGGACGAGACTTTGTTCTTGACCAAAGAACTGAACTTGAAGCATGACCAGAACACGTTCTCGTTGACCTATGCAGTGGGCAGTTACAGAAATGGAACCGTCGTTTGGTACCGTTACAGACTGAACCCCGATGAACCTTGGGTGATGACAGATAATGCACAACCCATACAGTTGACGAACCTCTCGACGGGTAAGTATAAGATCACCCTACAAGCCAGTTACAACCCTGATGTTTGGGAAGGTTCTACAGCTTCCATCTATGTGACGGTCGCTCCTCCTAGTTGGCTCAGTCCTGGCGCTATCCTCAGTTATGTGATGGGCATCGTCCTCACTGTAGTGTTCGCCATGTCAATCATCAACCAAGGTGGAAAGAAATTTACCCGACTAAGGGAAAAGAAAAGAAGAGCGATGCAGGCATCATGAAAAGAACGTGTGTCATATTGGCTTTGATGATGACCTTCTCCTGGCTGATGGCACAAGAGGAGGTGATGGAACCACGTGGTCACATCCAGAACCTGACTGCCTATCCCACAGCAACGTTGCCAACAAAACAACGAAGGGTAGGTTCTTTGGCAACAGCTCCCTTGACTTGCATAGGTTCCCCCAAAGTACCTGTGATTTTGGTGCAGTTCCCCGATATGCCCTTTTCTGTTGGAGAGACTGAAGAGGCTGTTCGGGAACTTTACAATTCGTTTTTCAATGCAGGCGAAGGTGTTCACCCAAGCACATCATATTGCTCGGTGAAGGAGTATTTCCGCAGTCAATCAGGAGGACTGTTCACGCCTGATTTCGACATCATCGGCCCTGTGACCTTGGAGAAGAGTTACACTTATTATGGTGAAGACAAGGGAGGGTCTCAGGACATTCATATTAGTCAGTTCTATCGTGAAGCCTGTCAGCAAGCCTTGCAGAGGGATGTGGACTGGAGCCTATATGACAACAATGACAACGGTACGGTGGACTTCGTCTTCTTCATCTATGCTGGTCACGGACAGAATCAAAAAGACATAGACAGCGGAGCCATCTGGCCCAAAGAGAACCTGACACAAACGACGGTGGATGGAGAGGGATTCTCAGTTATATTCAGTGCGTATGGCTGTGCAAACGAACTTTTTAAGGAGAAGATGGATGGCATCGGACCTTGCATCCACGAACTGTGTCACGGATTGGGTCTGCCCGATTTCTACGATACCAATTACATCGCCTATGGACTGGACTATTGGGATGTAATGGATTCAGGTTGTTACAAAATCAATGGTCGCATGCCGATAGGATTGTCTGCCTACGAGCTGGACTTTCTGGGATGGAGAAAGCTGGTGGAACTGGATCCAGACTCTGCTTATAGCCTGACGATTGAACCTTTGGAAAAGGAGGGTGTGGCTTATAAGGTGGTGAATAAGGAGAACACAGACGAATATTTTATCTTAGAAAACCGCCAGAACATCGGTTTGGATGGGTACCTGGGATGGGCAACAAGTTCGCAATACAAGAAGTATGGAGCAAATCATGGACTGATGATTACCCATGTGGACTTCAAGCAGTCAGCTTGGAATTCCAACACCGTGAACACCGTCAAGGCTCATCAGCGAATCACTTTGGTGCCTGCGGACGGAGAACTGATTTCATCACTTGACTACACAGACTCCATTTGGGCAAATTCCGTACATGGAGACCTCTATCCTGGCGAGAACAATGTGACAGAGATGTCTTCCTACGATGTGTACATCGGACATGGTCTTGGTCAGACGATTGACAACATCGTGGAAACAGAAGATGGAATCATCACGCTGGACATCAACGGAGGAAAGAAGGAAGAGGAAGATCCAGACCCTGATCCAGAAGGCCTATACGAGCCGGACGACCCAGAAATTGCCTGTCAAGGCAATTTCGCTGGGTCAGCTGCCGTATAGTTGTCCATCCTCAGATGGTAATCCATCAGTTCCTTCAATGTGTATTGAGGAGCAGGACTGTCAGGGGGCAATGGGCGATGGGAGAAAGTCTGGAAGTAGAGCAGACAAGCATCACGCCACCATTGCGAATCTTTGGCCTGACGCTGAAAACGCCACAACTGCTGTTCATATTGCTCTGCAGGAACGTAAGGCCTCATCGCTTCCCAAGTCTTCACAAACTCATGAGCCTGACGTACACCTCGGTCATAGGTGTAGCAAAGGTTGTCCCAAAAAGAGAGACCGTTGCTCATGGTATAATCCCATGGAACATGATGGAACCAAAGCAGAAGGTTGTCAGGACAGAACTCCCTATTATTATATAATGTACGCAAAGGCTCTGGATATTGACTCACATTGTTGGAGCCAATATTTCCAGCCAAACAAGGCTCTTCATGGTCTGAACGATTGAAGCCGATACCTATGGAATCCACCCGATGGTAGAAGCGGGGAAGCCAGTCTTCTCGGGCACCTCGAGGAGCATACCAAGGTTCAGGACCATAATGGTGACCACCAGCGAAGATATGGTGCAATCCAAGTGGCATCATGTAATCCACCACTGCTTCTCGGCTTTTCAGCAGTAATTGGGTCATCGGACGAACGAAGTCGGGATTGTCCGTTTTATAATAGTCCTTAAGGAAATCCTCAGCAATCGTCTTGGAGGATACATTCACATCGTTCGCCAATCTGCCAAAGGCATACCAATTGGCCATAGCGAGGTCGTTGGCAGTCCAATTGGGGCTGTCACCGATGTTAGCCACGCCTGCTATACCGATAAAGTTCGGCAGGACAGGAGAACCGCCTTGCACTGACGCTAATGTGTCAAAAAACTCACGCCACATAGGAGCCAAAAAGCAAGTGTGGATGCTCTCACCCGTATATTCCTGGGTAATCTGAAACTCCACCATCATCTTAGTCTTCTTCAGTCCAAAGAAGAGAGGAGACACAGGCTCGCGAGGTTGGAAGTCAACAGGGCCATTCTTGATTTGGATGATGACGTTGTCAGCAAACTGTCCATCGAAAT
Source organism: uncultured Bacteroidaceae bacterium (assembly GCA_905234125.1). Taxonomy (GTDB): domain Bacteria; phylum Bacteroidota; class Bacteroidia; order Bacteroidales; family Bacteroidaceae; genus Minthosoma. The sequence continues at coordinate 11,369 of CAJOGQ010000017.1, read as the reverse complement.
GGATGAACTCTTCGTATGCCTGATTAGCACGATCCCCTTCATATGCACGCTGAGCAGGAGTCTTCTGCGCATCGCCATCACCCTTGGCTGAATAAACGAAAGCACGCCACATGACGATACCCTTATAGGGTTCCAATGCTGTCGCCAGCATATTAGCACCATCCACATGGGTACGTCCGTAGTCCATCGGACCAGGTTCTCCTTCGCTGTTAGCCTTCACAAGAAAACCACCAAAGTCAGGAATCAATCGATAGATTTCCTTCACCTTCTTTTGCCACCACTGAGGTACCCTTGCATCCAATGGGTCTGCCGTATCGAGGTCGCCTAAGGCTTTGGGAGAAGCGAAATTGACGGAAAGATAGACCTTGATGCCGTATGGACGCAACACATCAGCAATCTTTGCTGTCTTCTTCAACATGTCTGACGAAAGGGCAATAGGCTTTGCATTCACGTTGTTGAGAACAGTGCCGTTAATGCCATAGGCCTTGTTGATACGTCCATACTCTTCATAGCGTGCCCTCAGCGAAGAAGGCATGGAACCTTTGCCAGCAGGAATTTCTTCCCACTTCCAGATGGAACGTCCAGCAAAGCCTCGTTCCACTGTGCCATCAGGATTGTCCCAATGATTCAACAGGCGCAATTCAAAAGTCTGCCCCCATACCAAGTGGCAAACCATCAGCATCAAACAGGTGAAGATTGTCTTTTTCATTTTTTATCTACTTATGTTTCCTTAATAACTCCTTATGCCCCTCCCGATTAGTCTCTACGGAAGATGTCGCGGGTGTAAACCTTCTCTTGCACGTCGTCAAGGCAGGCATCATAGCGGTTGGCAATAATGGCCTGCGCCTGTTCCTTGAACTTCTCAAGGTCATTCACCACCTTCGAGCCAAAGAAGGTCGTGCCGTCTTGCAGGGTTGGTTCGTAGATGATGACTTGTGCACCCTTTGCCTTGATTCGCTTCATGATGCCTTGGATGGATGACTGGCGGAAGTTGTCGGAATTGCTCTTCATCGTCAGACGGAACACACCAATCACCACTTCCTTCTCCACCTCAACATTCCAACGGATGCGGTTCGTATAACTATAATAGCCCGCCATCTGCAACACGCGGTCGGCAATGAAGTCCTTTCTTGTGCGGTTGCTCTCCACAATGGCCGTCATCATCTGCTGGGGCACATCCTGATAGTTGGCCAGCAATTGCTTTGTGTCCTTTGGCAGACAATAGCCTCCATAACCAAAAGAAGGATTGTTGTAGTGCGTGCCGATACGTGGATCGAGACCCACACCTTGAATGATGGCCTGGGCATCCAGACCCTTTACCTCTGCGTAAGTGTCCAACTCATTGAAATAGCTGACACGCAGGGCGAGATAGGTGTTGGCAAAGAGTTTCACAGCTTCAGCCTCTGTCAGTCCCATCTGAAGCACGTCGATATTCTCCTTGATGGCACCTTCCTGAAGCAGTTTGGCAAACGTGTCAGCCGCTTCTTTCAGTTCATCTGCATATTTCACTTCGATACGCTTGGGCGAACCTACAATGATGCGTGAAGGATAGAGGTTATCGTAGAGAGCCTTGCTCTCACGAAGGAACTCAGGCGAGAAGAGCAGTTTCATGGCATAGCCATATTTATTGTAGAGTCCTTCCGTATAACCCACAGGAATAGTGGATTTGATGACCATCACGGCACCTGGATTCACCTCCAACACCAAATCAATGACCTCTTCCACATGCGACGTGTCGAAGTAGTTCTTCACAGGGTCGTAGTTGGTGGGGGCGGCAATCACCACAAAGTCGGCATCGGCATACGCCTTCTTTCCATCGAGTGTGGCCGTCAAGTTCAAATCCTTCTCGGCCAGGAACTTCTCTATGTACTCGTCTTGAATCGGCGACTTCTTCTGATTGATCAAGTCCACCTTCTCTGGAATCACATCCACAGCAGTCACCTGATGGTGCTGTGCCAACAGCGTGGCAATGCTCAAACCTACATAGCCAGTTCCGGCCACAGCCACTTTAATCTCCTTGAAATCTCTCATAATAAATAGTGTATTAATTCTTTGGCGCTTTCTCTGACCGTACCTGACGCAGGTATTCAGAAGGCGACATTCCATACTCGTTCTTAAAGTTCTCAGTAAAGCGCTTCGGGCTATTGTACCCTAGCGCAGTGGCAATTTCAGAGATAGCCATATTGGTTTTCTCCAAATATTGCTTGCCGCGTTTCATACGGATGGTGCGGATAAACTCACCAGGTGCCTTGCCTGTGATGTTCAGAATTTTCTTGTAAAGGTAAGTGCGACTGAGTTCCATCTCACGTCCTAAAGCCTCCACCGAGAAATCTACGTTGCTCAGATTGCTCTCACAAATCTGAATGGCACGTTGAATGAACTCCGCATCTACAGGTGTAATGGTGATGTCGCTGGGCAACACATCGGCATTCTCACGAAATTGTCGCTGACGGTCTTCTTTCTTCTCCATAAACTTCTTCACACGCAACCGCAACATCTCCACATTGAAAGGCTTCGTGATGTAGTCATCAGCACCGAGTGCCAGACCCTTTACCTCCATCTCCTCGCTGGTGCGTCCTGTCAACAAGATGACGGGAATGTGCGACCAACGCAGGTCGGTCTTAATTTGTCTGCACAACTCCAATCCATCCATCTTCGGCATTGTCACATCACTCACCACCAAGTCTATGTATTCATTCTCAATCAAAGCCTTCACCGCCTGTTCACCATTGTTGGCTGTGAGGACATTGTATTCACCACGGAAGTAATCTCGCACAAAGCGACACATGTCTGGACTATCATCCACCATCAACATTGTGAAACGCTCATTCTCCTTCGTTTGCTCCTCCTCCATCTCTCCACGCTCCATTGTCATTTGGGCTACATTGCTGTCATCCACCACATTCTGTGAGTGTTCTTCTTGCTTTTTCACCTCGTTTTGTGAATCTTCGGCCTGACCACTTGGGGTTGGTTGATTGACAACCTTAGGGAAGATAGGATCTGTCGGCGCAATGATGGCTGGTATGATGTTTGACTTCGTGCCTGATGGCAACAAATTGACCTGATGCAATAGTATCTGTGCATTTCTCAGCACCATTTGCAACCTGCCCCGCAGTTCATCCGTCAGCGGTTCACCCACCAATTGCTGTAAAGGACTTATCACCATTGTGATGGACGGACGCAATTCCTGACTCGCATTCGTCAGAATATGCTGTTTCATCAAGTCCATCTCCTTCTCGTTCTCACGCTTCATCTGGGATTTCAACTCCTCCAGCTTCTTGCGTTCTCTTGTAGCCATGATCCGATATAGGATGTAAAAACATACGCAGACCAACAAAGCAACAAACAAGATGGCCCATATAGAAACAGAAGAGGGTGCCTCACTATCCAAGCCAGGCACCGCAGCAAGTTCAATGCTGTTTCCTATCGTACAAATTCCCATGATGATTCTCTCTAAAGTATTTTCGTGGTGCAAAAGTAGTGAAAAATTCCCATATTTACCACTTTTTGACACTTTTTTTGTCTTCTACACCTGTTTTTTCTTTTAGAAAAAGCTGATTCGAGGGGAACGGTTATTCGGAAGCAGGTTACTTTGTTTCAAACACCAGAGGTACCACCACCTTCATCACCACATTTCTGCCCATATTGTACACACCCATGCGTCCTGTCGCCACATTGATATCTGTATATTTCAGACGGCTCAGATGGTTCTGGTAGGCACGGTTGAAGAGGTTTTCGGCTGTCACATAAACTTCTGCCAATTTTTTCTTGTGCCACATGAGGTCTGTGCCTGCCGAGAGGTTCAGGAGGGTGTAGCTGGGTGTGTAAGTCTCTGTCTGCTCCGCCTTGTAGTAGTGGTTCTGACGCAGGTAGCACTCCAAGCCTACAGCCACATAAGCATTATTCAGCACCTTGCCATGATGGGTCAACTCATACTTCAGCTCTGACGTCCAGCGAGGTGCGGGCGTGAAGGGCAAATAGCGAGTTTCTTCTGGCTGATGCAGTTGACGAGCATCCACGTATGAGAAGGTGTTACCAAAATGCAGACGGTGCATGGGATGCACATCCACGCCAGCTTCAAAACCTAAGAGTCGGGCATCGCCTTGCGTGTATTCGTAGGTGTTGTAACCCTCTTCCATCACCACATTGATGCGTTTGGTGAAGATGTAGTTCTCGATGCGATTGGCAAAAAGTGCCACCTGTGCTGACACATAGTGTGAGGTGAAGTCCACACCTATGTCGGCCTGCCAGCTGAATTCAGACTTCAAGTTGGCATTGCCTAACTCATAACGCACCGTCCCCTCATGCACACCATCTGCTCCTAACTCACTCATGTTGGGCGCACGGAATCCTCTGGCCACATTCAGACGCACATTCCAATGGTCGTCGGCATTCCATACCATTCCTACACTGCCCGTCACACCATCGAAGCGGTTGGTTTGGTCATGTTTCAGATGACGGTTGTCATAGCGCAGTCCTCCGTTCAACGTCCAGCGTTCCCATGTCTTGCTTGCAGTGGCATAACCTCCGATGTCGAACAGGTGATACTCAGGAATCAGCGCTTCTTCACCTAAGTTTTGGGACTGTTGCCACATGCCGTTTACACCTAATGCCACTTTCCATCCATCGAACTCTTGGGTCAGATACCTCACATCATACGTCACCGTGTGCAACTTGAAAAACACCTCATAGTCATCCATCGACTCCTCAAACTCCTGCCGACGGTTCTGCTGATAGCCCACTACAGCCTTCAGGTTTCCATGAGGCAGATTGACGGCATTGTCCCACACCGCCTTGTAGTGCTTCACCTGCTGGAAAGGCAATGTCTTCGAGTATGTCTTGTGGCGTTCTGTCGTCCATTCCAGATCGCCTGTTTCCTCATCTCGTTCACCTTCTATGATGCTGGGAGTCAGATGGTAACAAGTCCATATCAGACGTGAATGACCCCAATGTTTCTCCAGTCCCAACATCAGTCGGCCTGCCCGTTCCCTGAACTGCGAACCAGGCACATAGCCGTCATACTTGTTCTGATAGGCGTGTGCCATCTTGTCGGAGAAACGTGCGTCCCACACAAAACCACCATGATTGCCTGCTCCATTCAGCGAATAAGCGAACAACCCGTTGTTCGTTTGGTATTCAGTACTCGCATTGGCTCTCACCTCACCATCCAAGGGCGATGGAGCACTATGCAGAATCAACACACCAGCCATCGCATCAGAACCATACATGAGCGAGGCTGGTCCCTTCAGAATCTCCACAGAACCCACGTTCGCACCATCAATCTCCACCCCATGTTCATCGCCCCATTGCTGACCTTCTTGTCGCACACCTTCGTTCATCACGATGATGCGGTTATAACCCAATCCACGGATGATAGGCTTTGAGATACCACTACCTGTTGTCACTTGTGCCATGCCTGGTTGCTTGGCCACTGCGTCGATGATGTTGGTGGAGGTTGTCTCACGGAGTTCCTTGCCTGTCACCAAAGTAATTGGTGCCGTTGCGTACTTCAACTTCGTGTCACCCGTCACACCTGTCACCATCACCTCGTTCAATTGCAAATGCTGATAGAACACGTCTGCAGAATCCTTCTCATGCTGTACGCCACATGTGTCTACATGATTATTTTGAGCCGTCATTGCTGTTGCGTAACACAACAAAGACAACATCACATATCTTGTCTTCATACAAATTGATTTAAATAAAATTGTGCTTGTTGTTAGATTCTCTCTTTCTGATTAATGAACCATTGGAGGAGCACGACCGAAGACAATGCCACCCATGCCGGAAGCAATACCCTGCTCCACTTCGCATTGGGAGGCTAAATAAATCAATCTTTTTGCGGTGAATACAACTATCGGAGCCAACAAGAATGGTAGCGTGAGGAACTGGCACAACACGCAATCGAACGAACAGAACGTCTGATTGCCAAAGTGTCCAGCATGTGGCTGATGATGCACACACTCCTTGCACTCACCCTCTTCCTGATGAAGATCTGGATGTACATGAAATGACGACAGCAAAAACATCGGCAGGAACACTGCCAACAACACAATCGAAGAAACATGTCGCTTTGTCATCATTTTCATGCTACAAAGGTAAGAGTAACTGAGCATTATTCAAAATAAAAAGGGATTTTTTTACGTTTATGACATCCTTTCTTGTCAAAACCACATATTTTAGGCATTATGGCATCGTCGGAAAGTGCAGACATTATGACCGCCTCCTCTGCTCTTGACGAATAGAGGAGGCGGTTGTGGATTCAACATCTTAAATCCTTGTAATTGACTTTATCGAGCTCTAAGTTCTTAACTCGTATATTCTGATTTACAATCTCACACCCACTGATGCGTTGATGTACCAGTCGTTCAGATGGCCATGCATTGCATCGTGCTTGTAGTTGAAGTTGTTGAACTGGCCATTGGCATTGATGAAATAGCGTTTCCAGTTGTAGGTGATGGACAGGCGAGCGGTGAAGTTCAGGGCAAGGCGGTTGTTGCGTGAGCGCGTGCCTGTGCTTTCTATTCTATACTGGTTTAGATACTCATTTTCTAATTCGGTTTCTATATTTTCAAAATCTATATCTTCATAGCCTTCAGCACCTTGCTCTCTCATCTCTTTCGCATATTCTATGAAAGCATATAATAAAAGTTTTTCGTTCGAGAGCTCCTTAAAATTGCTCGTGTAGGTGTTGATTTTAGTGCGGTTCACAGCCGTCAGCATTGGCATGAACATACCACTGATGAGCCATCCCTTGGCGGGCACGAAGTTGTAGGCGTAGCCAGCACCTATAGCCAACTGATACTGACGCAAACGTCCAATATCATCCATAAAATAGATTAATTCGGCATTACGTTGGTCATTGTATTTGAAATCCGCATAGTAGCCCATCAATCCTACGATAGGTGATCCTGCCGAACGAGCCTGAATGGTCTTCTGGTTATAGGCAGCAGCATAAGAGAATTTCTTGTGGTTGAAGATGTAGAAACCATCGAAAATCAGTGTTTTGATGGACATGTCAGAGGGTAATTGTTCCTTTTCCGTCTCATCCCATCCGGCTGTATCCCCCCAAGGAGCGGAATAGATGTCTTCCGTTTGATCATTATAATCTCTCTTTTGTACAGTTCCAGAATAGTGTGTTCTCAGGGTTCTCGTCTTAAACTTGTGCCAGCGAAGGTTCAAAGCAAACCAGCGGCCTGCGCTTTTCAACGAAAGATTCTGGCTCTTGTCTCCACCGATAGGGAAGGAATAACTGGCGCTCAATCCCTTGTAGCCCACTTTCACACCTATCGATGTGGATACTTTAGTCATGATGCGAGGATCGGTTGCCATGTCACCCACACCCCTGATCAAGGGCATCGTGCCCTCTCCATCGAATAATTCAGCTCCATCAACGGTGGAGTGCATCTGCAAGTCTGTTTGCGACACACGGCTCTTGATGCTGACCTGCCAAGGCTGCTTGGGAGTCTTGATGTAGTTGGTGTCCACACCATGCACCATAGTGGCATCGGCGATTTTCTTCACATGGTGGAAGAGTCCTTTTTTCCCTCCCTCTTCTTGTGCCATACAAATGGATGAAGCCAGCAAAACAATAAGGCCGACAACAATTTTTTTGTTCATTGCGATTATTCTCATGTTTTTGAAATTATAGTTAGTTATTGATACTTATGTCAAGGTTTGAATACAATAATGAGTGATTCGGTTGCAAAGATAAATATTTTTTCACAACACACACACCTTTTTCCACAATAAATTGCAAAAAAAATGGATTTATGGCAAATTTTTGTTAATTTGTAGGAATCATTGTATCAAGCAACGCTTGACATCCTTCCAATACATCACGCCATGTGGCCTCGAAATTGCCCGTGTACCAAGGGTCAGCCACATCGCCAGGACGCTGTGTGTAGTCAAGTAGACGATGAATCTTGTGCGCTCTGTCTCCTCCGCTGATACGCTCCATGTTGCGGATGTTCCATGTGTCCATACCGATCAACAAGTCAAACTCCTCATAGTCTCGCCGATTCATCTGGCGTGCAGTCTTCCCCTTGCACGAAAGACCATGTTCGGCCAACTTCTGACGAGCAGGCGGATAGACGGGATTGCCTAATTCCTCTGTCGATGTAGCAGCTGACTCGATATAGAAATCCCCTTCACGGCCTGCTTTCCTGACCAAATCCTTCATCACGAACTCCGCCATCGGACTTCTGCAGATGTTTCCATGACAGACAAAAAGAATACGTTTCATATATGTAGATGTTGTTTGATGGTTGAAATATCAGTTGAGTAGAGGAACACCAAAGGCAGACGGGTCGATGTAGTCTTGCTCTGGAGCAGGGACTGGTGTTCGTGAAGCTATAGCGAGGGTGAGGATGGAGATGGTCACACCAGGGGATTTGGCCAGTTCCTTGGCACAAGAGGTGAGAGTGGCTCCAGTGGTGGTCACATCATCCACGAGCAAGAGGTGCTTGCCTTCGATGGCTTCTGGTTGTTTGAGGGTGAAGATTTCCTTCACGTTCTCTAAACGCTGTTGGGCATTCATGTGGGTTTGTGAGGGGTTGTTGGCTGTTCTCTTCACCACATTTTTATAGATGGGAAGTCCTGTCACTTTGCTGATGCCTCGGGCTATGTAGTGGCTCTGGTTGTAGTGACGTTTGAGTTGACGACGCCAATGGAGGGGCAGAGGGATGATGGCATCTATACCCTCAAAGAAGTGGTGTTCCTGCAGTTCCTTGGCATAGATGGTGGCCAGATAGGTGGCCAATTCTGGATGTCCCCAATATTTGATGTTATATAGGATATGACGTGTCTTCTCGCCAGCATGGTGAAACATGGCCACAGCCTTACCCACAGGGAAGAGCCCCCAAAACTGCTTCTCCAACAGGCTGTGCTCCACTTTGTGGTGATCGGTCAGTGGCAGACGCATGAAACAGACCGTGCAGAGGTGCTTCTCTTGTGCTGTCAGACGATTGCCACACATCACACATCGGCGAGGAAACAAGAAATCCACTATGTCAGCCCATACGTTCATTCCCTAAACCCTAAACTCTAAACCCTAAACTCTATACCCCAAACTCTAACCCCTCCACCACTTCAAGAATATCATCCATCTCAAATCCTCTGCTCAAGGCAAAGCGGATGAGTTTTCCCTTGATTTCATAGTCGCTCTTTCCCTTCACGGAGGGTCGTTTCTTCTCAATGAGCCTTCTGAGTGCCTCCAAGTTGTCCTCTTCCTCAATTTCTTCCAGACCTGCCTCGATGTGCTTGGGGGCGATGTGCCTCATCTTCAGTTCATGTTCAATTCTGACCTTGCCCCAATGGTTGTAAAGAAACTTGTCCCTCACAAAGGCACGGGCATACCGTTCCTCATTGATGAAACCTTCCTTCACCAACCTTGCCACCACCTTCTCAGCCACTTCCGTGTCCATCTGCCAGTTCCTCATCTTTCTCATCATGTCGTGACAGCACTGCTCACTCATGGCACACTGGGCAGACAACTTCAGGTAAGCCTCCTGTTCCGTGTAGTTATGTTGCCTTCTTTCCATGCTCAAAATGAAAGTTTGTTGCAAAGTTAAGGAAATAAAGTGGATGTCCCCCCATGCGGCAGCAATTTTTTCACTTTTCACTTTTCACTTTCCACTTAAAATTATTACCTTTGCACCATTGATTAACAAATACTCATCATTATGGTTAAGCACATTATCCTCTGGACATTGAATCCAGAACTCTCGGAAGACGAGAAAAAGCAAGTGAAGCAAGGCATCAAGCAAGGACTCGAAGGACTGGTTGGCAAGGTGCCTGGACTCTTGGACGTGAAGGTGAACATCGACGGCAGACTGGCCTCCTCCAATGCCGATGTCATGTTAGACAGCACCCTCGAATCGGAGGATGCCCTGAAAGGTTATGCCCAGCATCCTGAACACGTGGCTGTAGCCAACACCAAGGTACGGCCCTACACCGTGCAGCGCAGTTGTCTGGATTTTGAAATCAAATAAGAAGATATGAAAACACTCCGATGGACGAGAAGCCTTGCCCTGTGCTTCATGGCTTTTTTGTTGACATCCCCACAAACACAAGCACAGGAACAAGTGAATGGTCAGCTCTGGATGGACACTGAGGGCAACCACATCAATGCCCATGGTGGCAACATCATCCAGTATGAAGGCACGTATTATTGGTATGGCGAGAACCGTCCCTATCGGGGTTTCACCACAGAGGAAGGCGTGGGCGTCTATTCCTCCCAAGACCTCAAGACCTGGAAGAACGAAGGGATTGCTTTGGCCGTGAGTCAGGAAGCTGGCCACGACATCGAGAAGGGGTGCATCATGGAACGCCCCAAGGTGATCTACAATGCCAAGACTAAGAAATTTGTGATGCTCTTCCATCTCGAACTCAAAGGACGTGGTTATGAGGCAGCCCGTGTGGCTTTTGCTGAAAGCGACTCTCCCACAGGTCCCTTCCGATTCATTCGCAGCACTCGTGTGAATGCAGGCAAATGGCCTTTCGACATGAACAAGAAGGCTCAGCAACTGGCTCAGCAGACAGATGCCTCCAAGTGGAAGGACTGGTGGACTCCCGAATGGCGCAAGGAGGTCGAGAAGGGCATGTATCTTTGGCGCGACATGAAAGGCGGTCAGATGAGCCGTGACATGACCGTATACATAGATGAGAAAGGCAAGGCCTATCACATCACCTCCTCTCAGGAGAACCTGACCCTCCTGGTGAGCGAGTTGACCGATGACTATCTCGACTACACAGGCAAGTATGTGATGGTGGCTCCTGGTGGCCAGAACGAGGCTCCCTGCATTGTGAAGCACGATGACACCTATTGGCTCATCTGTTCAGGATGCACAGGCTGGGCTCCCAACGAGGCACGTATGTTCTCATCCAAGAGCATCTGGGGACCATGGACACAGCATCCTTCTCCCTTTGTAGGTACAGCCACAGGCTATCGTGACATGCCAGCCAACAAGACCTTTGGCGCCCAAGGCACCTACATCTACGAGATGAACGGAAAGCCCATCTTCATGGCCGACATCTGGAACGAACGCCACCTCTCCCAAAGCCTCCACCTCTGGCTCCCCATCGAGTTTGGAACCGATGGCGTGCCAGTAATCAAGTGGGTTGACAGATGGGAGTGAAACCCTTCACTTTGTGCTGATTCAGCAGATTAACCAGACTTTGCCCCTGCCTTACCAGATAAGGGCACGCTTCTCAGGGGCAAGGGGCACTTAAAAGAGCCCGTACAGCCCAAAGGTTGCACGGGTTCTTTCCATTTGATGCCCTACTTGCTTGCATCGCGTCAGCTTTGTCAACTGTCAACTATCAATTCTTGGCAAGCCAAGCGTGCTAAAGATACGATAAGTCAACTT
>CAJOGQ010000016.1 GCA_905234125.1 uncultured Bacteroidaceae bacterium | reverse complement strand
ATTGCTATTCTTTTCATTGTTTTCTTTCGATATTTACAAATTTGAGTGCAAAGGTACAACTTTTTAGCCAATCCACGAGCATTTCCACCAATTAAAACTTAAGTTTTAACTTTTATTATTCTTACTCATCCCTCTAAACTCTCATCCCTCTAAACTCTCAACCCTAAACTCTCAACCCTAAACTCTCAACTCTAAACCCTAAACTCTAAACCCTAAACTCTAAACCCTAAACTCTCAACCCTAAACTCTCAACTCTAAACTCTAAACTGTCAACTTGATAAGCTGTCAACTGTCACCTGTCAACTTGATAAGCTCTACCCCCCACCCCGCATGGCCTCAATAACCAATAACCTATAACCAATAACCATTACACACCCTCAACTCTCAACTCCCCACTCAGGACTCATATATTCCAGCTTGCCCGTCCCGGCATTCACCATTCTGGTGTCTTTCCAGAGAGGTTCCGTGCTCCCTTCCCAATACAGATCATCGGTGTATTCGTCCGTGAGGCCATCGGCAAGCGTGACCCACCTGAATGACCGATGGCCGTTCCTCCTCGCCTCCACCAGCATCCTGTCACCGAAATAGCAGGATGGCTTCAGCACGGTGTGGTTGTCATCGTTGAGGATGACGATGTCGTTGATGACCGTCAGCTTGTCATTGTAGAAGATGTCCTTCTTGCAGACAGGTCTCGGCATCAATGTCGAGGGTCTCCTGAGCTGGTACTGGTTCTTGCCGGTCCTGACCATGTCCAGATTGCCCACTCGCTCAAAAGCGGGCGGTGCATCATAATAGGTCCTGCCCTTGCCATCCCAGTACGTCATCTTGCCTTCCGAGGACTGGCCATGGAAGAGGTCTCCCTCCTGCTTGACCTTTCCATAGAGCGATGCCTTCAGGTCACGTCCCTGCCTGTCTATCACCGTCACCTTGTTCCTGTATATGAGGTAAGGATAGGTGGCCAGTGCGAAATAGCCGTCGGAAAGTCTCCTGATGCGTTCGAACTGTGCGGGGCAGGTCACCTTCCCGTCGAACATGATGCCATATTTCCCGTTCTGGATGAACACCTCCACATTGCGGTGTGCCTCCCCACTGCGTTTGATGCGCACCATCTCCAGGTTCACCAGCTCCTTGTCGTCCATGTCATCCCTGACGACGATGCCCCTCACCTCCGACGGATTGCCCTTGCCAGCGAGTTTCCCGAGGAAGGCCTGTCCCCAGTCATGCTCATCCGTGGGGAGCCCGAAGGTCTGGTACATGCCCACCTGGTCAAGGATCATCACCGCCTCCTTGCCTTGGCTGATGCGCATGCCGCGACCCACCTGCTGGAGGTAGAGGGAGAGCGACAAGGTGGGACGTGCTAGCTGGATGAACTCCACTTCCGGACAGTCGAAGCCGTTCGAGAAGATGTCCACGTTCACCAGCACGTCTATCCGTCCGTTCCTGTAGTCCTCCACCATCCTTTGCCTCTCCTTAGCAGGTGTCCTGCTGTCAATCACGCAGCAGTTGACGCCCTGTTCCCGGTAATAGGCGTCGATATGCCGGGCATGCTGCTGGTTGATGGCATACACGATGCCCTTCTTTCCATCCGCAAAAGATTTGTAGGTCTTGTACAGGTGTTCGATGCTCTCGGGCACATCCAGCACTGCACACATCTCCTTCTCCTGGTAGTCGCCCCCCAGCCCCCGCTTCCTGAGTCCCCTCACCTGCTGCATCATCCTGTTGTCAGGGGCAGCGCTCACATACTCGAAGTCGCTCAGCCATCCCTTGTCGATGAAGGTCTGGATCGTCCACGACTGCAGCAGCACCTCGAACAGATCCGTGAAGGCCTCCCCGCTCAGTCTGCATGGGGTGGCGGTCAGTCCCAGGAACTTCGCCTCCGGCCATCTCTCCCACAGCATCCTGTAGGTCTTGGCCAGAGCGTGGTGGGCTTCATCAACGATGACCAGTTGATAGTTGACAGGTGACAGTTGACTGGTGGGGGATGACAGTTTCTGGATGCTCTCCACCACCACATTCGCACCATCCAGCCCATACCGCTTCAACGTGTTCCTGATCTGTTCAATCAGTTCCCGACGATGTGCCACAATCAGCACGGATGGTGCATCCACCAGCTTCATCTGGTCACGCACCACCTCTGCCAGCAGGACGGTCTTTCCCGTTCCTGTCGGCATCTGCACCAATACACTGCGATGTCCTTGCCAAGCTCTTTCCAGCCTGTCAAGCATCTCTATCTGATAATCACGAAGCATAACTCAATAACCAATAACCCATAACCCATAACCAATAACCCATAACCATTAAAATACTATCAACTGTCAACCCTCAACTCTCCCCCACCCCGCATGGCTCTCGCCCTCACAGGGAGAGATGCCCATAGGGCAGAGAGGGTATTACACCCTCCACCTTCTTCGCTAAATCAAGTACTCTTCCATCAAACTGAAACGGATCAGAGAATCGTCCTTTGATCATGCAGGAACCATTTTATAGTTCAATATGTGAATTTTGCGGATAATTTGAGGTTCAAAATGCAAAAATAGCCTCAATATTTGCAGATTCAACTATAAATCCTTTGAACAGATAAAAGATATACCAGACAGTTTCCTCGCAGTTGATGACACAGAAGTTGGCCATGGAAATCGCATTCCCCTTTGGATGTTCGGACTTCTGTATTAACTCCCCTCAATAACCAATAACCCATAACCAATAACCATTATCTTACATCCCGCATGGCCAGCTTCTCGCAAGAAGCTCCCTTTCCTTCATTTCCCCCATTTCTGCGGGACTTTAACTCTAAACTCTAAACTCTATACTCTATACTATCCCCCTTCAATAACCAATAACCCATAACCATTAAAATACTCTCAACTATCAACTGTCAACTCTCAACTGTCAACTCCCCACTTTTCTTTACAAAGAAACAAATTATGCAAAGAATTTTCCTTTAAAAGAAACTTTTTGACACAAATTCTTTCTTTCAAAAGAAACTTTTCCGTATCTTTGCATCATCAAATCAAACATTCAATTCAATATGGAAGCATTATTCATGGCATATAACCGCCTTTTGGAAGAAACCAATTGCAATTATATTCACAGATAGAATGGGAAGAACGGCTCATCGGCATCAAGGGAGCTCGTGGCGTAGGCAAAACCACCATGCTCTTGCAGCATATCAAGCTAACCTTCCCCGATTGGTCTAAAGCTTTTTATGTTTCACTCGACAACATCTGGTTCAGCACCCATACCTTGCAGGAACTGACCGAATATCTCTACACACATGGTGTAACGCATATTTTCATTGATGAGGTACATCGTTATCCAGGCTGGATCAAAGCTGTCAAAAACATCTACGACAGCTATCCTTCACTCCATATTGTCTTCACGGGATCTTCCTTATTAGAAATCGATAATGCTGAGGCTGACCTTTCACGCCGTCTGCGTAGCTATCATTTAGAAGGATTGTCTTTCCGTGAATATCTTGCCATCAGTGGTGCTGCCCAGTTGGAGACATTAGCTTTTGACGACATTCTCATACGACACCAGCAGATAGCTGCGGGCATTGCATCAAAACTCAAGGTGCTGCCTCATTTTGAACGTTATGTTCAGCAGGGCTACTATCCGTTCTTTCTTGAGACGTCCTCCGTCACCAGCTATTATGAGAGAATTCAGAAGATCATAACCACAGTCATAGAGAATGACATTCCTGCAGTCGAAAAGATTGAATATGAGACATTGCAGAAGGCCAAACGCCTTTTAGCTCTGTTAGCCCAGATGAAGCCTTTCACCCCCAACATATCTTCTCTATGCGACGCTTTGTCCACGACGCGCAACCAGCTCATCCGTCTTCTATTCCTGCTCCATCGTGCAGCCCTCTTGAGACTGTTATATACAGACCGGAAGGATCTCAAGGCATTAGGAAAGCCGGAGAAGATTCTTTTCAATAATCCCAACCTTATGCATGCTTTGACCACAAATGCTGACACAGGGACTATCCGCGAGTCACTGTTCGCAGCCATGCTTGCTCAGGGGCATACTATCCAGTACCCGAAACAGGGCGACCTGTTGATAAACAATAAATACCTCTTTGAGGTGGGTGGTAAGAATAAGGGGTTTGATCAGATCAAAGACATCCCCAACAGCTTTGTTGTCGCAGATGGAATAGAAATCGGCTTTGGCAACAAGATTCCTCTCTGGATGTTTGGCCTGCTGTATTAATTCCCCTCAATAACCCATAACCTATAACCATTAAAAGATCCCTAAACTCTCAACTCTATACTCTCAACTCTAAACTCTCAACCCTTAACTATCAACTCTAAACTCTCAACCCTTAACTATCAACTGTCAACTCTCAACCCTTAACTATCAACTGTCAACTCTCAACTGTCAACCATATTAGACGGGGTTCACCGAACAGTTACGAAGCACTTCTATATCTTCGACAAATCACTTCAGATAACATTAGAATGTTAAAAAAAATTGTCAAAATCAAAAAAAATGCTTGTACATTTGTTTAGTTAATGAAAAGAATGTAACTTTGCAGCGTCTTTACTTATAGTAAGGAACTTACAGAGGTTTCGGACGCTGAACCAGTCAATCAGCGTCCTTTTCTTTTCACTTTACTTCTTCATTCCATTCCGGCCCGCTGATAATCTTTCCAATTGAATTGTCAGCCACGTATGCAGTGATAAAACGGGCATGCCCTTCTTTATAAAACTGTATGACCACCACATAATCTCCTTTCACGACAGAAACCCTTTTGGATTGAGAATAAGCTTTTGCCTTACTGTCATAACCAACATACATTTTCGCAGACTCATCAGCCAACACATCCTTTATCCACATCATTCTTGCCACCCTCCGTCGAGAAAACACATCTTTCGATTTTGACTTATGCCTACTGCCATTTCTTACACTACTTTCAAAGAAAGCATGGTCAAAATTGTTATCATAGAAATGCACCCTTATGCCGTCATGCGTCCTGATGACTTTCTTGCAATACTCATCAGACCAAATTTTGCGGAAATCCGCCTCTGTATGATCTTTTACCACCAGCAACTTGCCATAGTACTTTTGTGTATCAGCCATCACCAATCCTTTCTCAGATTAATGTTAAAGACATTAAACTTCGATTCTCCAACAGGAGTCCCCATAATACCATGTCCAAGTCTCTTTTCAATCAGATCTCTAACACTCTGTTTTGACACACTCCCAAGCCTCGGCACATTAAATGCAGACGCGACAGCACCAGTCAGGACATCTGCCATCTGAATGAGAACAGATTCCTCAGAGGGAAGAGCTTGAATCTGAGTCAATTCAGCCGTACTTGTGTTATTTAGAATCGTGCCAAGTTCTCTCACTCTATGTTGATAACCATTCGTCTTGTAATCAACGAACACATGATAACTGTTGCCCATTATCATCCAATGATGAATCAATTGGAAATAGAATTTATAGAAACCCAGTTCTCCGTTACCAGCATTAAAACGTTCATGGTTAACCTCGGCAGCTTTGATACAGATTGCACGAAACCTCATTTGCTCATCATCAAAGAACATATTCACCATCTCTCTATACATATCCACCGACTTAGGGCAAATATGATTCCACTTCATCTCACCATATAATCCATATTTAGCTTTTAGTTCTGAAATAAAAGTCTTAATTCCCTTGCGTTTCTCAGCAGGGATCCATATTCCACCGATAGCAGCATAACTATGGGAAGTCTTGTCGTACAAAGCTTCCCAACAGCTTTCATCACAATATATCTCGTATTTCATCATATATTTTCCCGATGCGTTTTGGTTTGCAAAGGTACATCCTTTTTTCTCAATTCCACATCTTTTCACCCTCAAAGTGCTGTTTTTGTCGTTTTTAAGCAACTTTGACTGAATTTTTAGTGATTTTGGCAAAAAAGCATGGCAAGATCTCCACATCCTCTCAACTGTCAACTATCAACTCTCAACATGATATGAAGTAAGCACGCCATGTTTTTTCTCCTCAAGATATTGCTGCACCAAATGAACGACCTCCTCATCATCGATGTCCAATTGTTGCATTGGACCATTCTTGGGATAAACATCAAGTAGCCCCACTTCCTCCTGTTTTTTATAAACGATGTAGATGAGCCGATACCCATCTTTCTTGCTCAACCTATGCTTTTTGTCCTGCATACTGTGCAAAGATATGGAGTATTTTTGTAAATATCAAATATTTTGAGGAAAATCGATGCGAGAAGCTTTGGGGTGTGGTCGCTGCGCGAGAAATCTTACAAATCTTATCAAAAATTGGTCAAAATCATCAATGAATCCATCAGAAAAATGTTCATGATTCAACGTCTAAGAGAAATTGTCTGGCCGCACAGGCAACTATGCCGGAGTCATAAATCAGCCCCACGTTCGGATCCATCGTCACCACATATTTGGGATAGTTGTCCTTAATGAGTTTCAAATTGCCAAACTCACGCTGATAGGTATCTGCACCTGTCACCTGCAAGGCAACCTGCACATACATCAGCTCGTCGCCCCTGCGTGCTACAAAATCAATCTCTTTACCATTGAGCTGTCCTACATACACCTCATACCCGCTGCGCCTCAGCTTCAGATAAACTGCACCTTCTAACACTTTCTCTATATCCAGACTACGCTTGTCACGGCAGAGATAGTTCCGCAATCCAAGGTCCTCAAAATAGTATTTGTCCTGCTGCTCAAACACGCTCTTGCCTTTGATGTCGTAACGCTTCACACGATCTATCATATATGTGTCGCACAGAGAGTCCATATACTCCGCCACTGTGTTGGCACTCACAGCGAGGTTATTTCCCTTGAGATATTTGGCAATACTATTGGCAGAGAACACCTTACCACTGTTATCTGCCACAAATCGAACCAGGTTGTCCAGCAACGACACGTTACGGACGCTCTTGCGGCGCACGATATCTTTCACAAAAATGGTGTCGTAGATGCTGCCCAGATACTCCATGCGGGTGCGTTCGTCTTCCAAGGGTATGCGATAGAGGAATGGCATACCACCCCAGCGCAGGTACTGCGAAAACGCACTGTCGGAATCCTCCAGTCCATAGAACCGTAGAAATTCAGAGTAATTCAGGCTGCTCACATGCACACGATGGTAGCGTCCGGCAAACGACGATGCGATATCGCTTGATAACATGGCGGCATTGCTTCCCGTCACCACCACATCCACACCATCTTGCTTCACCCAATAACGCAGTGCCTTTTCAAATTCCGTCACCTCTTGTACTTCGTCCACGAGCACGTAGTTGCGCTGCCCCGCCTTCACCGATGTCTTGATGTGATCCGATAGTTCCCGAAACGTGGCCAAATCAGCATTCGCCGGGTCTTCCATATCGATATATATCACGTGACCGTCAGCAGCCAACTCGGCAGCCAAGAGTTCCAAGATGCAACTCTTTCCAGCCCGACGATGACCTGTCAGAACAATGGCCTCGCCTTTTCCTAACAGACTATATACCTGATGCAAATAGTCAGCACGATTTATTCTCTCCATAATCAGAATTTTCTGCAAAAATACAAAAACTTCTCAATATACAGCGAATTTTGAAGGAATTTTAACACAAGTTATCGATAATTTTTCATTAATTCATCGTTAATTCTCTGAATAAGCTGGCCATGCGGGATGGTATTTTATGTCACACAGAAAGCACAGAACCTTTAGCTCGACGGAGTCAAATCACAGAAAGGGTCGCTGCGCTTGGGGTTGGAACAATAATGTCCAAGAATTGACCAATAATTACCTTATTCTACTCTAAGGAATTGAGGAACTAAGGATTTTGTCTTTTATGATGGAAGTCTTGTTTTTGAAATTAGAAGATTACAAGCGAGCTTGCATCGTTCTATTGTCGAAAACAGGACGCTTTATTCTTCTTACAGAGAGAATAAAGATTTTTTATTTGTTAGAAGCATCTTGTAAACGAGTTTACAGAGTGTTTCAATCAAATCAAAAAGTTTTCCATCAGGCATCCATCCCAAAAATTTCTTTTTATATCTTTTATACAAGTTTCGGATGTCTTGTTGCGCCGGTGGCGCCGAAGGAAAAATATAAAAATACAAATAAAAATATAAACTTGAGAAACTTAAATTATTTATTTTTTCTTACAGATTTTGTACTTTTGTTGGGACATTCAGCTATTTTGTGGCTATTTACAGGGGAAAGGGGGAGTTTCATTTGGTTATTCAGCCATTTATCCGTACCTTTGCACCACTTTTCAATGTTCTGATTCAAAGCAAGCAATGGAAATCATCAATTCTGTAAAGGAACTCAAGGAGAAGGTTTCTGCCCTGAGAGGTGACGGGAAGACCGTGGGACTGGTGCCCACGATGGGTGCGCTCCATGCCGGACATGCATCGTTGGTGACCCGTAGTGTCAAGGAGAATGACGCCACCGTGGTGAGCGTGTTCGTCAACCCCACCCAATTCAACGACAAGAAGGATCTGGCGTCTTACCCACGTACCTTGGATGCCGACTGTGCCCTGTTGGAGAGCATCGGCGCCACGTATGTGTTCGCTCCATCGGTGGAGGAGGTTTATCCTGAGCCTGACACTCGCTCATTCTCTTATCCGCCTACGGACACAGTGATGGAGGGTGCGTTCAGACCAGGCCACTTCAACGGCGTGTGCCAGATTGTAAGCAAGCTCTTCATGATGGTGGAGCCTGACCGAGCCTACTTTGGCGAGAAGGACTTTCAGCAGATTGCCGTCATCAAGGCGATGGTGGCCGACTATGTGGCGAAGGATACGGACTGGGCAAAACGTTTGGAGGTCTGCCCTTGCCCCATCGTGAGGGAAGAGGATGGTCTGGCACTCTCGAGCCGTAACACCCTGTTGGCTCCTGAGGAGAGAGCCATCGCACCCAACATCTACAAGGCCTTGAAGGCGAGCGTGAAGTACAGCAAGACGCACTCTGTGGAGGAAACCCGTCAGAAGACCATCAGCGACATCAACGCAGTGGAGGGGCTTGAAGTGCAGTACTACGACATCGTCAATGCCCTCTCGTTGGAGAGTGTTACATCGTGGGATGAGGCAGACCACGTGCAGGGTTGCATCACGGTGTTCTGTGGTGCCACTCCCATCCGACTCATCGATAATATCAACTATAAGTAAATATATAATAGACAATGTATAATATATAATAACCATGCGGCGTGTTTTACAGCTTTTGTAATATATAATAACCATGCGGCGTGTTTTACAGCTTTTATAATATATAATAGCCATGCGGTGGGTTTTACAGCTTTGTTGTTTCTCGTTAGCTTTATACATTGTAAATTATAAATTATCAATTGAATGACATGCAGATAGAAGTACTGAAATCGAAGTTGCATTGCGTGAAGGTGACTGAAGCCAACCTCAACTACATGGGGAGCATCACCATCGACGAAGACCTGATGGATGCTGTGGGCATCATTGCAGGCGAACGCGTCTATATCGTGAACAACAACAACGGCGAACGCTTCGACACATACGTGATCAGGGGCGAACGTGGCAGTGGCTGTGTCTGTCTGAATGGTGCCGCCGCACGCAAGGTGCAGGTGGGCGATACCGTCATCATCATGGCATACGCCCTCATGGACTTCGAGGAGGCCAAGCACTTCAAACCCAAGGTGGTCTTCCCTGACATGAAAACGAATAAGCTTCTATAGAAGGGAAAGGAAGGGAAGAACTTCCTTTCCTTTCTTTTTATTTACTCAACTTTCGCAAGTTGAGTTAAGGAGCAAGGAGCGAGGGGCAAGGAGCAAGAGGATACCTTGCTCATACATACCCAAATGGCAAACAAGCGAACATAACATTCCTCTTGCCCCCTGCTCCTTGCCCCTTGCCCCTCAAAAGTTGAGTTATTTATACAAAATATCCTTAATGGTATGTCTTCCGACGAAGCGGCTCATGTCCACGTTGCCTCGGATGCCCCTAACTGAACCGGTGGCAGAGTATTGCCACATGACATAATCATGGTCGCCATAGAGGTCTGGCTCGATGAAAGAGTAGGCGGCGATGAAATACTTGTAGGCACGCAGCCGGTGATTTCCGTATATGTATTTGTTGTAGAAGTTCTTGCCTGTATAGATGATGGGCTTCTTGCCGTACTCACGTTCGAAGAGGTCGCAGAGTTCGAGCAGACGAGCCTGCATCACAGACTCGGACACCCCTCGAATGACCTCCACATCGATGACGGGCAGGAGGTCTTGCTGACGGGTGTTGACACGCGACTTGAAGAGGTCAAACTGGGCTTGTGCTGAAAGATGGGGCCGGAAGAAGAGATAACTGCCCACCTTGAGACCCACACGCTTACACTCTGTGAAGTTGTAGGTGTAGGTGTCGTCAATCGTGTTGGTGCCCTCGGTGGCCTTCAGATAGACGTAAGTCACACGGCTGTCACGAGCCACCTCATCCCAATTGATGCGTCCCTGATAGTGGCTCACATCAATGCCATGCGCCTCACTGCCTCCCGTTCCTCGACCTCCAGCCACATTGTAGGAAGAAGAGGAAGTGCCAAGATGAGGCATCTCCAAGACTGCAGGATGGCGATCAGGACGAGACTTGCGAGCCACAGGATCGGGTTCCCAAGTCACAATCGTCACAGCTTGTTTGTTCTTTTTGTCCTTGTCACGTTTATCTGCCCATGCCGATGTGAAGCATAAGGAAGCGGCAAGCGTCATTATTATATATATGTACGCGCGACTAACGTTGTTCATTCTCACTCAAATTAATCATTGTAGTTGTCAAAATCGAGTACAAATGTACCCTTTTTTTTCATAATTAGCAACTAAATCGGCAAGTCTTAACTTTTTTAAGGTTTTTTGAGACTAAAAAAGGGGCATATATCACAAATTATGCCTAATTTTGACCCCGAAAATGCAAATTAGCGACATGGAGACGCAAAAGAGATATTGGTTTGTGTTCATCAGCAATGCCCTGCTGTTGCAACAAGACAACGATGGCTATCGAGTGCCCTGTGCGACGGAGCCCCCCTTCCCCATGAAGGAATGGACACCCCGTCAGGAACTCCCACCCATCGATGGCGTCCCCTGCATGAGCTACAGCCTCACCACCCCACCCTCTCAGATGGAAGGATGGGTGACCATGGGACTGAGGGAGTCGTGGAACATGTTGCCCAGAGCATTCTACAACACAGCCGGCAAGGCAGCAGAACTGCTCTATTGGGATTCGAACACGAAGTATTGCGGAGTGTGTGGCGCACCCATGAAACGCACCACCATCATCAGCAAGCAATGTACCCACTGCGGAAAGGAAGTGTGGCCACAGGTGAGTCCAGCCATCATCGTGCGAGTGCACAAGGAAGACAAAATCCTCTTGGTGCATGCCAAGAACTTCCGCAGAAGCGAGATGTATGGTCTGGTGGCGGGATTTGTGGAGACAGGCGAGACGCTGGAAGACTGCGTGAGGAGAGAAGTGGAAGAGGAAGTGGGACTCAAGATCAAGAACATCAAATACTTCGGCAGTCAGGCATGGCCCTACCCCTGTGGCATCATGATCGGCTTTACGGCTGACTATGTGAGTGGAGAAGTCCATGTGCAGGAGGAGGAACTGAGCGAAGCAGGATGGTTCAACAAAGACCACCTACCGCCCATCCCCGACAAGATGTCGATAGCCAGACGATTGATTGACGATTACATAGAAAACCAATAGAATCCGTGAAGAATATACGGTAGAAAGAGAGACCAAAAGTTAAGAAAATGTTCAACAACTAACAATGAAGCAAATGAAGCAGACAAAAATCACATGCTCGGCATTGGCAGTAGCGATGCTTGTAAGCAGTTGCACAAGTTCTTATCAGGCAGCAGGCGGACTGAATGGTGCCATCATCGGCAGTCATATCGGCTCTGCAGTCGGTTTCCTTTCTGGACATGGCCATTTCCGTGGTGAGAACGCTGCCTTGGGCAGTCTCATCGGCATGGGTATAGGTGCCGTCTTAGGTGTGGGCATCGCCTCGCAAATCGAAGAGAACGAGAAAGCAGAGGCTAACCGCAGGTATGAGCAACAGAATGGTGTCAGCAGGCGAACGGATGACGACATCCCCTATCAGACAGGCGGTGGTGCCTACAACAGAACGACGTCAGACGGCAGAATAGCCAAAAGCACAGCGCCTTCAGCCATCGTGAGCCTCTCAGACCTCACCTACATGGATGTGGATGGCGACGGCTACATCTCGAAGGATGAGACGATTGAGGTGGAGGGCTTCATCACCAACACCTCCGAGTCTGTGCTTCGCGACATCATCATCCAATTGGAAGTGAGCGATCCCAAGGCCTTCAGTGTGTCCCCATCGCTCACCACCACGTTGCAGCCAGGTCAGAAGATTCGCTACACAGGTCGTGTGCATTGCATCAAGACCCGTGGCAACGAAGCCGTTGGCATCAGTCTCAATGCCATCTACGCAGGAAAGACCTACACCACCAACGACATTTATGTGGGGGTGAAATAAAGTGTAAGCACACCACCATTGAAGTGTAAGCACACTACCCTATCAGCAATCGCCAATCCCTACACTTCTGTAGTGGGCAGATCGATGTATGAGACTCGCCCATTACGGATGGGGAATGGGATGTCCACACGTCCCTTCACCTTTTCCTTGCCCCTTTTGGCAGGCTTGAAGGTCATCTTCTTGCACACCCGAATGGCCTCAGCATCCAACGTGGGAGAGACAGAACGAACTATCTGGGCATCCTCCACGTTGCCCTTCACGTTCACAATCACGGCCACTACAATCCTCCCATCCACGTGCTCACGCTCCTTGGGTTGCTTAAAGTTTTTGAGGATGAAAGACTTGACACCTTCCATCCCTTTTTTGTATGCAGGCGCTGTCACCTTCTCACGTCGTTGCTCCACCTGCTGACGAGGTGAAAAATCGAAGAAGAATTGTGCCTGAGCCGACAGCGAACTGAGGGCAAAGAAAATGAGTATGATTTGCTTCATAAAGATTGCATTTTGATGTTTGCGGGTTCAAAATTAGTGGAAAGTTTTCGTTCTGCCAAGAAATTTTCCCATAAAGGCAGAAAATTTTTAATTTCTTTAATAATGTGTCAGAAGAAATGCCTAACTTTGCAGTCCGTAAAGCAAAAGTTTGTGCACGATTGTGTGCGCACACAGCGTTTTGGGAATCATCAAATCAATAGGTATAATAATAAATCAATTAGGGCAATGGCTGACACAAAGAAAATCAAAACTGCGCTTATATCCGTGTTCCACAAAGATGGATTGGATGAGTTGCTGGCAGAACTGAACAAAAATGGAGTAAAGTTCCTTTCAACAGGAGGTACACAAGCATTTATCGAGAGTCTCGGCTACCCTTGCCAAAAGGTAGAAGACTTGACAACATATCCTTCCATCCTCGGCGGACGTGTGAAGACACTTCACCCGAAGGTGTTTGGAGGCATTTTGGGACGTCGCGAATTGGCGAGCGACCAGCAGGAGATGGCGAAATACGAGATTCCAGAGATTGACCTCGTCATCGTAGACCTCTATCCCTTCGAGGAGACTGTGGCATCGACCAATGACGAACCCACGATCATCGAGAAGATTGACATCGGTGGCATCTCCCTGATTCGTGCAGCTGCCAAGAACTTCAACGATGTGGTCATCGTGCCCAGCAAGGCTGAATACAAGCCCCTGCTCGACATCGTGAAGGCACAAGGCGCTGAAACCACCAAGGCACAGCGCAAACAATTCGCTGAACGCGCTTTCGCCACTTCCAGCCACTACGACACAGCTATTCACAATTATTTCGCAAAATAAGCAGAAAACAGTAAATCGCAACATATTATGGGATTTTTCTCTTTGACACAAGATATAGCGATGGACCTTGGCACCGCTAACACCATCATCACCTATAATGGTAAGATTGTGGTGGACGAGCCATCGGTGGTTGCCCTCGACAAGGACACCAAAAAGATGATCGCTGTGGGTAACACAGCCAAAATGATGTATGAGAAGGCTCACGAGAACATCCGTGTGTGTCGCCCTCTGCGTGACGGTGTGATTGCTGACTTCTTTGCCTGCGAGCAGATGATGCGTGGCATGCTGAAGATGGTCAAGACAGGCCATCACCTCTTCACCCCCTCCCTCCGCATGGTGATCGGTGTACCATCGGGCTCTACCGAAGTAGAGCTTCGTGCCGTGCGTGACAGCGCTGAACACTCTGGCGGACGTGACGTGTATCTCATCAAGGAACCAATGGCTGCAGCCATTGGATGTGGCATCGATGTGGAGGCTGCCGAAGGTCAAATGGTGGTCGATATAGGTGGTGGTTCCACTGAAATTGCCGTCATCTCGTTAGGTGGTATCGTGAGCAACAACTCCATCCGTGTGGCAGGCGACGAACTGACAGCCGACATTCAGGCTTATATGGCTCATCAGCACAACATCAAGGTGTCGGAGCGCATGGCAGAACGCATCAAGATCAATGTGGGTTCGGCTTTGGCAGACCTGGGTGATGAAGCACCAGAAGACTTCATCGTGCATGGTCCCAACAAGATTACCGCCCTCCCATTGGAGATTGCCGTTTGCTATCAGGAGATTGCACACTGCATCGACAAGACGATTGCCAAGATTGAAACATCTGTGCTTCAGGCACTTGAAACCACACCACCAGAGATTTATGCCGACATTGTGAAGAACGGTATCTGGCTCACTGGAGGCGGTGCCCTCTTGCGTGGCCTCGACAAGCGTCTGACCGAAAAGATGCAGATTCCTTTCCATGTGGATGACGACCCATTGCACTCAGTGGCCAAGGGTACAGGCATCGCTTTGAAGAACGTTCATAATTTCCAGTTCCTCATGAGATAAGCGTGCCATGCGTGCACTGATTGACTTAATCATCAAGAATAGGCACTGGTTTCTGTTCATTGCTCTGGAGGTGATCAGTCTGGTCTTTCTCTTCAGTTACAATGGTTATCAGAAGAGTGTGTATTTCACAACCGCTAATGACGTGGTAGGTACGGCCTACAACGTCATTAGTGGCATTTCGTCATACATTCATCTGCGGGAGGAGAACCAGAACATGGAGTTGGCCAATGAGGAACTCCGCAAGGAGGTGTATGGTCTGCGCCAACAGTTGGAAGAAGCCCTACAGAATGACAGCGTGAAGCGTATGCCTGAATTGCCTGCGCTCTACCACACCATTCCTGCCCAGGTGGTGAACAGCACCCTGCACAAGGCCAACAACCTCATCACCATCAATAAGGGAGAGGTGGATGGTATCCGACCAGAGATGGGTGTGATTTGCTCGCGAGGCATCGTGGGCATCGTCTATATGACGAGCCTCCACTACAGCATCGTGATGCCCCTGCTGAACGAGAACAGCCATGTGAGTTGCCGTCTGAAGGACTCGGAATACTTTGGTTCGTTGGTGTGGGAACGTGGCTATGCGAATGTGGCATACGCAACCAGCATTCCCCGTCATGCGAAGGTGAAGAAGAATGACATCGTCGAGACCAACGGCTACTCGGACATCTTCCCTCCCGGACTTCCCATCGGAATCGTCACGGGCATCGACGACTCCACTGACGGCATGTCCTACAGGCTGAAAGTGAGGCTGTTCACCGACTTCCCCACCCTGCGCGAGGTTTCTGTGATTACGGATTACTATTCGCCAGAGCGTCATCTGTTGGAGGAGATGGCAGTGGATCCTGCCAAGCAAGACAGCATCCTCAAGAGTCAGGAACAGAAGAAAGATGCGGAAGAAGCCCAACGAAAGGCTGACGAAGAGAAGAAGAAGAAGGCCGAAGAGGAAATGATCAAGGCTGACTTGGAGAAGAAGTATGCCGAAACGATGGGGGCTCAGACTTCCGAACAGAAGAAAACAACCCAGACCTCCGAACAAGAGGCAACAGTAAAAACCGATACAGTAAGATGAGTTCAGTATTCATTTCACGTCTCCTGAGACTGTGCATTCTGCTATTCTTCCAGGTGTTGGTTTGCAACAACATCCACCTGCTGGGCTATGTCACCCCCTTGGTGATAGGCTACATGGTGGTCTGTTTCCATCGCAACACATCGCGCATCAGCATCCTGCTGTGGGGATTTGCCATCGGCTTGCTCTACGACATCTTCAGCAATACGGCAGGCATGGCCTCGGCATCCTGTACGCTGATAGCCATGTGCCAGCCCGCATTGCTTGGCATATTTACCCCACACGATGCGGCAGAAGATTTCACGCCCACCATGGAAACGTTGGGCTTCTGGAACTACATGTTCTACGTCTTGTTGCTCATGCTCATGCTGAACGGCGCTTTTTATCTGCTGGATGCTTTCACCCTGAATGATTGGCCAATGACAGCCATTTCCATCGTCGGAAGCGCAGTCATGACCACGCTCATCATCATCGGCATAGAATTATTGGTTCGTCCACGCAAGAACCCATGAAAAGTCATCGTTACGAATACCGCAAGTACGTCATCGGTGGTATAGCCATGGTCATTGTCCTGAGCTATATCACCCGCTTGGCTTTCCTTCAGTTGTCTGATGGAGAGTACAAGAAGTCTGCCGACAACAATGCCTTCTTCAACAAGGTCATCTTCCCGGCGCGTGGTGTCATCTACGATCGCAACGGAGAACTGCTGGTGTTCAATCAGCCGGCCTACGACGTGATGGTCGTGATGCGCGAGGTGCACAATCTCGACACGCTCGACTTCTGCAAGACGCTCGGCATGACAAAAGAGCAGTTTGACGAACGCATGAATCTGATCAAGGATCGCAACAAGAATCCCGGTTACTCCCCCTACACACCACAGCTGTTCATGAACCAGATTTCTTCGCAGGAGTTCAGCATCCTGCAGGAGAAGCTGTTCCGTTTTCATGGCTTCAATGTCAGGGAACGAACCATCCGCAGATATGCCACCGACTACTGTGCCCATGTGCTGGGCGATGTGGCGGAGGTGTCGCAGAAGGAAGTGGACAACGACGACTATTACGACCCAGGCGATTATATCGGCAAGCAAGGTGTGGAGCGCAGTTATGAGCCTGAGCTCCGTGGCATCAAGGGTGTGGAAGTGCTGTTGCGCGATGCCCGTGGACGTATCCAGGGACATTATCAGAACGGAAAGTTTGACCGCAAACCCGTTCCAGGCAAGAACATCACGCTGTCCATCGATGCCAAGTTGCAGGCCTTGGGCGAGCGTCTGATGGAGGGAAAGATGGGTGCTATCGTGGCCATCGAGCCGAAGACAGGCGAGATTCTCTGCATGGTCAGTTCGCCAAGCTATGACCCTCATCGCATGGAGGGCAAGCAACGTGGCGCACAGATGATGGAGATGCAACGCGACCCGATGAAGCCGATGCTGAACCGAGCCATCTCCGGAACCTATCCTCCGGGCTCCACGTTCAAGACGTCGCAGGCGCTGACGTTCCTGCAAGAAGGCATCATCACCCCGTCCACCGCCTATCCCTGCTATCGTGGCTTCGTCACCCATGGCATGCGAGTGGGCTGTCACGGACATGGTTCCCCACTTCCGCTGATTCCTGCCATCGCCACTTCGTGCAACGGCTATTTCTGCTGGGGACTTTACCACATGCTGAACAACCGCACGAACTACAAGACCATTCAGGAGGCCATGACCACGTGGAAGAACTACATGGTTTCGATGGGATTCGGCTACAAATTGGGGGTTGACCTGCCTGGTGAAGCCCGTGGCATGATCCCGAATGCCGAATACTACGACCGCCGGCTGGGCAAGTGGAATGCGTTGGGCGTCATCTCCATCGCCATCGGACAGGGCGAGGTGACACTCAGTCCGTTGCAGATTGCCAATCTCGGTGCCACCATCGCCAATCGGGGCTACTACATCACGCCTCATGTCGTCAAGGCGATTGAGGACGGACAGATTGCCGACAGCCTGAAGGTGAAGCACTACACCAAGGTGAAGAAGGAAAACTACGAGCTGGTGGTGGAGGGTATGCGCAAGGCCGTTCTGGGCGGAACCTGCCGAAGTGCCAACACGACGATGTACGAAGTGTGCGGAAAAACTGGTACGGCGCAGAACCGAGGCAAAGACCACTCAGCTTTCATGGGTTTCGCTCCGAAGGATGACCCTCAAATTGCCATCGCCGTCTATGTGGAGAATGGTGGTTTCGGTGCCACATTCGGTGTGCCCATCGGAGCGCTGATGATGGAGCAATACATCAAGGGCGAACTCTCGCCAGGCAGCGAGGCCAAGGCCACGGCCTTCCAAAACAGACACATTGATTATGGAACAAGAGAGAGATAACAAAGGCATATTCCTCAGCATCGACTGGGTGACCATTCTGCTCTACGTGATTCTGATTGTGTGGGGATGGTTCAGCGTGTGCGGTGCCTGCTACGACTTCAACAATCCCAACCTCTTCGCGTGGGAGACGAACTCGGGCAAGCAAATCGTGTGGGGAGCCTCGTCGTTGGTACTGGCCGCTGTGCTGATGCTCATCGAGAAGCGCTTCTACGACACAGCCGCCTACGTCATCTACGGAGCCATGATGATTCTCCTGGCCGTCACCATCGTCATTGCCCCCGACACAAAGGGCTCCCGTTCGTGGTTGCCCATCGGCGGGTCGGTCAAGATTCAGCCCGCTGAGTTCGCCAAATTTGCTGTTGCGCTGGCCTTGGGCAAATTCATGGACAGATATGGTTTCAACATCAAGAAGACGAAAGACCTCGCCATCGCCATTGGCCTGATCATGCTCCCGATGCTCCTCATCATCGGCCAAAAGGAGACAGGTTCCGCACTTGTCTATTTCGCCTTCTTCCTGATGCTCTATCGCGAAGGAATGACCGGCTCCATGCTCTTCAGCGGCTTCGCCTGCGTGGTATATTTCGTGGTGGGCATGAAGTTCAGCGACGACATGATTGGCGACATGCCCATATCGGTTGGTGAATTCACTGTCCTGCTCTTAGCCATGACCTTCACCATCGGCATGGTCTGGGTTTATTGCCAGAACATGCTGGCCGTCAAACTGATGGCATCCGTGTGCTACGGAGCCACGCTCATCGCCCTGCTGTTCTCCAGCTTCGTCATCCCATTCAACGCCTGCTACGTGATGCTTGGCGCTTGCGTCCTGATGATTCTCTACATCATAGGTCTCGCCTTCTACACGCACATCTATAAATACGCGCTCATCGCCCTCTTCGCCATCCTCTCTTGCTCGCTCTACTACCTCAGCAGCACCATCTTCGACCATTTGGCCGACCACCAGC
Organism: uncultured Bacteroidaceae bacterium; assembly: GCA_905234125.1. GTDB lineage: Bacteria > Bacteroidota > Bacteroidia > Bacteroidales > Bacteroidaceae > Minthosoma. The sequence continues at coordinate 19,915 of CAJOGQ010000016.1, read as the reverse complement.
GCACACGCATCGAGGTTCTGCTCGGCAAGAAGGACGACCTGCGTGGAGCGGGCTACAACGTCAATCAGGCCAAAATCGCCATCGGTTCGGGTGGACTCTACGGAAAGGGCTTCCTCAACGGCACCCAGACCAAACTCCGCTACGTGCCAGAACAGCACACCGACTTCATCTTCTGCACCGTCGGTGAGGAAGAAGGATTCCTCGGTTCCGCAGCAGTTCTCGCTGTCTATCTCGCCTTCATCCTGCGACTCATCATCGTCGCTGAACGACAACCCTTCACAATGGGACGAGTCTATGGCTACTGCGTGCTCTGCATCTTCCTCTTCCATCTGTTCATCAACGTCGGCATGGTGCTCGGCCTCACGCCTGTCATCGGCATCCCCCTCCCCTTCTTCTCCTACGGAGGCTCCAACCTATGGGGCTTCACCCTCCTCCTCTTCATTCTGCTGAGGATGGATGCGGAGAGAAACCTGAAGAGACAATAAATAACTCAAAATTCAAAAAGCAATGAAAAAAATATTCAATCAGAAACCCAAGGCCATCGTCTGGCACCACTTCACCCGTCATGGCGACGCCATCTTCCTCAGTCTGAAGCGCGAAATCCGCATCGCTGTCCTCAGCGTTGCCACCCTCACCTTCGCCTGTCCCGACTCAGCTGCAGCCATGATGGCCATGAGTCATGAGCAGGGTCACAACGACGGACAGTCCTCCAGCTCCGCAAGTGGCTGTGGCACAGATAGCCCCGACGATGCCCTCGACTCCCTCCTCCTCATCCCCGTGGAGGTGATCGCCACCCGTGCCCCACTTCCTGCAGACAAGGCCGTCCGCCTCGTCCAAGTCATCAACCGTCAGGATATCGAAGCCTCCAGTGCCCAGTCCGTCAACGACCTGCTGAAACTCTCCGCAGGAGTGGACGTCAGGCAACGTGGAGGCTTCGGCATTCAGACCGACATCGGCGTGAACGGCGGAACCGAGGATCAGCTCACCGTCCTGCTCAACGGCATCAACATCTCCAATCCCCACACCGGCCATCTGACCGTCGATCTCCCCGTCAACGTCGATGACATCGAGCGCATCGAAATCATCGAAGGAGGAGCCAGCCGAATCTACGGAAGCCAAGCCTTCGCCGGAGCCATCAACATCGTCACTCGCAACGAGCACGGCAATTCGCTGGGTGCCCATCTGCAAGGAGGCTCCTACGGAACCTTCGGTGCCAATGCCTTCGGGGCACTGAAAACTGCCCACTTCAACAACCGCATCAGCGGAGGCTACACCCGCAGCGACGGTGGAACCACCAACGACGACTTCAACAAGGGCAACGCCTACTGGAACGGACGCTACGAGAGCCAGCACTTCGACGCCAACCTGCAGGCTGGGCTCAGCACCATGAACTACGGCGCCAACACCTTCTACGGCACCGGCTCCGACACGCAGTATGAGGAAGACCGCCGCTATCTGATTGCCCTCCAAGCCGAATACAAGGGACGCATCCATGTGCCCGTCCAGCTCTACTGGAACCGCTCCCTCGACCACTACGTCTGGCGACGAGCCAATCCCCAAGCCTACCAGAACTTCCACCAGACCAACGTCTATGGCGCCAATGCCAACGCCTACACCACCTGGGCACTCGGCAAGACCGCCATCGGCCTCGAACTCCGGCGCGAGAATATCCTCTCCACCCGTCTCGGCAAGGAAATCCCCGCCCAAGACCAGCACCGCTACAAAGTGCCTGGCCACGACACCTATTATCAATATAAGGACGGACGAACCAACCTCAGCCTCTACGCCGAGCACGACATCCTCTTCGACCACGTGACCCTTTCCGTCGGCATGCTGGCCAACCACAACACCTCCGTCGAAGGCTCCATGCGACTCTACCCCGGCATCGACCTCTCCTGGCGACCCACTGAAGCGCTGAAGCTCTTTGCCTCCTTCAACCAGAGCCTTCGCACCCCCACCTACACCGACCTCTACTACAACGGCCCCGGCCTGCAAGGGAACCTCCGCCTCAAGCCCGAGAAGAGCACAGACTGGCACCTCGGTGCCTCCTTCACCGGCTCCTTCTACCGCCTCCAGACCAAAGGCTTCTACCGCCACGGAACCGACATGATCGACTGGGTGAAACATCCCGACTCCACCTACTACCAGACCGCCAACAGCGACATCAACACCCTCGGCGCCGAAGCCCTCGCCACCTTCGACTTCACCCAACAATGGGGCATCCACTCCCTCCTCCAGCGCCTCACCCTCTCCTACTGCTACAACTACAAGTGGCGAGCAGGCTCCCCACAACTGTCAACTATCACCTCTCAACTCTCAACTCTCAACTACGTTTCCCGCATGACCTTCCTCCGCCACAAACTCGTCGCCTCGCTCAACCACAGCATCCTCCCGCACCTCACCGCCCAATGGGATTTCACCCTCAAGAACCGTTCCGGTGCCTTCGACAACGCCCAGACCGGCCAATCCCAACCCTTCGGCGCCACCGCCACGCTCGACCTCAAAATCCAGTGGACCCTCCCCCACTCGACCCTCTACGTCCAGGCCAACAACCTGACGAATCACCACTACTACGACCATCCCAACGTCCTCCAGCCCGGCCTCTGGATCATGGGTGGCGTGAAGTTCCATCTAACACATTAAGTCTCAAAGTAGTAGTCGGTTTTGTCATTTGTTTGAGTTTTTGTCCAATAAAAATAAAAAAAAAGTTCTTTCATTTTGTTTTGTCTTTGACTTTCACTACCTTTGCAACGAATTTTAATTGATATGAGAAGACTCCTACACATTATTATATATATAGGCGCACTTTTCTGCTCGCTCCCCGCCTCGGCCATCACTGCCGACGGGAAGTTTGTGGTGGTGCTCGATGCCGGACATGGAGGGAAGGATCCCGGCACCATCGGTTCATCGCCCCGCAACCGCGAGAAGGACATCGCCTATAATATCACGATGGAGGTGGGACGTCTGCTGAAGAACAATCATCCGGAAATCAAGCTCGTCTATACGCGCTCGACGGATGTGTTCATCGAACTGGGTCGCCGTGCAGAGATTGCCAACAAGGCCAAGGCGGATTTGTTCGTCTCCATCCACGTGAACGCCCTGCCCAAGAATGCCGGACATTATGCCTACGGAGTGCAGTCGTACACGTTGAGCCTCAAGTCGGTGGGCACAAACCTGGAAGTGGAGAAGCGGGAGAACTCGGTCATCGCCCTCGAAGGCGACGCGGCCAAGAAATACAACTACGGCTCATCGACAGAAGCCAACATCATGTATGAACTGATGCAGGATCACGACATGAAGGAGAGCGTGGTCTTCGCCAAGATGGCGCAGGATGAAATGGTTCACACGGGAGGACGTAAGGACATGGGCGTCCGTCAGGCCAACCTCGCCGTGCTCCGCCTCACCTACATGCCCAGCGTCTTGCTTGAGGTCGGCTTCATCTCCACACCCGAGGAAGAGCGGTTCCTGATGACACGGGACGGCCAGAACCTGATGGCCAAGAGCATCTACAACGCCATCGCCAAATATGCAGCGCAGAAAACTGGCAAGGAAGCAAAGTTGGAGAAGCCCACAGCTGCCCCTGTGCAGAACACAACGACTCCAACCACGCCAGCCCAGACATCGGAGGTATCCAAGCAGGAAAGCACTCCAGCAGCGGTTTCTGCAGACAAGCCATCGGGACCCAGAACGGTGTATAAGGTGCAAGTCCTGTCAGGAAGCGTCAAACTGAAGAGCAATGACAAGCAGTTCAAGGGACTGAAATGCGAGATACATCAGAAGGACGGGCGATACACCTATACCTACGGTTCGGCCACTACGCTGGAAGAGGCGAAGGAACTGCGCAAGTCCATCTTAGACAAGTTCCCACAAGCTTTCATCGTGACATTTGAGGAATGAGGGAGAGTTGAGAGTTGAGAGGTGAGAGTTGAGAGGTGAGAGTTGAGAGTTTAGAGTATAAAATAATAGTTAAGAATTAGAATATATGAAAATCAGTAAAGAAATAAAGATTGCAGGAGTGGCCATCCTCTCCGCTATCATCGTCTATGTAGGCATCATCTTCCTGAAAGGCCTGAAACTTTTCAACGACGAGATTTCCTATTTCGTGGAGATTGCCGACGTGCAAGGCATGCCCACCGCATCTGACGTACGTGCCAACGGTTTGAAGGTCGGTACCGTGAAAGCCATCACCTTCAACCCCGAACGCCAGAACCTGACGGTGGAAATCACCATCAACCCCAACTTCAAGATTCCACAGGGCACCACTGTGTACATGACCAAAGAGATGCTGGGCAGTGCCATGATGAACTTGAAACTGGGACCAGACCCCAACGCAAACCTCCAGCCAGGCGACACCATCAAAGGCGCTCCGTTAGTGGATCTGATGTCGGCAGCTGGCAACATGGTTCCCAAAGTGGAAGCACTCTTGCCCAAGGTGGATTCCATCCTGACTGCGCTCAACAACAGAGCCAACGACCCAGCGATCACCCAGTCGATGCATAACATGGCCCTCATCTCCGAAGACCTGAAAGTGACCACCCGACAAATCAACGGGCTGTTGGGCAAGGACGTGCCACAACTGATGGCCAAGACCAATAGCATCTGCGACAATTTGGAGACCACCACCAACAACCTGAATCAAATCGACATGTTGGGAATGGCACAAAAGGCAGATGCCACGCTGAGCAACGTGCAGGACATGACTTTCCGCATCAACACTGCCATGACCAGCAAGGACAACACGCTGGGCATGCTGATGAGCGACAACAGCATTGCCCTGCATGTGGATTCCACCATGATGAACTCGTCCAGATTGCTTGAGGACTTGAGAATGCACCCCAAAAGGTATGTCCATTTCTCACTCTTCGGCAAAAAAGACAAGACGAAGTAGAACCGAAAAAAATATCAGCGGAAACTACTATTTAAATTTCATATAAACAACAAAAAGATTTGTCGAGAGGTTTACTCGGAGCGTTGGAAGCATATATAAAACAAGCAATTAAGTCCTCGGAAGGAAGAAAAAAGGGCAATTGTTTCACATGTGAAACATTTCCGTAAGCATCTCATAATCAAAACAAAAAATAAAAATAATATAAAACAAGTCCCCCAAGAACTTGAAAAATGTAATTGGCTGAAATGAAGCACTTTTGCGAGTCAAAGAAAAAACGGCAAAAAAAATAAATTTGGTCAAGTCAAAAAAAATGTCGAACTTTGCACCCGTTAAGAATTACGTCATGAAACTCATCAACGAGAATCATCAAAACTAAAATGGTAGAAACTGAACAAAATCCAAAAATACTGTGGGAGCAATGCCTTAGGATTTTCCAAGACAATGTCTCCCCAGAGCAATTCCAGGCCTCGTTTGCCTTCGTCGAGCTGCACAAGTTCGAGAATGGTAAGCTGGTGTTGGATGTTCCCAGTGATTTTGTTAAGAACTACCTGGAAGAGAACTTCCTGACGTTGATGAGTGCCACCTTCAAGCGCGTGTTTGGCAAAAACAGTATTCGTGCATTATATTATAATGTGAAGGTGGTGAAAGGCAAACGTGGAGGGGACGTCGTGGAGAAGACTGAAATCCCCACAAAGGTGTCCAACGGTTCTGCCCGCAAAGATGCACGCAAGTCACCAGATGTCGTGACGGCTCCACAGGTGCAGGATCTCGATTCTCAGTTGAATCCACACTATCGGTTTGAGAACTACATCGAAGGTGAGAGCAACCGTTTGGCACGCTCAGTAGGTGAATCTATCGCCATGAAGCCTGCCAAGACCTTCAACCCGCTCTTTGTCTTTGGTCCTTCGGGCTGTGGCAAGACCCATCTCATCAATGCTGTTGGTCTTCGCATCAAGGAACTGCATCCACAGATGCGTGTGCTCTATCTGTCCGCCCACCTCTTCACTGTGCAATATACGGATGCCGTGATCAATAACAAACTGAATGACTTCATCCGCTTCTATCAGAGCATTGACACCCTGATTCTTGATGACGTGCAGGAACTCTCAGGCAAGACGGGAACCCAAAACACGTTCTTCCATATCTTCAACCATCTGCAGATGAACGGCAAGCAGATTATCTTGTCAGCTGACCGTCCTCCCATCGCCATTCAAGGTTTGGAAGACCGCCTGCTCACCCGTTTCAAGTGGGGTATGGTGGCTGAGATTGAGAAGCCGACCAAGAACCTGCGCTTCGACATCCTCACAGCCAAGGTGGAACAGGAGGGTTTGCAGATTCCTGAGAACGTGCTGAAATTTATCTCAGAGAACATTGATGAGAGCGTGCGTGACCTGGAAGGCATCATCAACTCGCTCATGGCATACTCTGTTGTTTACAACTGCAACATCAACATGGGACTGGTGAAGAAAGTCATGCCTCGCTTTGTGGAGAAAGATGACAGTCCTATCACCATTGACGAAGTGAAGCAATGTGTGTGTGACCATTTCAAACTGAAAGTCAGTCAGTTGGATTCTCGTTCGCGCACTCAGAAGATTGCTTATGCACGACAGATTTCCATGTATCTGGCCAACCTGTTGACTGACAATTCGATGGTGCAGATAGGTGCTGACATCGGCAAGCGCAACCACGCCACCGTGATTCATGCCATCAAGCAGATCAAGGATCAGTTGGAGGTGGACGAGAATCTTCGTCAGGACTTGGAAGAGATTGAGGGCACTTTGCGCCGATCGAAGATGTAGTTCATCCATTCGTATCTGTTTAACACATAATACTGGCTAATCCTACTATTATTTTACTTTTTACCTTATGAAGTGAGAGGAGGGGACTCGTTGAGAGCCCTCTCCCCTGCATTTATACGCTTATTTGATGCCCTCATCGAGCCTCTAAAGGAATCCCTGATTCTTCAAAACGTCCAGCAGTCCTTTCGACATCGCTTCGTTATCCTTGCGGGTGTATCGGCAGTCCGTAAAGACTTGTGCCAGATTCTCTTTTTTGTTGATTTCCACAAACTTCTGGTTCTCCTCCAACTGTTCCTTGAAGTAATAGATGATGTCGAGCTGGTTGGGAGTATAGTCGTGATAGGTCTCTTCGTGGATGTAGGCCAGATGTGGCAGACGATCGGGCTGTTCAGGGTTCTCATCAGGCACACCAACGGTGATGGTGGCGATGGGGAACGTCAGTTTGGGTAGTTTAAGCACATCGATGATGCCTTGCGGATTGTAGATGGTCGTGCCCAAATAGCATGTGCCGTAGCCCTCAGCCTCTGCCAGCGTGCAAAAAGCCTGCACATAGAGCAGTGTGTCGCTCGCCGCATTGAGAAACGACAGCAGGTTGTCGTAGCCTGCATCAGCATTGCGTAATTCACACCACTTCGTGAAGCGGTTGAAATCGGCACAGAAGGTGAGCACGACTGGAGCACCCTTCACCATGGGCTGTCCGAAGTGCAGGGGCGAGAGTTTTTCCTTCATTTCTTCTGAACGCGTCACCACCACGCTGTACAGTTGCATGTTGCCCATTGTGGCGGCTCTTGAGGCCTGAAACAGCAACGATTCTATCTTCTCTGCAGGGATGTCTTCCTGCTTGTACTTTCGGATGGTACGTCTGTTGACAAATGATTCCATAAGCTTTTATAATTTGAGAATTTGCAATTTATTTGCAAAGATAAGGAAAAAAGTGCTTATTTTTCTCCATTCACACGTCACTTTTCACTTTTTTTTCCTACCTTTGCCTCTACTTAACAAATTTTGCAACAGAAACTAACATGTCACCAGTACAATCTTTATCAGCCACCATACTGAACATCCTGACGGAGTTTGGCGACAAGAAATTGAAAAAAGCCTTGAAGCCCGTCAACCCTGAACATGGTGAGAGCAAGGAGCGCGAGGAGTTGATGACCCTGCTCGACAACGAGATTTACTCCTTCCGTCCTGAGTTCGAAATCACGGAGAAGCGTCCCATCAGCCTCGAGTGCGATGTGGTGAAATTCCAGAACAAGAAAGAGAAGTGGGTTGCATTCGTTGGCCTCCTCGATGGCTATCCCTACGAGATCTTCACAGGTGTGCTCGACGACGAGGACGGCATCGCCCTGCCCAAGACCGTGACTAAGGGACACATCATCAAGCATATCAACGAGGACGGCACCAAGCGCTACGACTTCACGTTCGTCAACCGCCGAGGCTATAAGACCACCATCGAGGGTCTTTCCGAGCGATTCAACAAGGAATACTGGAACTATGCCAAGCTCATCAGTGGCGTGCTTCGCTACCGAATGCCCCTGACCAACGTCGTCAAGCTCATCAGTTCCCTCCAGCTCGAAAACGAGAATATCAACACGTGGGCCAATGGCGTGGCGAGAGCCTTGAAGAAGTACACCAACGATGGTGAGGACATCAGCGAAGACCTCAATCTCAATGCTGACCTCCGAAATGCCGAAATCGATGCTGAATGACATGTCAAACTCAATGCAGAATAAAATCATCATCAGCGGACTGCGCATTTATGCCTATCACGGCGTGATGGAGCAGGAACGGAAGGTGGGTGCCTATTTCACCATCGACCTCGATGTGGAGACTGACTTCACCCACGCCATCGAGTCCGACGACCTCAGTGGCACCGTTTCCTACGCAGACCTCTTCGAGACCATCCGTCGCGAGATGTCCCTACCCTCCTCCCTGCTCGAGCATGTAGCTGGACGCATTGCCAAGGCCATCCTTCAGGAATACCCAACGGCACAATCCGTCCGTCTCCGCCTCTTGAAGGAGAATCCACCGATGGGAGCTGATTGCAAGGGAGCAGGAGTGGAAATCTTCATCGAAAGAGAAACTCAAAATAATAACTAAATACAATTGAACAAATGACAACATCTACTAACAAAATGACCAACTACCGTTGGGTCATCTGCGCGATGCTCTTCCTCGCCACGACGGTCAACTACATGGATCGTCAGGTGCTTTCACTCACATGGAAAGACTTCATCGCCCTCGACTTCCACTGGTCTGATGCCGACTACGGCTTCATCACCGCTGCGTTCTCCATCTTCTATGCCTTCATCTCCCTCTTCGCAGGAAAGTTCATCGACTGGATGGGCACCAAGAAGGGTTACATCTGGGCCATCGTCATCTGGAGCATTGGTGCATGCCTCCATGCAGCCTGTGGCGTCGTGACGATGTCCATCACGGGCGTTGAGAATGAAGAGGCGCTTCGTGCTGTCAAGGCCGGCACTGACCTCGCCCTGCTCATCAGCACAGTCAGCGTATGGCTTTTCCTCGCCTGTCGAATTGTCTTGGCCACAGGTGAGGCTGGAAACTTCCCTGCCGCCATCAAGGTGACTGCCGAGTATTTCCCCAAGAAAGACCGTGCTCTGGCCACCTCCATCTTCAACGCTGGAGCTTCCGTTGGAGCCCTCGCTGCACCACTCACCATCCCTATCCTCGCAGAGCATCTGGGTTGGGAGATGGCCTTCATCATCATTGGTGCCATCGGCTTCATCTGGGCTATCCTTTGGGCTGTGCTCTACAACAGACCCAACGAAAGCAGCCGTGTAAATCAGGCCGAACTCGCCTACATCCAGCAGGACAACAATGCCCCTGCCGACGACAAGCAGACCGCTTCTGTTCCCACTCGTGAGCAGGCCAACGACGCCCTCCAGATTTCTTTCCTGAAGTGCTTCACCTACCGCCAGACCTGGGCTTTCATCGTGGGCAAACTCCTCACTGACGGCGTGTGGTGGTTCTTCCTCTTCTGGGCTCCTGCCTATTTCTCCGAGCTTGGTTACAAGTCATCCGACCCAATGGGTCAGGCGCTCATCTTCGTGCTCTACCTCATCGTCACCGTTGTCAGCATCGGTGGTGGCTATCTGCCCAAGTTCTTCGTCGAGAAGAAGAACATGGAACCTTACTCAGGCCGTATGCTCGCGATGCTCATCTTCGCCTTCTTCCCCATCTTCGCTATGTTTGCGCAGCCTCTGGCAGGCACTTCCGTTTGGTGGCCTTGCATCATCATTGGTCTTGCAGGCGCTGGACACCAGTCTTGGTCAGCCAACCTCTATTCGACCATTGGCGACATGTTCCCCAAGTCGGCCATCGCTTCCATCACAGGCATCGGCACCATGTTTGGTGGCCTCTGCTCCTTTGCCATCAACTGGGGTTCAGGTCTTCTCTTCACCTATGCTGACGAACAGGGCACAGCCTTCGAGTTCTTTGGCGTGACAGGCAAACCCGCTGGCTACATGATTGTCTTCTGCTACTGCGCTGTGGCCTACCTCATCGCTTGGGCACTGATGAAGATGCTCGTGCCGAAGTACAAGCCCATCACAAAATAATCCAACAAAATAAAACATCATCTCAATATGAAACTGACAAAACTACTGACTGCAACGCTGGCGCTCTGCCTGACAGGCAACGCCGTTGCACAAAGCGAGATTTATCCGCAACACTTCGACCTCGCGGAGGTGACACTCTTGGACGGGCCGATGAAGACCATGATGGAGACCAACGACGCACTCCTGTTACGCTACGATGCTGAACGACTCATGACACCGTTCATCCGTCAGGCAGGCTTGACGAAGGTCGCTTCATCGAAGTATTACAACTGGGACGAGATACACCCCAACTTCCCCAACTGGGGAGGTGATGCAGGCTTCGACCTCAGTGGTCACGTGGGTGGACACTATGTGAGCGCACTTGCTCTTGCCTACGCAGCCTCTCACGACGAGTCGATGCGGAAACTCCTGAAAGAGCGCTTAGACTATTGCCTCAACATCATGAAGGACTGCCAGGATGCCTACAAGGACGACACCAAGGGCATGCAAGGCTTCATCGGAGGACAGCCCCTCAATCATATCTGGATGGGCTTGTACGCCAAAGACCTCACGGAGTTCCGCAAATCAGGCGGCTGGGTGCCTTTCTACTGTCAGCACAAGGTCTTGGCAGGTCTGCGCGATGCTTATCTCTACACAGGCAGCCCATTGGCAAAGGAACTCTTCAGGGGACTTTCTGACTGGAGCGTCAACGTGGTGAGCAAGCTCTCTGACGAGGAGATGCAACAGATTCTTGGTTGGGAGCATGGTGGCATGAACGAGACCTTGGTCGATGCCTACAAGATCTTCGGCGACAAGAAGTATCTCGATGGTGCCAAGAAGTACAGCCACCGTCAGATGATTGACGGCATGAAGAACTTCAACCCCACCTTCCTCGATGGCAAGCACGCCAACACCCAGGTGCCCAAGTACATCGGCTTCGAGCGTGCCTGGCAGGAGGACAAGACGCTCACAGACTATCGCAATGCTGTGCTGAACTTCTGGAACGATGTGGCACAGAACCGCACCGTCTGCATCGGAGGAAACTCCATCAGCGAGCATTTCCAGAACCACCAGAACGGCCATCTCTACATTAATAATATGGAGGGACCTGAGTCGTGCAACTCCAACAACATGCTGAAACTTTCCGAAGACCTCTTCGATGACACCCACGACGCCAAGTACGCTGACTTTTACGAGGCTACGATGTGGAACCACATCATGTCCACCCAAGACCCAAAGACAGGTGGATACGTCTATTTCACCTCGCTCCGTCCCCTCTCCTACCGCATCTATTCGCAGGTGAATCAGGGCATGTGGTGCTGTGTTGGCACAGGTATGGAGAACCACTCGAAGTATGGTCACTTCATCTACACCCACAGCGTCACCAACGACACGCTCTACGTGAACCTCTTCACGGCCAGCGAGCTCAACAGCAAGAAGTTCGGCATCCGTCAGGAGACCCGTTTCCCCTACGAGCCCAAGAGCACCTTCACCATCACCAAGCCTGGCAAGTACACCATCGCCATCCGCAAGCCAGCATGGGCAAGCGAAGACGGCAAGGCCACTTACGAATATCAGACCAAGAAATGGAAGAAGGGTGACACCTTCAGCGTCTCTCTCCCCATGAAGCTCCGCTACGAGGAATGTCCTGACTACAAGAGCTACATCGCCTTCAAGTACGGTCCCATCCTCCTTGGCGCTCGCACAGAGACAGAGGCTCAGCTGCCCAACGAATACGGAGGTGAAGGACGCATGGATCACTCGCCTGGCGCACGTTCCACAGCCAAGCCCCTCTCCTCTGCTCCACTCCTCATCGGCAACCGCTCCGAAGTGCTCCAGAACATCGAATTGAAAGACCCTAATAAGCTCAGCTTCACGCTGAAGACTGACAAGGGAACCCTGCCGCTCGAACCCTTCTACAGCATCCAGCACTCGCGCTACTCCTGCTACTTCTTCCAGGGCACTAAGGAGGAATACGCCAACTCCGACATGGGTCGCAAGGATGCTGAGGAACAGGCATTGCAGGCTCGCACCATCGACTACGTGGCCACAGGCGAACAGCAAAGCGAGGCAGGACACGAAGTCAAGTACTCCACAGGCTCCACCAGCGGAAGCTATCGTGGCGAGAACTACCGCGATGCCAAGAATGGCGAGTTCATCCAGTACGTCATCGAGAATAAAGCCGGACTCAAGACTGACCTCTCCCTCATGCTCCGCTTCATCACTTCCGATCGCGGACGTGTGGCTGACATCTTCCTCGACGACCAGAAGATTGGCGACATCACTGTTCAGCCCCGCATGCAAGGAGCCGACGACCAGGGCTTCTTCAACGTCGAGTACGCTATCCCCAACGACCTTCTCATTGACAGCAAGGGCAACGTGAAGCCCAAGCTCACCTTCCGCATCGTAGCTTCGCCCAACACCATGTGTCCTGGCCTCTACTACCTGCGCTTGATGAAGAAATAACTTTAATTCAACTTTCGCAAGTTGAGTTAAGGAGCAAGGAGCGAGGGGCAAGGAGCAAGAGGATACCTTGCTCATACATACACAAATGGCAAACCAGCGAACATAACATTCCTCTTGCCCCCTGCTCCTTGCACCTTGCTCCTCAAAAGTTGAGCACTTGCGAAACTTAAATAACTTTAATCTTATAAATGATGAAAAAGCATATTGTCATTGTAGAAATCGTCTCCACTGGATTCAATTACGTGGGCGACGTATTGGCCAGAGGCTATCAGCCCGTAGTGGTAGAGGCTCTGTATCCTGGAACAGAAGAAGACCGTGCCGTGTTTTCTGAGGCTCAGAGGATAGCACGTGAGCGACTTCCTGAAGGGACGCCCTACATCAAAGCTGGTAAGGATTACAACGCTCTCTTGGAACAGGTACGGAAATACGATCCCGTGGTCGTTGTGGCTGGTAGTGAGTTTGGTGTCGAACTGGCCACCCATCTGGGGTCAGACCTGGGGCTTCCAAGCAATCCCTGGTCTATCATCGGCAAGATGACGCGCAAGGACGAGATGCAACAGGCGCTCGCCGATTATGGCATACGCCACATCCGTGGACGGATTGTCCGTAGCGAGGCTGAAGCTGAGGCTTTCTACAAGGAACTGGGCACCCAGCACACCGTCATCAAGCGTGTCCGTAGTGCCGGCACGCTGGGCTTGCATCTCTGCGACGGATTTGACGAGTTGATGGATGCTGTGCGTGAGGAGCTGGCTGTGTCAGCAAGCGACGAAAACGTGGGCGACATCCTCATGCAAGAGCGCATCATCGGAAAGGAGTACATTGTCAACACTGTTTCGTGCGCAGGCAAGCATCGCCTGGTGTCGATGTGTTTCTACGACAAGTTGCACATGAACGGCAGCAATATCTACAACTACATGGAGTCCGTGAACCGTCTGGACGTGGGCAACTCTGCCATTGTGCGCTATGCCTATGATGTGTTGGAAGCAATCGGCATCCAGTATGGTCCTGTGCATGGGGAGTTCATGGTGGACGAGAAGGGACCTGTGCTCATTGAGATCAACTGCCGTCCCATGGGTGCTGGACAGACACGTCAGTTCTTGGAAAAGATCTATGGTCAGCATGAGACAGACTCTGCCCTCGACGCTTACCTCGACCCTGTCAAGTTCGAGCAGGAACGCCTGAAGCCATACCGTCCACCACGCAAGGGTATCATCAAATGGTTCATCCTGCCAAACGACGTCAAGCTGGATTCAGCGCCCGTCCTGCAACTGGTGCGTCAATTGCCCAGTTACTTCTATGGTGTGTTCGAACGCCTGGGACGCGAGCCTTTCCTGACCCGTACACGCGATATGGAAACGACTGGTGGTGCAGTCTATCTGGTTCATGACGATGAACGCGTGGTGAAGGAGGATTGCGCCTTCCTGCACATGTTGGAGATGCAATATCCTGAGATGCTGTTCAACCAGCTGAAGCCAGACACTTCCATCAGTGTCCCACGCATTTCGTTGGAGGAACTCGTGAAGGAAGCCGACTGTCACGGTGCCACACTGGTGTTCAGCGATATGGAGACGGAAGTCCCTGGTGCTGTTGTTGTCGATAGTGAAGGTCTGCCCTCTGCATACGACTGTTACAACAACGCCATTCTTGACCTCAGTCACCCTGAGTCCTTCGCAGATGCGGAGAGTGTCACCCAACAAATCTTCTTGTTCTTAAGCAAAGTGCGCGATGGTGGTCGTGTGCTGATTCCAGAGAGCACGTATTGTCGCATGCCATACGGTGCGACAGGCATGGAGATTATCCTCCGTGCCCGTGGCCTGCGCATCGAAGCCCCTCTCGCTGGCAAAGGAAAGTTGCTTATCGCGACGGCATAATGCCACTTCAACAGAAGTCGCAACTTTGCAAACAGAAAACACTAATATCCCCCTCTGTCCAAGTGGCCAGAGGGGGATTCGTTAATAATTAAAAGATCAGTTAAAAGTCGAAAAAACAAAATCAATTAGAGTCGGAGGAAGGAATCTCACCACCTGGGTCTTCCATGATGAAGTTGACGGCTGGCACCCATTCACGCAAGGTCTTGAAGGGTTGCAGAGCCTTCTCCACGTAGGAAGTGCGAAGACGTGTGGGGTCAATCTGGTACTTCGTGATGAGGGCTTCACGCACAGCTTCTGCACGCTTCTGAGCCAGCACACGATGGTACTCTTCGTCATCGTCAGGAATGATGTCTGGGTGTCCCACGATGTTCAGGTTCACCAACGGATGCTCCTTCATGAACCTGGCCACATAATCCAGCCGCTTGATGGTGGCGTTGTTGAGGTAGTAGAAGCCTGCGTAGAAAGGAATCTCCGTGTACATCGACTCTCCATAGCGCACAGTCTCCTGATAGGTACGCGTGTTGTCGATGAGCACAGGATCTACGAATGCCTTCTTCGGAGGCTCACGGAAACGACGCAACTTCTGCTTGCCATTGGTGAAGTGATAGACGAAGTTGACCATCAAATCGACATAGAAATCGATGTTGTTGCCGTTCTCCACACCATTATACTTATTGTCCGTCGCATTGGCACGCAGGTCGATGCTGATGTCCCAAGGCTCGTTCAGACGCACGTCAATCTGGAATCCTGCGTGTCCCACGACATACTGGCCACCATCAGGATTGACAGGATAATAAGGCTTCTCGGCACTTGGCGTCTGGTTCCACAAATTCAGCTTGTCCCGCTCGAAGTTGAAGGTCTTGATGACGCCTGCGCCAAACACCAGGCTCCACGTCATCGGACGGTTCACATCGTAGCCGAAGAAGGCGTTGGTGAGGTTCAGCACACCCGATGCAGAAGCAGACAGGCAACGGAACGAGTAACGGCCATTGCCATACACCTCTGGCATCGCCTTCTCAGCCGCCTCGCTGCATCGCGAAATCTGCATGTCCAAGGCGCCCGTCACACGGAATCCAAACACAGGACTGAAATTGTGACCAAAGAGGACGTCAAAAGAGGGCATCTGATGCGTGATGAAGTCTGCTCCCTTCGCATTCTCAGCCAACGACTGGCTGAAACCAATACCCAGACCATAGAACCAGTCACCATGCTTGTGCCCTTCAGACTTGGGCACCACAGCGGGTTGCATATAAGTATATGTGGCGCGAGCCGCCTCTGTAGGGGTGGCAGGACGTGCCTGCGCCACCTCTTGCTCCTGCTTCAAGTCGCTCAGCTTCTCGGCCAGCTTGGCAGCCTTCTTCTCAGCCTGTGCCACAGCCTTAGCGTCGCCTTTGGCTTGTGCTTTGGCCACTTCTGCCTCAGCCTTTTCTACTTCTTTCGACAGTTTCGCCTCAGCTTTGGCCAATTTTTGGGCTTCCTTGGCCTTTTTCTTGGCTTCCTTGGCTCTTCTGGCCTCTGCATTGGCACGGTCTGCCTCAGCCTTCATCTGCATCTTCATTTCGTCCCTCAATCGCAGTTCAGCCAGTCGCAGGGCACGTTCTTCAGCCTTTGCCCTGACTTTTTCTGACAACCCGTCGTTCTGAGCCGAAGCCGTCAATCCAAACATCAACAGCAAGACGGCCATCAGCATCTTGGCCATCCCGTTACTTCCTTTTGTCAATATCATCATGTTATTCATTTTACATGCCTTTATTGTTCTCCATTTCACATGCATTCACATGTTCTCGTTGCAAAATTAGCACAAAATCATTAAAATCGAATAAAAAACACGAACAAAATAAGAAATCTCGATAAAAATCCTTAACTTTGCCCCGATTTTGATACATCACGGCTCGGTAGCTCAGTTGAATAGAGCATCAGATTCCGGTTCTGCAGGTCATGGGTTTGAGTCCCATCCGAGTCACTTCAAGACACAAAAAGACACAAAAAAGGACTACGGAAAATTCCGCTGTCCTTTTTTTGAGCCTTTTTCTCTTTCTCTCCAAAAAGCAGACAAAAGAAGATTGTTAATCAATAAACTATTCCGATTATAAGTGTTAAAAAGCAGTCTTCAATTAACAATCTTAAATTTTTTGCTATCAACACCTCAATCTTAGTTGGCGCTGAACGTCTCGAAAGTACCATCATCGAAGAAGATGCGCACCTCGACCACCTTGCGTTGGGGCTTCTGTTGTTGCTTCAGAGTCTCAGCCACAATCTCCTGCACATTCAGCGGTGAGGAAGGTGAGGGTGATGCTGGAGATGCTGGGCGACGAGAAGAAGCAGCGCCCTGAATCGGAGCAGCAGTCACTGCACCAGAACTGTTGGTTGGGGTAGGCCTCGACGATGCAGAGGGATTGACCTGAAAATTGAAAGCCAGTTGACCTTCATCAGATGGCACATCCTCATCACTCATATTATTTAAATAGGTGTCATCCGACTCCTCCTGATTGGGGGTAGGAGAGTCCGCATTTTTGTACATCGACCCCTCGCCATAAAACAACCAGGAAGGATTGATGTCTGGAAATGCCTGTGAGATACTTCGCAAAATATTGAGGGTCGGTTCGGTGCGACCACTACGAATGTGGGAGAGGGTACCCTGAGCAATACACACTTCGTTGCAGAATTGAGTACTGTTCATGTGCTTGTCTTGGATGATAAGCTCGATTTTTTCCTTGTCAGTCATAATTTCGAAAATTTTTACAAAGGTAAGGACTTTTTTTGAAACGTCAAAACATTTCGCTTTCTTTTTGTAATAATAAATTTTTATTTTATATTTTTGAAGTTGTATTTTGTAAAGTGCACATTCTTTCATTCTTGTAAATACTGCATCTTTGTAAATATATGAATGTAAAAGGGTATTCTTCTATCACTTTCTACTTGATTTGTAATCTGTTGATTGCTTTTTGCTTATTTATAGCGTATTCCAGCGTTTTAGGGCATTTAGGGGTATAAAATGCAACTGAAATGGCTAAAAAAGGGCACTCGACCTTTACAATTACGATAGTTAAAACTTGTAAATTGCAATGAATGAGATAGTTACTGAATGTTAATTTAGGTTGTATATTCAATCTCTCACTTTTTGAAACTATTTAGGTTTAAGAACGTAAAGGGATGCGGGATCTCATGGATGTAAACATGCGTGGTAGTACAAATGCTTTCGTTTTGTAAATCATTCTTTACAATACGGTCGTTTTCACTTTGTAAACAACATATCCGTAATACTTAAAAATTATTAATGTAAAATCGGCGATGTTTGATTTTGTTGAAAATCGACTCGATTTTTCGAGAATCGAACAGGTGCTTTTGAATGTGATTTTGCGCCCAAAAACGCCCTTCTTTTGTGCCCATTTTGATGGTTAAAGTGTTGATTTTCCGATGGAAAACGGGTAAAATTCTTGTTCGCATTTTTGAGCGAAAGAGATTTTGTTCAGGATTTTTGCGCTAAAAAATGGAGCGAATTTTGTGTTTGGGAGACAAGAAAAGGCGACTTTCGGCCTCCCCCATGGGACTCGAAAATCGCCTTGAAAATTTTTCAGGAAGAAAAACCTGAACAGAAATCAATGCAAGATAAAATAGATGAGTTCGTGCATGATGTCGGCATCAGTCAGATTGCCACGATTGATACCCTTGAGACGAGCATCCGTTTCACGCAATTTGCCAATGATCTGCATCACTTTCATCGCCGTATAGTTGCGCATGGCGGTCGTATATTCCCTCAATTGCCAAGTCTGACGGAAGTCCAGATGGCGCATCAAGCCCTGTTCTGAGCGATCAGGCGAGTAAAAAGCCTGCATCACCAAGGCAAAAAAGCTAAATAAGGTGGAAACCGTCATCACAGGCGGGTTAGCCTTTGGGTTCTGCTCCATATAGAACATGATCTTGTTGGCCTTCTCGATGTTTTTATTGACGATGGCAGCACGTAACTCCCACACATTGAATTCCTTAGAGATTCCGACGTTCTTTTCCACGAGGTCGGTTGTCACCCTTGTTTGTCCAGTCGGCAAGGCCAGAACCAGCTTGTCCAACTCCCCTGCCAGGCGATTCAAGTCCGAACCCACGCTTTCAGCCATCATCAGACTCGCACGATCATCGATGGCCACCTGTTTACGACGCATATATTCAGAAATGAACTGAGGCAGCATGCCCTCTTTCAGCTTCTGGCTCTCGAACACGATGCCCACTTTTTCCACCGCAGGCACCAGCTTCTTGCGCCCATCCACCTTGCCATTTTTGTAGCAAATCACCAAAATTGTGGTCTGCATGGGATTTTGGGCATACACAGCAAGCTCGTCAATTTTTAACAAATTCTGCGCCTCTTTAACAATTACCACTTGATATTTTGCCATCATCGGGTAGCGACGTGCACAATTGATCACGTCAGCCACAGCCGTCTCGCGCGTACAATAGATGATTGTCTGGTTGAAATCCTGCTCATCCTTCGTCAGCACGTTGTCGGCAATATACTCAGAAATGCGGTCGATGTAGTAAGCCTCCTCCCCCATCAGGAGATAGACAGGCTTATACTCCTGGCGCCGAATTTGCTCCACGATTTCGCGATGTGTAATGTTTGGTTTTGCCATAACAAGTCATTCTTTGTGTGCAAAGGTAATGAATAATTCAGAATTAACAGACCCCTCGCGAACGAAATCAATCAGAAAACAGAAATAAAAATCCGTTTCATCCACAAAATCATCACAAAGCACCATGATTTGCTCAAACAACAGCGAGAGCAAGGGGCAAGGGGCAAGAGCTTATTGCTTCGTAAGTTCCTGATACAGCATCTGTCCCTTCACCGTCAGCAGATATTTCTGCCGTGGATGTCGTGGGGAATCAGGATAAAGCAGACGGACGTATCCATCAGAAATAGCGGGAACAAGGTGATACTCCAAAAAGTTTTTTCTGTCCTTCAATCCTACACCTTCCAACATATCCTTGATACTACATTGGTTGTTTCCGATGACCTTTACCAGATTTCGAATCAACGGATTATCTGTCTGCAGTAAGTCCTGAGCTGAACTTGTGGGGGTACTTGTGGGGATACTTGTGGCGTCCTTCCATTCTTCGGGTGGATTGATGATCATGTATTGGTTTTTCAGCTCATTCGTCTCACCCAGCAACAGATTACGGATAATACAAGAAGTAGTCTGTTTCAGGGTGTTTTTTCATTCTCTCTCAAACATTTTTGAACTTTTTTTCATTTTTTCTTGTTTGTACAAGAATCTATCCCTATCTTTGCAAAAAATAAGGGATATATGGTCAATACGCATGACATACCAATGCTTCATGCTT
>CAJOGQ010000015.1 GCA_905234125.1 uncultured Bacteroidaceae bacterium | reverse complement strand
AAACGAGACAGGGGTGCAGAGATCCACAACAGATAAGTGTCCGTCCTCTTTCAGCACTCGATGCATCTCCTTCAAACACTCGTCGAGGTTCTGGAAGTTGCGCAGGGCAAAAGCTGAAATGACGGCATCGAAGGTGTTGTCGGCAAACGACATGTGGGCACAATCCTCATTCTGGAAAGTGATCTTGTCGGAGAGTCCCAGTTCAGCCACCTTCTTGCGTCCGATGTCCATCATTCCCTCGCTGATGTCGCAACCAACAATGCGTTGAGGGTGCAGCTTTTCATAAGCAAGGATAGCGAAGTCGCCAGTGCCTGTGGCAATGTCGAGGATGGAAGACCCTCCCCCTGCCCTCCCTAAAGGGAGGGGGCAGTTACCTTGTCCGCTTGTTTCTTTGTTAGCAGAGATACTACTCCCTCCCTGTAGGGAGGGTGAGGGGAGGGTCTTTTTCAGATGGTCAATGGCGGCTTTCCTCCAGATTCGGTCAATGCCGAAGCTGAGCGTGTGGTTGAGCGTGTCGTAAGAGTGGGCGATGTTATCGAACATCTGCTCCACCTGTTCACGCTTCGTGCCTTCGTCGCCGTATGGCTTTATCTGCTCCTGCTGGTACATACTGAATGAGGAATTAGGAATTTGGAATGAGGAATGGAATGTTCTGCTGTTGACAAAGTATCAATTCCTCATTCCTAATTCCACATTCCTAATTATTCAAATAATTAAGAACATTCTTCTCGATGCGCTTGGCGATGTCCTCGTCGCTCGTCTCCTTCACGAACTTCTCGCCGATGATGTGCTCGTAGAGTTCAATGTAGCGGTCGCTGACCGACTCAGCATACTCGTCTGTGATTTCTGGCATCACCTGACCAGGCTGGTTCATGAAATTGTGGTCGATGAGCCACTGGCGCACAAATTCCTTCGAGAGTTGCTTCTGAGGCTCGCCCTTAGCAAACTTCTCCTCGTAGCCGTCAGCATAGAAATAACGGCTGGAGTCAGGCGTGTGAACTTCATCGATGAGATAGACCTTGCCGTCACGCTTGCCAAACTCATACTTCGTGTCCACAAGGATCAGTCCCTTTTCTTTCGCAATCTTCGTGCCGAGGTCGAAGAGGGCATAGGTGTACTTCTCCATCACCTCATAGTCCTCCTTGCTTACCAGACCCTGAGCGATGATTTCTTCCTTCGAGATGTTCTCGTCGTGACCTTCGTCAGCCTTGGTGGTGGGGGTGATGATGGGCTTTGGGAACTTCTGATTTTCCTTCATGCCATCAGGCAGGGTGATGCCACAGAGTGTGCGATTGCCAGCCTTGTATTCGCGCCAGGCAGAGCCAGTCAAATAACCACGAATGATCATCTCCACACGGAAACCTTCACATTTCAGACCCACAGTCACCATAGGGTCGGGTGTGGCGAGTTTCCAGTTGGGAACGATGTCGGCAGAGGCATCGAGGAACTTTGCTGCAATCTGATTCAGCACCTGACCCTTGAAAGGAATGCCCTTGGGAAGCACCACGTCGAAGGCAGAGATGCGGTCGGTAGCGACCATTACCATCAGGTCGTCGTTGATGTTGTACACGTCACGGACTTTGCCGTGATACACTTCCTTCTGTCCTGGGAAGTTGAAATCCGTTCTTGTTAAAGCTTTAGCCATTGTCTTACAATATTTAATTATTCAGTCTTGTTTTCGTTGAACAGTGGATATTTCGTCTCGCTCTCATACTGATGATACGCATTCACGATTCTCGTCACCAACTTGTGTCGCACGATGTCTCTTTCGTCCATCTCCACAAAGGCGATGCCCTTCACGTCCTTCAGCACTTCTTTTGCCTCCTTCAGTCCACTCTTCACATTGCGTGGCAGGTCTATCTGTGTCAGGTCGCCTGTGATGATCATCTTCGTGTTTTGTCCCATGCGGGTGAGGAACATCTTGATTTGCTGGGTGGTCGTGTTCTGTGCCTCATCGAGAATGACGACAGCATCGTTCAGCGTCCTGCCTCGCATGAAAGCCAATGGGGCTATCTGGATGACGTTCTGCTCCATATACTCTGTCAGTTTCTGTGCAGGAATCATATCCTGCAAGGCATCGTAGAGTGGTTGCAGATAGGGGTCAATCTTCTCGCGCATGTCGCCAGGCAGGAATCCCAACTTCTCACCAGCCTCCACAGCTGGTCGGCACAGGATGATCTTTCGTATTTCCTTGTTTTTCAAGGCTCTAACGGCCAGCGCAATCGATACGTACGTCTTGCCAGAACCTGCAGGGCCGATGGCGAAGAGCATGTCGCAGTCGTGGTAGGCATCCACCAGCGTCTTCTGATTCTCAGAACGTGGTGCAATTGCCTTGCCCGTCACGCTGTAGCAGATGGCGTTTCCGTCTGTTGCGTGTCCGTTGGGTACTTCTCCCTTCACAATCTGCAGGATGTCCTCCTCATTCAGCGAGTTGTACTTGGCGCAATGCTCCTGCATCTTCAGGATGTTTTCCTCAAACGCACACATCTCCTCCTCGTCGCCCATCACCTTGATGATGTTGCCACGAGCCACAATCCTGAGCTTCGGATACAGTGCCTTAATCATTTGCAGGTGAACATTCTGCACCCCATAGAACGTTACGAGGTCAATGTCCTCCAAAACAATCATTTTCTCAATCATGGTGCAAAGGTACGAATATTCGGCGAAAAGAGAAAAGTAAAAGAGAAAAAATCTATTGAAGTTTGTTAACCTTCTTCATCCTCCTCGTCATCATCGTCAAAATCGAAGTCGAAGTCGCCAAAGAAAGCAGGCTGGATGAAATCATCCAATTCGCGTCGTTCTTTCTTGGTGGGACGGCCTGTACCACGTGCTCTGCCAACGAAACCACTGATGCGGTTCATCTCAAGAAGTTCGAGTTGGTCAGGCGAAGTGACATTCTCTAACACCTCTGGCACGAATTTAGCCCCCACACGGTTCTGGATGGCCTTGAGCACACGGAATGCGTAGGTGATGGGAGGCTTGCGCACCTCGATGATGTCACCTTCCTTGATCATCTTGGAGGCTTTCTGCTTCACGCCAGCTATGGTGATGCGCCCGTTCTTACAGGCGTCGGCTGCTATGGAGCGCGTCTTGAAGATGCGAGCTGCCCACAGCCATTTATCGAGTCTTGCTTCCATGCTATTTCTTGTTGTATTGGTTCATCGTGCGATCAAGTCCCTGCAGGCAGAAACTCTTGATCATCTCGCCCACATAGTCAAGTTTCTCTTCGATGAGTTTGTCGTCCTCGTCAGTGAACTGGCCAAGCACGAAATCTATTTGAGTTCCCTTGGGGAAATCGTTGCCAATGCCAAATTTGATGCGTGCATAGTTTTGGGTCATCATGCACGAGGCGATGTTCTTCAGCCCATTATGTCCGCCATCGCTACCACTGCCACGCATGCGAATTTTGCCGACGGGCAGGCTGAGGTCATCCACCAGCACGAGGATGTTCTCCACTGGAATCTTCTCGTGTTGTGCCCAGTAGCGAACGGCCTGACCAGAGAGATTCATGTAGGTGGAGGGCTTGAGGAGGGTGAGTTCTGCGTTCTTCACACGTGTCTGGGCAATGGCTCCATAGCGCTTGTCCATCCATTCCACGCCCTGCTTCTTGGCAAAGGCGTCGATGAGTCGGAATCCGATGTTGTGGCGGGTTCCTTGGTATTTACTGCCGATGTTGCCAAGTCCAACGATCAAATATTTCATGCTATTGTCTTCCGTTTCGGTTTTGCGGTGTAGCAACCAGTCTATTAGCCACATCTTATATATAATGTGTAATATGATACAAATGAAGAGAGTGTACCAAGGGTCTGACGACCGCCGATACACCCTCATAGGTTCAATCTTGTGTGGAATTACTCTGCAGATTCAGACTCAGCGGCGGCTGCACGAGCGGCACGAGTCATGCGAACAGCGCAAACAACCACTTCCTTCGAGGTGATGATTTCGAGACCTTCGTAAGAGAGCTCGCCCACCTTCATGGACTTGCCCAATGCGAGGTTGGTCACATCGATGTCGAGGGTGTCTGGGAACTGAGTGTAGAGAGCCTTCACAGCGAGCTTGCGCACGTTGAGGGTGAGCTTACCACCGGCACGTACACCTTCAGCAAGACCATTGAGCTTCACAGGAATCTCGAACACAACAGGCTTGTCCTCTGTGATCTGGTAGAAGTCAACGTGTACTGGACGGTCAGTTACGAAGTCGCACTGAAGATCCTTCAGGATGGCCTTTACTGACTTGCCGTCAACATTGAGGTTGACGATGTACACGTTAGGCGTGTAGAGCAACTTGGCAAGTTCCTTCTCTGACACTTTGATAGACTTGGCTACGGGAAGACCCTTCTCGTCCTTCTCCACACCATAAAACACAGCAGGAACCTGGCCTGCACGGCGAAGTTCTTTGCTCGCCTTCTTGCCATACTCTGTACGAGTCTGGGCATTGATTGTGATTTCTTTCATTGTTGAAATGTTTTTGTGTTACTATAAATTAAGTCTTTGGAGGAGCATACTCCCCTCTATTGCGCTTAATTCGCCATCACACGAAGACCCTCCAAACAGGGGGAGGGCTAAGGTGTTGCCCAAAAAAGCGGCACAAAGGTACGACTTTTGCGGGAACCCACAAAAGTTTTACCCGTTTTTTTCAGTTTTGAAGAATGATTAGATGACTTTACCCGTCCTTTTGGAACGGGCAAAGCCACCAATTCACATGTTTTAGAAGATGTCCTTCATTTTGTCAAGGAAGCTCTTCTTCTCACTCTTGTCCTCTTCAGCAGGTTCTGCAGCAACAGCGGGTTCGGATGATGCTTCTGTCTGAGCAGGTGCTTCAGCCTCCTGAGTGGCCTCTTGTTGTGCACGAAGTTCTGCCACAGAGATTTCGCCCTTGGCCACACCAAGAGTACGATTCAGAGCATCAACAAACTTTTCATAGTCCTCCTTATATAAGAACAGCTTGTGCTTCTCAAACACAAAGTGAGGGTTGTCCATTGTTCCCTCATTGATTTTCTTACTCTCCGTAATGGCAATGTACTTGTCACCGTTTCTGCTCTGCTTCACATCAAAATAGTAGATGCGCTTGCCAGCCTTGATACCTTCTGAGTAGATCAAGTCTTTTTCTGTCTCACCCATAAAAAATCTTTGTTGTTAATTTAATTGATTTGAAAAACTGCCACAAAATTGTTGCTTTTTTTTGGTTTACACAAGAAAAATGAGCGTTTTTTTCACTTTCGAGCAATCATTCATGCAAAAACACCTCATTTTTCATAGAAAATCACTAAATTTGCACGCAAAATAAGCAAGCAAAGCAAAAGTTAACAAATCAACTCGTGACTTTGACAAACCATACATATTATATATATTAAGGCATACAAAAAAAGAGTTTTTTGACTTATGATTAACCGTACACTCATTCGTCTGAAAATCGTGCAACTCATGTACGCATTTTATCAGAACAGTGGCAAAAACATAGACACAGCAGAAAAGGAACTCCTTTTCAGCCTCTCCAAAGCATACGATCTCTATAACTACATGCTCTTGCTGATGGTGAGCGTGGCTCGCTACGCATTCCTGCAGGTGGAGCACAAGGAGCACATGAACAAGGTGGGTCACATCGATGAGGTGGTGAGCCATCGTTTTGCTGACAACCAGTTCACGTCGCAGTTGGAAATCAACCACCAGCTGCAGGAGTTTGTGGATACGAAGAAAAAAACGTGGGACAATGATATGGACTACGTGAAGAAGCTCTACAACGACATCATTCAGAGTGACTACTACAAAGAATATATGGCGATGGACAAGGTGACTTACGCTGACGATCGTGAACTGTGGCGCAAACTCTACAAAAACATCGTCATGAAGGATGAGCGCATTGACGACATCCTTGAGGAGCAGAGTCTTTACTGGAACGACGACCGCGATGTGGTGGATACGTTCGTGCTCAAGACCATCAAGCGTTTTGACCCTGCTAACGGCGCTAATCAGGAACTCGTGCCTGAGTACAAGGACATCGAGGATCAGGAGTTTGCCACACGTCTTTTCCGTCGAACCATCATGAACGACGAGTACTACCGTTCGCTGATTGGCAAGTGTGTGAAGAACTGGGAGTTCAACCGTCTGGCCTACATGGATGTCATCATCATGCAGATAGCTGTGGCCGAGTTGCTTAGTTTTCCGCTGATTCCCATCTCCGTCACCATTAACGAATACGTGGAGATAGCCAAGTACTACAGCACGCCCAAGAGTGCGGGTTATGTGAATGGCATTATCGATGCTGTGGCACAGATGCTCAAGCATGACCACATCCTGACAAAGGACTGACCAAAGTGACGCTATTCTAATAACGTCATAAAGAAAACTTGAGAACGACAATTCGAAAAAATAAATAATAATAAACAATAAGACTATGTTTACTTTGATTCAAGCAGCACAAGGTGCTACCAAAGGAGGCTTCGACTGGAGCATGATTATCATGATTGTGGCAATGTTCGCCATCGTCTATTTCTTCATGATCAAACCCCAGCGCAAGCGTCAGAAAGAAATCGAGAACTTCCGTAAGAGCCTTGCTATCGGCAGTAGGGTCATCACAGCCAGTGGCGTGTATGGCACAGTCAAGTCGCTCAACGAAGGTCAGCCCTATCTCACCATTGAGATTGCTAAGGGTGTGACTGTGCAGATTGACCGCAACTATGTCTATGCCGAGGGAAGCCAACAGCCCCAACAGCAGTAAGCACGCGCATGTCTTCCGACTTCTTCAAAGTGATATTCAGGAGGTTGCGGTTGGTGAAAATCGAACGCGACTTTCTTGTGTTCCTCGTCTTTCTCGTCGTGTCCATCATCTTCTGGTTCATGCAGTCCATTCAAGAGACTACAGAAGTCTCATTGTCCTACAAACTGAAGATTGAAAACCTGCCCAAGGATGTGGTTTACACCAGCGACTTGCCTTCTGAAATCAGTGTCACTTACACCAGCAAGGGTTGGAACGCTTTCTACTACAAGTTCATGCTCAACGACACCTACGAGGTTCGTATTCCCTTCAAGGAGGTCAATCAGAAGTCTGGTAAGATTCTCCTCGATGCCAACGTGCTCAAGCGTGCCGTCATGAAGGACAAACCGCAAGGCATGACGTTCAAGTCCACCTCTCCTAATAAGATAGAGGTCTATTATTCCAATGGGCAGCACAAGCGTGTGCCCGTCATCTTCAACGGTCGCATCAGCACCACTGCTGGACGTTATCTTTGTGGAACAATCCTTCATCCTGATTCCGTTGATATATATGCTCCCAAGCACATCTATGGAAGCATCAACAGCGTGAAGACTGAAAACTTCACCTTCAACGAACTTGAAGACACGCTCCACACCCGCCTTGCGCTCCTCGTGCCTCGTGGTGCCAAAGCCATTCCAGACTCCATCGATGCTGAGGTCTGCGTGGACATCTTCACAGATAAGACTCTGCAAGTGCCCATCTACAGCGAGAACGTGCCCAACAACAAAATCATGCGCACCTTCCCACTCAAGGCCACAGTCACCTTCCTCGTCAGCGCCACCCTCTACGAGTCCATCACTCCCAGCGATTTCCTGCTTGTGGTTGACTACAAAGATGCCATCGCTGGTTCCAAACGCTGCAAGCTTGATATCCGCCAACAGCCAGACCATATCCGTCACCTGCGTGTCTCGCCTGAAACCGTCGAGTACGTCATAGAACAAACCACAGAATGATACGTATCGGCATCACAGGAGGTATCGGCAGTGGCAAAACATACGTTTGCCGTCTGCTACAGCGACGAGGCATCCCCGTCTATCATTGCGATGATGAGGCCAAGCGATTGATGATTGAGAGTCCTGTCATCCGTCAGCAGCTCACTCAGCTCATCGGCGACGATATATATATAAATAATGAGTTGAACAAACCACGCATCGCCTCCTACCTCTTTGGCGAAGGAACCCATTCCACTCACGATGCCCATTCAGCTCTTTCCACTCACGTCGCCCAAGTGAACGCCATCGTCCATCCTGTTGTCCGTCAGGACTTCCTTCGATGGGCAGAACAGCAGGAGAGTTCCGTCGTTGCTCAGGAATGTGCCCTGCTCTTCGAGTCAGGATTCCAAGACACCGTTGATGTCACCATTGAAGTCTATGCTCCCCATGACCTTCGTCTCCAGCGAGCCATCCAACGCGATCAGGCTACAGCTGAGCAAATCCAAGCCCGCATGGCACAGCAGATGGACGAAGATGAAAAACGTTCCAGAGCCGATTATGTCATCCTCAATGACGGCACCGACCTGGACACACAAATCGACCAACTCCTCACCCAAATAGAAAAGTACCCCCATAAAATAGTAAATAGTAAATTGTCAAATTGTAAATAAAACTATGATCAAGAAAATTCTTGCCATCTCCGGCAAGCCCGGACTTTACAAACTCATCTCACGAGGCAACAAGAGCCTTATCGTAGAAACCGTTGATGCACAGAAGAAGCGCATCCCTGCCTTTGGAACCGACCGCGTGGTCTCCCTTGGCGACATCTCCATCTACACCAACGACGACAGTGAGGTCTCTCTTGGCTCCGTCTTTGAGTCCATCAAGGCCAACTACGGTGCTGAACCCCTTACGCTCTCTCCCAAGAAGGCCACGCAGGATGAAATCATCGCCTTCTTCACCAAGGTGCTCCCCAACTACGACGTTGATCGCGTCCGTGTCTCTGACATGCGCAAGGTGCTCTCTTGGTACAACATCCTCACTGCCGACGGCTACACCGACTTCGAGGTCACAAAGGATGACGACAATTCTGAAGAGGAAGAAGCAAAAGAAGAGAAGGCTGAGGAGAAAGCCTAAGCCCCAATTTTATTGCACCTAAAAAGCCACCTATGCTTGCGAGCACGGGTGGCTTTTCTTTTTACTATATGTGGGCGTTTACTGTTCAAAGGTCAGTTCATCGCCGTTTGCTTTGACAGTGACGGGCTTCTCGTGGTCTATCTCTCCACCGATGATGCGTTTGGAAAGTTCGTTGAGAAGCTTGTCCTGAATGGCGCGCTTGACAGGACGTGCTCCGAACTGTGGGTCGAAGCCTGCACGGGCAATGAGACGGATGGCGTCGTCCGTGACTTGGAGCGTGATGCCGTTCTGTCCGACCATCTTGGTGACCTTGTCGACTTGCAGACGGACTATCTGCTGGATCTCTGCTTCGTTGAGCGGCGAGAAGGTGATGATGTCGTCGATTCGGTTGAGGAACTCAGGACGGAAGATGCTCCTGAGCTGGTCGCGCTGGGCATTGCTCGTCATGATGATGATGGTGTTCTTGAAGTTCACCACACGTCCCTTGTTGTCCGTCAGACGGCCATCGTCGAGCACCTGCAGGAGGGTGTTGAACACGTCGGGATGCGCCTTCTCAATCTCATCGAAGAGCACGACGCTGTAGGGCTTGCGGCGCACAGCCTCTGTGAGCTGACCGCCTTCTTCATAGCCGATGTATCCTGGAGGCGCACCGATGAGTCGGGTGACGCTGAACTTCTCCTGATACTCGCTCATGTCGATGCGGGTCATCATGGTCTCGTCGTCGAAGAGGTAGTCGGCCAGAGCCTTGGCGAGTTCGGTCTTTCCTACGCCCGTGGTTCCCAAGAAGATGAAGCTTCCGATGGGTCGCTTGGGGTCTTGGAGTCCTGCACGGCTACGGCGTACGGCATCGCTGACGGCTCTGATGGCTTCGTCCTGACCAATCACACGCTTGTGGAGTTCCTCCTCCAGATGGATGAGTTTGGTTCGCTCGGAGGTCTGCATCTTGCTCACGGGAATGCCTGTCCAGCGGCTCACCACGTCGGCAATGTCTTCGCTCTCCACTTCTTCCTTCACCAGGGCTTGCGAACCCTGAGCCTCGGCGAGTTTGGCCTGCACGGCTTTGATGTCCTCTTCGAAGTGCTGGAGTTTGCCGTAGCGAATCTCTGCCACACGTCCGTAGTTTCCTTCGCGCTCAGCCTTGTCAGCCTCGAACTTCAGTTGTTCAATCTGCTGCTTGTCGCTCTGGATTTGGTTCAGGAGAGCCTTTTCTCCTTCCCACTTGGCACGCTGTTTCTGTTCATCGGCCTTGAGGGTGTCGATGATTTTGTTGAGTTCAGCAAGCTTCTCCTTGTCGCCCTCACGCTTGATGGCTTCGCGTTCAATCTCCATCTGCTTCAGGCGTCGGCTGAGTTCGTCAATCTCTTCAGGCACGGAGTCACGTTCCATACGGAGCTTGGCGGCAGCCTCGTCCATCAAGTCGATGGCCTTGTCGGGCAAGAATCGGTCGGTGATGTAACGGTTGCTGAGTTCGACTGCGGCGATGATGGCCTCGTCCTTGATACGCACCTTGTGGTGGTTCTCGTAGCGCTCCTTCAGTCCTCGCAGGATGGAGATGGACGACTGCACATCGGGCTCATCGACCATCACGGTCTGGAATCGACGTTCCAAAGCCTTGTCCTTCTCGAAGTACTTCTGATACTCGTCGAGCGTGGTGGCACCGATGGAACGCAATTCGCCACGAGCCAATGCGGGCTTCAGAATGTTGGCGGCATCCATCGCACCACTGGTCTGACCTGCTCCCACAAGGGTGTGAATCTCGTCGATGAAGAGGATGATTTGCCCCTGACTCTCCACCACCGCCTTGACAACGGCCTTGAGTCGCTCCTCGAACTCACCCTGATACTTGGCGCCAGCGATGAGCGCACCCATATCGAGCGAATAGAGTTGCTTATCTTTCAGGTTTTCAGGCACATCGCCTCTGACGATACGTCTGGCAAGCCCCTCCACGATGGCGGTCTTACCCGTACCTGGTTCGCCGATAAGGATAGGATTGTTCTTCGTCCTTCTGCTAAGGATTTGGAGGATTCGTCTGATTTCCTCGTCTCTACCGATGACAGGGTCAAGCTTTCCATTCTTGGCTCTCTCCACGAGGTTCGTTGCATATCTTTCAAGAACCTCTTTACCAGTCGGTTGCTGGTTTTGATTGTTCTGATAGTTGTTGTTCATAATGGCACTTGGTTTTTAGTTTCACGTTTCGACCAAGTGCCTCAGCAACTCTCATTCCATATCTTCCTCTTCTGCCGTTTTGTCCGATTCTTCCTCTTCTTTGCTGTCATTCTGGCTGATTCCGAGGATGTTTTGAATGGCTCTGTATAGCAAAATTTCATCCGCTGTACCATAATCGCCCAAAGCCAGATAGGAGAATTCATCCTCTTCGATGGTAGGTGAGATGCTTCCGTAATCATAGTCGCCAGCCCCATCGGCCACGTAGGCCACTACAGGGAAGAGGTGCACATAATACTCATCGCCTACCTCCTGCGTCATCACGTTCTGCCCCTTGGTGTGGTCGCCAATCAGGATGACATTTTCTTCGCCCATCGAGTGTTGGAGAGCATGGATGAGCCATTCGCTGGCACCTTGTGTGTAGTCGCCCGTCAGGATGTAGATGCGCTTCAGACCCAGATTGCCCACAGAGGTGTCGTAGGGAATCACCTGATTGTTGCTGGTCAGGTTCTCATTCCAGAAGGTCTTGGCGAACGTCCCATTCAGGGCTTCAGGACTGACCACATAGCTGGCCAATCGTTGAGTCATGTCGAGGGTTCCGTAGTTGCACAGGCGCAGGTCAAGCACCAATTCATCCACACCCACCGATTTCATCTGCCTCATGATGTCGTCGAGATCATTCTCGTAGGAGTTGGTGTTTGACAGTTGAGCGTTTTCGATGGGGTAGGGCACCAAGCGCGTACACATCACATAGCCCACCAAAGTGCCCTCTGCATTGATGACCGATGAGACAGGGAACGCCACATCCTCCACATACTCCGATGCATGCATCGCCACCTCCACCGTGTCTGCCCAATAGAAACTGCCATCTTCCTCGTTGACAGCGATGTGGCACACCTCCAACGTCCGTGCCCCTCCTTTCGTCAGCTTCGACACGTTCTGCGTCGTGATTTTGTTGCCGTCAAGCAGACAGATGAAGTCACCTCGCAACAAGCCAGCCCTGTCGGCAGGACTATCACGATAGACCGTCACCACCCTCAGCATCGACCTCGTGGTTTGTCCTGTGGGGTCAGTCATCATCGTGAAATCCATCCCATACGAATTGTAGTGGTTGAAATAACCTCTCTCGTGGCTGTCCTCCGTCAGCGTGTCCACTTCCACATACGACCACGAGTCTCCATGTCCGCTCTTGCTTGTCAGTTTCGAAAGGAAATCGCTGGGCGTCGCAAAATAATCCTTCCATCCCAGTTCCATCCTCGCCACCGTGTCTGCCCACAGATAGTGCTCTGACATCAGCTCATGAATCCAATGGTTGTGCTGCGTCTTTTCCTCATACTGCCAAGTGCGGTCTTCACCGCATGAGATTGCCATTATCATGATACAAATGGCGAAAATATGTGTTAAAATTCTTTTCATCGATTCAATATTTCATTTCAAGGTGCAAAGTTAGTGAAAAACTCGCTATCTTTGCCCCGGTTTAGTAAAATAATTGTTTAACTCATCAAAACTAAAAGCAAAATGAAAAAGATTTTCTTTGGTATCGTGGCTCTTGTGGCCATTTCGTTCACTACTTCATGCAACGGCACAGGCAAGGGTGATGTGGACATCGACTCTGTCAATGCAGACACTATCGTGACGGCAGCTCCAGAGGCCAATGGTGTCGAGGCTGACGTGACTGCCACCATCAGCGCGCTCTCCAATGCCCTTGAGAACAATAACGTTGAGCAGGCTCAGTCTTTGCTTCAGAAGGCTCAGGCTTACATCGCCAAGCTTCAGGAAGAAGGCAAGCTTGATGAGGCCAAGTCTTACATCGCCAAGCTTCAGCAGTTCATCAGAGAGCACAAGGAGAAGATTTCTCAGTTCACTTCCAACAACTCGACTCTGAGCAACATCGTTTCAGCTGTCGATGCTATTCCTGTAGACGTGGCCAACGCTACTGAAGATGCCAAGAATGCTGTAGTTGATGCAGCCAACGATGCCGCCAATGCTGCTTCTGATGCAGCCAACAGCGCTGTCGAGAGTGGCAAGAAGGAAGCAGGCAAGGCCATCGACAATGCCGCCAACGCCGTGAAGGGCAAGCTCGGCATCTAATCGCTGATTTCCAATGAAGAAATTGTGTTCAATGCTATCGGTTGTGGTGCTCTTCACGCTGTGGGGATGCCAGACCGATAGCATTTCTGATACCTATTGGCGCAACAATCAGACGGGCGAATGGCTGATAGGTTTTACAGAAGGAAAAGTGGTGTATGACTGCAAGGTGTGGGACATCATCTCGCAGACAGACAAGGAGGACGCCTATACCATTCTGGCTGAGAACGACGGCGAGAGATTGGTCGTGAAGATGGAGCCTGACGTGGATGGAAAGCGCATGGTCTCCATCGGCGATGTGAAGGCTGAATGCAGTTTCATCGACGAAAAGTTCCTGCCCGACTACCCAGAAAAGGACCCACTTGCCACCTTTGCCGACAACCACTATCGTGAGGGTGACAGCGTGACCATTGTCGGCTGGATTCTATCCAAATCAGACATCGTCAATTGGCTGAGAGAGCATGTCGCAGAGGACGGTGGAAACAAAGACGAGGCTGTGGTTCAGACCACCAACATCTTCACCGACCAGCAAGAGACATTCACGGCTCCCATCGATGCCGAGGGTCATTTCACCCTTCGGATGCCCATCATCAACACCACACAGCTTTATATAGAGATAGGCAATAGGACGACGATGCTCGTGGCAGAACCCAACGAGACCTATTTCATGCTGATTGACCCAGCCGAAGACAAGAAGCTCTTCATGGGCAAGAACGCCCGTCTGCAGAACGAAATCAACGCGCACTACATTTCGAGTTATGGATATGGGTCTTCTGAACTGGAGGCGATGGGTGGCGTGATGAATATTCTTGACAACATCACGAAGCAGACAAAGACGAAGATGCAGGAGCTGGACAATATGTGCAAAGAGCATCCCACGCTGTCAGAACGCTATCGTGCTTACTTCCGTCAGGTCTTCCTGATTGACAATGCCTGCGCCCTGATGCAGGGCATGTATTTCGTACCCGATTTTGCGTTGCCAGAGGAATACATCAAGACCGTCGATGAGGACTATTGGAAGGAATTTGCAGAGCCCTACACGTTGACCGATTATGGCTTCTCCTACTTCATGCGTGACTACGGTGCCTATCTGCAGATGCATGTTCAGGACAAGCTCGACCACACGATGATGTCGATTTTAAGCGCAGCTGAGAAGGACGGGCTTTTCAAGCTGTCGGCTAAAGACAAAGAAGCCATCAGACGTTATGACGAGGCATATCCGGCCTACAATGAGAAGAGGAAAAACGCCCCCGACAGCCTCCGGAAGGAGATTGATGACGAGTTTGGCGAGAATGACTTCGTGAAGGCCGTCCTCGAGATTCAGAGCCGAAACCCAGAATTTGAAGACTACTACTTGGAGAGATTCACGCTGAATGAGCTGAAGCAAATCATTCAGGAGCTGGATGCCCTCGGATGGTCAGAGACGGCACAAGACATCTACCTCTGCCGATACCTCATCCAGCAGCTCGATTGGAGTCGCAAGCCACTCAGCGCCGACCTTCTTGCCCTTGCCGACGAGCACATCCACTTGCCCTTGGCACGCAAGGTGCTTCAAGCCAAGAACGACAGCTACGTGAACATCGGCCAGCGCACATTGACCCATGCTGACAATCTCAAGTCGAACGAAGCTCTCGAGGACATGAGCGACGGAGAGAAGATTTTTCGCAAAATCATCGAGCCGTACAAAGGCAAAATCATCCTGCTCGATGTGTGGGGCACGTGGTGCAGTCCCTGCAAACAGCGCCTCTCCCACTCGCAGGAGGAATACGAGCGTCTGAAGGACTTCGACATCGTCTATCTCTACCTCGCCAACAACTCCAGCGACGAGTCTTGGAAGAATGTCATCAAGGAGTATCGGGTCGAAGGCGACAACGTCGTCCACTACAACCTGCCCAAAGCCCAGCAGACAGCCATCGAGCACTATCTTGGTGTCACCTACTTCCCCACCTACAAGCTCATCGACCGCAACGGCACCATTCTCAACGTCAATGCCGACCCGCAAAACCTCGATGCATTGGCTGAACTGCTCAAGCGGATGAAGTGATGTCGCCCGAACCGTGCAAAAAATGGGCTGTCCTTTGTCCCAATTGTCACGCTTGATGAAATGTGTTTTAGAGGTGGTACGACGGAGATGGAAGAGCTACTGCCTCAACGGCTTTGTCTTACTACCTCAACGGCTTTGTGCTTACGGCTCAACGGCTTTGAGCTACTGGCTCAACAGGCTTCAACCGAGAGCGTGACAATTGGGACAAAGGACAGCCCATTTTTTGCACGGTTCGGTGTTGGTGCTCACTCCTTGTGGTCTTCAATCTTCACGCAGGCGGTGACGGCGAAGGTGACGAGGCAGAAGGCCATGACGAGCCAGAAGAAGTTCTGGTAGCCGATGTTCTCGGAGATGAGACCAGAGACCATGCCTGGCAGCATCACGCCACCAAGGTACTGACCTGCCGTGCAGATGGAGAAGACTGTTGTGGAGTGTTCGCCACGAGAGAAGGTGACGAGGAAAAGCGTATATGCTGCAAAACCAAGACCGTAGCCAATCTGCTCGATGCAGACGCAGGAGCCGATGAGCCAGAGGTTGTCGGTGGGGATATAGCTGAGATAGACATAGACGATGTCGGGCAAAGTGATGCAGAGCACGAGAGGCCAGAGGCACTTTTTCAACCCCCATTTCGACACAGCCCATCCACCGACGATGCCACCAAGCAGCAAGCCAATGACGCCCAATGTGCCATAGATGAAGCCGAAATCCACATCGCTCATGCCCAAGCCACCTTCGGCTGAGGTGCGAGTAAGGAAGAGGGGCACAATCTTGGTGAGCAGTCCTTCTGGCAAACGAAACAAAAGAATAAAGCAAAGGGCGGAAAAAAGGTGGGGCTTGGAGAAAAACACCTCAAACGTACGTACCAACTCGCGCATCTGTTCCATGAGATCGAAATGGTCATGTTCCACCTTGGGAAGAATGAATGCATGGTACAAGCCCAAAAGAAACATCAAACCACCAAGAATAAAGAACACAACCATCCAGGAAGCGGATACCGACTGTAACGCCTCTCCCAAATGTCCGTCTTGCATATAGCCAGCCAAAAGCACAAGTCCTCCCTGACCAATGACCATACCTATGCGGTAGAATGTGTTGCGAACTCCCACATAGAGTTCCTGTTCCTTATCGGGCAGACCAATGATGTAGAAGCCATCAGCGGAGATGTCGTGAGTGGCGCTGGCGAAAGCGATGAGCACAAAAATAACCAACGAACCCTGCAGCCAGAAATCAGTGGGCAAGGTGAATGCCACCGATGCCAAGGCTATGCCCATGAGGAACTGCATGGTGACAATCCACCAACGCTTGGTCTTGAGGTTGTCAATAATAGGACTCCAAATGGGCTTGATGACCCACGGAAGTCCGAGCCAGCCGGTATAGAGGGTGATTTGGCCGTCGGACAGGCCGAGTTCCTTGAACATGATGACGGAGATGAGCATCACCGCTGAGAAGGGCAATGCTTCGCCAAGATAGAGGGATGGAACCCATGAGTAGGGTTTTGAAGTTGAGAGTTGAGAGTTGAGAGTTGAGAGTTGGGAGTTATTCATCTTTTATAAGTATTTTTTTTGTTCGACAGCATGCCAGCACCAGCCAAGCGACAGGGGCGATGGCCACGCAGAGCATGAAATAGGTGTGATAGCCGAGTGTCTTGCAGAGCCACCCAGAGAGAGCCATCGGCACCAGCATCAGGCTCGCCACCATTGGCACATAGAGAAAGTTCGTCACATTGCGGTAGCGTTGTTCGGAGATGTAGGATATGTATGCGTCGCAAGCATTGAGTCCGAAGCCAAAGCACAGCTGGGCAAAGAAGGTCATGCAACAGAGGTAGAACATGTTGTTCACGGGTGGATAGAAGGCCATCACCAAGTAGGATAGGGGAGAGAGCGTGAGCGCCACAGCGGTTGGCCAGAAGAGTTCTCCCTTCCCAAGGCGTTTCATCAGAATGCGTCCCAAGGCGATGCCGATGGAGAAGGCAATCACGCCAATGGTTCCCTGCGCAAAACCTACATCCTGCACAGAACATCCCAATCCGCCTTCATCCGTCTGATTGAGCAGGAAGAACAGGCGGGTGTTGAACATGAGTGCTTGGGGCAACAGGAGCAGGAAGAG
Source organism: uncultured Bacteroidaceae bacterium (assembly GCA_905234125.1). Classification (GTDB taxonomy): domain Bacteria; phylum Bacteroidota; class Bacteroidia; order Bacteroidales; family Bacteroidaceae; genus Minthosoma. The sequence continues at coordinate 19,598 of CAJOGQ010000015.1, read as the reverse complement.
CGTGAGCAGGACTTTTGTCACATGGGGTTTCTGTCGGATGCGGGCAAGCACCTGCCATTCATTCTTCATGGCATTGGCCAAAGTCTCATGCCGATAAGGGCTGTAGATTCTCAGATAGGGAAAGAAGAAAAGGTTCAATGCCAGAAAGAGCAGGAAACTGCCTGCCACCAAGGAACTCTCCATCGCCCACGCCTTCTGATAGCTGCGGAAGAAGACCTCGAAAAAGCCTGCCACAATGATGAGCACGCCGTAGGTGATGATTTGAGCCACCTGTGACGAGAACTGTTTGGTGCCCAAGAAGAGTTGCTGCTGAAGGGGGATGAGCATCCGGCTGTAGTAGAGCCGTGAGAGCATCTCGTGCCAGGCGCAGAGCAGGGAGAGCACGAAAAGGAAGGCGAAGAGCACCCACACCTGCACTTTGGCCTCAGAGATGTAGATGGCCACGCCCATCAGGCAAAGGAACATGAGAATCTCAACGATGTGCAGGTATGTCTTGAAGGATGCCGACTTCCTGACTTTGCTGTAGAGATAGGATTTCGTCACCCAGGGCAGAAAGAGTAGGGCGCTCTGCACGGATGCCGTCACCTCGCTGGCACCAAACTGGAGGAACATCAGCAAGGCCACATACATGACCACCGTCGAGGCTATCTCCTCAGTAACGAACAGGCCAGGAATCCAGAGCCACGAACTGTTGGACAGTTGATGGCTGAAACTTCCTTCGCTCCCCTTGAAGAAGGAGAGAGGGTTGCCGCTGCTCATTCTTACTTTTCTGCTTGTCTTCACCATAGATTCGTCAGCTCAGCATGAGGATAGTAGAAACTCAATATCTCTGTATAGGGGATGCCTTGGTCGCCCATCACAGAGGCACCTATCTGGCAGAGTCCCACACCGTGTCCCCAACCTTTTCCATGCAGAATGAAGCCATCGGTGGTCTTCTCCACCTCGAAAGCTGACGAGTAGAGATGCGACTCGCTCAGCCATTTGCGTATTTCCAATTCCTTGCCCACAATGATCGTCTGCTTTTCACCCACCACTTTGAGCGTGATGATTCTGCCAGAGGCACCACGTTCCATCGGCACAAGGTCAAGAATCTGCCCGAAGTCAATGCCTGATTTCTTCTGGATGAGGGCTGAAAGTTCAGCCGTCGTGTAGGAAACCGTCCATCGATAGAAATCGTGCGTCTCTTGGTCGTAGTTGTTCAAGACCTGCGAGAGAATGCGTTGGTCGTGCGTGTTGCAGTAGGGGTCTGGCTTTGCCACAAGATAGGGATGATGCACATTCTCCCAGCACGACTCAAACACCTCCGTCATTCCCCCACAGCACTTCGAGAAACGTGTGTCACAAATCTCCCCTTCGTATGTCAGCACCTGTCCACGAGTCGCCTCAATCGCCTTCACCACTTGTGGATTGCTCTGGCGCGTGATGCCCTGATAGCGTTGGCAATGGTCGTCGGCGCAGACATCGAAACCTGTGTGGTTCTGTGTGTCATACCAACGAATGTGGATAGTTGAGAGTTGGGAGGTGTCTGTATCGAGAGAAGGTAATCGTCCTGCGCGTGGGCTCTCCATCATGCGCATCACCCAACTGCGAGAGATGACGGCATGGGCTTTGAGCAGTTCGAGGGAGGCGTTGGCACTCATCTCACTACTGATGACGCTGGTGAGATAGGTCTCGACTGGCACCACATTCACGGCTCTCAACATTCCGTCTTCTTCCATCAGCACCAACTCGCCACAAAATGTCTGCTCTTCTTTCCTCTCCCAATGGAAACCGATGCCAATCACCACGTCCTTCAGGGTGAAAGAAGCATCCGAAGCCTGAGGCACGAAATGGCATCCCACATCAGCCAAAGTGAAGACATGTGCCCCCACTACAGATTTTCCATTCAGCAGATAAGCCGAATGGAAAACCACGCTAAGTTCTTTGGCCTTTACTATGCCAACTTTGACAGCCCTTTCTTGCCCCATACAAGCCTTTCTAACGCGCGTTCCCGGCCGAGCCTTCTATTTTACCCTCCCCCCCTTGAACTTTACAATCATACTGAGCTCGTCGTCAAGTGAATACGCACACTCCTGAATGATGGATTTGGCCAGTTCTCCGTCCATCTTCTTGAAGTCTTCCTCGCGAGGGGTGATGACCATTCCGCCCATATCGAGCGCTCCTGGACTCACCACCACCTGCTCGTCGCCTTCATTGAAATAGCAATCAGGACGATGCTTCGAACGGGGTATGATGATGCTGACGATGCGCTCGTAGCCATCGGTCGAACTCGACTGCGACCAAGCCATGATGTTCATCATCGGTTCGTATTGTCCGTCAGGGATAGGCATCGATTGGTATATCTTCTCAAAAAGAATCTTGTTGGCATGAGGTGTGCGAGTGATGATCACCACGCCTGGACACAGATAGTTGCGCAGACTGAAAACGCCCGTGCTGTCTGCCACCATGTAGAGTTTCATGGCTTCCAGATACTCTTCCTCGCTGATAGGCCAGATGCGTGAGAGGTAAGGCTGATAAAGCTCCGACCAATCGCGCTCCAAAGGCACAACCCCTCGGCTACCTGCCTGGAAGTGCATGTGGTCGGGCGCGCTGGCTCCACATTGCGGACCATTGTAGAAGACGAAGAGTTCGCTCAACTGTGAAGCTATCTCCATCATGTCTTCGTAATACTCCAGAATCCGCTGTTTGCGATGGTGGCGCAATGGGATGGTGAAATGCTTGGGAAGAATCGGATTCGGATTCAGCAGAAGGTGATACTTCTTCAGCATGGGGAAGCTTTTCTGCTCTTCTGGACGGTTCACATCGCAAAGGAAGCAAGGACGGCGCTTGATGGTTTCTGGGTCAACGTTTGCCCCTGTCGAGACGATGCGTGCAGGATTGTATTGTGCCATCAGACGGCATCCATCGATGTCGAACTCGCTGACTGCTACATGAGCCAGCTGGTCGTAGCGTTCGCGAGCAGTTTTCCAATTTGCCAGCTGAGAGACGAACAAGGAGTTTGCGTTCTCGTTCGTGGCACCATTCTGCCAATATTCGTTCAGTCGGCGACGGTCGATGATTTCCATCGTGCGCAGGCTGTCCTTATAAATATTGTTGCGATTGACTTTGTCAGGCGTCAGAGATGCGTCGCTGTTGCCTTCCCAACGACGGCAGAGGTACAGTTCGTCGTAGATTCTGCCAATCTTATACTTACGGCTGAAAGCCAGACCTACAGAATAATCTTCTCCGTAGGAAGTGTTGGGCATGCCAATCTTTCTGAGCAACGGCGTGAAGAAAGCGCGCGGAGCGCCCAGACCGTTGATGCGCAGGGCATTGTTGTGGCCGTTCTCTGGCGTCCACTCACGATGGTCGATGAGGCCAGGGGGCAGGGTCTCGAGTTGGAAGTTGCACATGCGATAGGAACCAATCACCATTCCGCAATGCTCTTCATAGAACTTGTCGACGATGCGTTGCAGAGTGTCCGTTCCGCTGTAGAGGTCGTCGCTGTCCAACTGCACGGCAAAGCGTCCGCAACGCAAGTCGTTGAAAGCGAGACTCCAGCAACCACCGATGCGCAGGTCTCTGCGTTCTGGGATGATGTGGACAACACGCGAATCCTCCGATGCCAACTTCTGAATCACCTCCGTCGTGCCATCAGTGGAATGATTGTCCACCACCATCACGTTGAATTCGAACGTGGTGCGCTGTGACAGAGCGCTCTTGATGGCATCCTCGATGGTCTTGACACGATCTCTGACAGGGATGATGACGGATGCCTCGCGGTCAAAGTCATAACGCTCGACCGACACATCCACAATGCTCTCAGGCTCGATGTAGGAGCCAATCTGTTTCAGGTGTTGTGTGCAAACCAGTTCACGTTCCTTCTGCACCTCACGATTGCGAGGATCCACATAATCAAATTGCTTCTCGCCACTCTTGCGCAAGTCTTGCTCCACTTCCGAGTAGAGAAATTCGCGGATATGGAACAAGGCAGCGATGCGTTTGCGACGCAGGGAAAAGAGTTGCAGGTCGTACCAGCCTGAATATTTGTAATCGGCATCAGGATTCTCCTCCACATATTTCTTCAGGTTCGTGGCGTTAATCAGCTGAACAGAACCGAAATCGAAATCATCGCGCACACTGCCATAGTAGAAGTCCATCGTGGGACACTTCACAGGCTCGCCGTTCTTCAGTAGCATGCGGTCGGAATAGACCATTGCGGGGTCAACGCTCTCCGCCACCGAAACCATTCTGCTGATGGCCTGATAGCCGAAATGGATGGCGGTGGGTTTGATGCACACCAAAGCGTAAGGCGCAGCCAGCATCGCCACAATTGTTTTCAGCGTGTGAGAGCTCAGGTAGTTGTCCACTCTCAGCACCTCACACCCCATGAAAGGACAAGGCTCATTCCCTTGCATCAGCACATGTATTTTATTCACCAAAGGCTCCTCGCTCAACTGCTTCAACGTGACCAATGTCGTTTCTGCGTCAGCATAGACCACGAAACAGTCTATAGCCTTGTTATCGATGCCATTCATACAGAATTAGATGATTAGAAAATTAAAAACACAAGAAAAATGGTGAAACACCAAACACTTATCTCATTAGAATGTTGCAAAGGTAAGAATAAAGAATGAAGAATGGAAGGAATGACGGATTGAAGTTGTTCTTTTTCCTCATTTTTCTTGTCTTATGCCCCTTTTTTTCATTATTGACTTCGTTTTTTCAATTCTCCACTTCATTTTTTCTTTATTCAATTTTGTATTCTTCTCACTTAATCGTACCTTTGCAGCCGATTTACAAATCCGAGTGCTTGAAAAACCTTCAGTCGTTGAAGGTCCACCTCGTACAAAACAAGAACAAATGAAAACAAACAGTATGGTCAGCGTATCCTTCATGTTGATGGGGATACTTTTTTGTGTCTGTCTCGTGACTTCCAACTTGCTTGGAACGAAAATCCTGCAAGTGGGGCCGTTTCCTCTGACAGCGGGAGTGATTGTCTTCCCCGTTTCCTACATCCTCAACGACTGCATCGCCGAGGTGTGGGGATTCCGCAAAGCCCGTCTCATCATCTGGATGGGATTTCTCATGAATTTCTTCGTCGTGGCAATGGGCGCCATCGCCACCGTCATCCCCTCACCGCCATTTTGGGAAGGTGAAGAGGCATTCCAGTTCGTCTTCGGATTGGCTCCGCGAATCGCCACAGCCAGTCTGATCGCCTTCCTCGTCGGATCGTTCCTCAACGCATGGGTGATGAGCCGCATGAAGTTGCGCCATCAGGAGCGTCGCTTCTCACTGCGCGCCATCCTTTCCACATTGTTGGGCGAAGGCGCCGACTCGCTCATCTTCTTCCCGCTCGCGTTTGGCGGTCTGATGCCGGCCAGCGAATTGGTCAAGATGATGATTCTCCAGGTGTCGGCCAAGACCCTCTACGAAATCATCGTCTTGCCCCTCACCACCCAAGTCGTCAAGTACGTCAAGCGCCACGAAGGCGTCAGCGTGTACGACACCAACATATCCTACAACATCTTCAAGATAAAAGAAATATGATTCTCGATCACAGAAAAGCGCTGGTCGTCTATTCAGGCGGACAGGACAGCACCACATGCCTCTTTTGGGCGAAGAAGCATTTCGACGAAGTGCGCGCCCTCTGCTTCCGATATGGCCAGAAACACGTGGTGGAAGTTGACATTGCCCGTGGCATAGCCGAGCGTGCAGGCGTTCCCTTCGAGGAGAAAGACGTCTCCTTCATCAGCGAGCTCAGCACAGGCTGCTCCCTCACCGATACATCCATCATCATGGACAAAGAGCCTCCCACTCCCTCGCCCGACATGCCCGACGGACGCATCACGCCTCCCAACACCTTCGTGCCAGGCCGCAACCTCTTCTTCCTCGCCATCGCCGCTGTCTATGCCCGCGAGCACGGCATCATGAACCTTGTCACCGGCGTCTCACAAACCGACTACTCAGGCTATCCCGACTGCCGCGACTCCTTCATCCGTTCGCTCAACGTGTCCCTCAACCTGGCGATGGACGAGCAGTTCGTTATCCACACCCCGCTGATGTGGATAGACAAAGCCGAGACCTGGAAACTGGCCGACGAACTCGGCGTTTTCGACCTTGTGCGCAACGAAACCCTTACCTGCTACAACGGCGTCAAAGGCGACGGATGTGGCGAATGTCCTGCCTGCAAACTCCGCCGTCAAGGACTCAAGAAATATCTATCGTCCCTTTAACTCCATCAACAACACCTATGACTTCAAGAGAACAAGAAGGTCTCACCGCCCTCGGCAAGAAGACCGAATACCGTCAGGACTACGCCCCTGAAGTGCTGGAAACCTTCCAGAACAAACATCCCGAGAACGACTACTGGGTTCAGTTCAACTGTCCCGAGTTCACCAGCCTGTGCCCCATCACCAGCCAGCCCGACTTTGCAGAGATCCGCATCTCCTACCTGCCCGACCAGCGCATGGTGGAGAGCAAATCCCTCAAGCTCTACCTCTTCTCCTTCCGCAACCACGGCGACTTCCACGAGGACTGCGTCAACATCATCATGAAAGACCTCATCCGCCTCATGGATCCCCGCTACATCGAAGTCACAGGCATCTTCACCCCCCGCGGCGGCATCAGCATCTATCCCTACGCCAACTACGGACGCCCCAGCACCAAATACGAAGAGATGGCGCAGTACCGTCTCTTGCACCACGCCATTTAATCATCGGCTTTCAAATACAGATTAGTCACGCTTGAGCAGTCCTGCCAGATGTTCACGAATCTGGTAGGTGCGCTGTTTGTAGTCGGGCATGAGGGCTTGGAGATGGGCGCGGATGTCGTTGGCATGGGTGTCGAGATAGTGGAAAGAATGGAGGAGGTCGCCGGGGGTGAAGTCACGACAGTTGCAGACGAGCTGGGCATCGAGGCCGAGGTCGAGAGCAATACCGCGGGACTTGATGGAATAGCCGAGGGCGATGGTGGGCACGCACATGGCGTAGGCGGAAATGACGGCATGGGTACGGGCTCCAATGAAAAGATGACAACGGGAGATGACGTGGCGAATCTGGCAGTAGTTGAGGACGTCGATGTCGAGAATGGAGATGCGTCCGGGGGCGAAGTGATCGCGAATGAGGCGTGCCATCTCGCGGTCGTCCTGATTGATGCGTCCGTCGTTCCAGGTGACGTGGGGGATGAGGAGAATGTGGTAGTCGGTCTTGAGGAGAATCTGACGGATGAGACTGAGGACTTCCTGACCGAAACGTCCGTCGAGACGCATGCCTCCCATCACGTAGTTGCTGACGTTGAGGCCGATGACCTTCTTGTCGCCGCTGAAGCAGGGAGGAAGGGTGCAGGGGTCGTCTGGCAGGATGAAGGCCGGGTCGGGCAGGAGACAAACGTTGGGTAGGCCGAGCTGACGGAAGTAGTTGTAGGTGAGCGACTCGCGGGTGTAGATGAGAGAGAAGTTGAAGAGGGTCTGGCGCTTGGCTGACGTCATGTTCTCTGGCCCCATCGAACAGCCCCAAAGGATGGTCTTCATTCCTTGGGCATGGAGGAGGTTGTTGGTGAAGATGACCTCGTTGTCGTCGTAGCAGAGCATGTCGCCACCGGTGGAAATCATGATGTCCTGCGGCGTCATGAGGCGGAGGAAGGTTCGGTAGGGATAGAGGAGTCGCGCCTCGAGGGTCTTGGTGGTGTGGAAAAGACGGTTGATGAGTCCGAGGGACTTGTCGACCACGAAGGACTCACGTTGGCAGGGCACAAGCTGGAGGTAGCGGTCGAGGCCAAGACGGCGGTCGAGCGCCACATCGCGACAATAGCCGAAGAGCTGGTCGGCTGGAGCACCAATCAGAAGGGCTGAACCCTTGGCGATGGCTTCGCATCCACGGTTGCCACCATCGAGATGTATGGGGAAGAAGTATCTCATGACTGTAGAAGTTCTGAGGTTTCGGAATCGGCAGGATGCATCTGGGTGTCCACCTCGTCACGCTTCCATACGAAATCAATCTTGGAACATAGATAGAGGGCACCAGCCGCGACATAGACGACGGCGGTTGCGATGGAATAGTAGCGGTAGTAGAAGATGCCGAATGTGGGAACGGCGCCAAGCGTGTAGAGCATCAGGACGTCGCCCACATCGAACGAGGTTCGGTCGTATCGCCAGATGACCACGCAACAGAGTCCGGCAAAGGCTAAGCTGAGGAATATGCCCCCTACCACGCCGAGGTCGAGCATCCACGAACCGACATGGGAAGCGAACACGCCAACGAAAAATCCCTCCTTGGCGGTGCGCTCTTCCTTGGTGTCAACATACTGATTATCGAGCAGGAAGTAGGAGATGATAGGGAGCTCGCGCTCGATGTAGTAGAGGTCGGGGTTGTGGTTGTCGTAAAAATAGCAAAAGTTGGCATAAGACTGACCTGCATACTCAAGCACACTACCGCCGGCACCCTCCTCGTCATCCTCGAATCGGGAGGCGGACACGGCAATGAAATAGACCATTCCGATGGCCAACGTGGGCACACCAAGTGCCAGGAGGAAGTTGCGCACCTTTTTCGTGATGAAATGCTGGAAGAACACGACGCAGAAGAAGAACATCAGTCCGTAGTGGATGATTTCGGTTCGGTCGGCCATCAACACGCCTCGAAGAATGGGGCTGATGGATACGAGCAGGAGTGGTGATGTGAGCCACAGGCTCCGCTTCTCCACACAAGAGTAGTAGAAGAAGAGCGGAAGGGCAAGCAGGGTCGTGAAACTCAGCAGGAACATGGCCTGCAAGGGACCAGGCAAGGTGAGCATCTTGGCATCGGCTGGCGAGATGTCGCCCGAATAGTGGGAATCCTTCAGAAACTTGAAGTCGCCATTGAGCAGGTCGGAAACGAACTCACCCACGAGGTAGTACATCAACACGCCCTGCAGGACGATGAAGAGGGTGAAGCCCAGAACAATCCAGCGGTGAACATTGCCGATGTCCTCCAGCTTTTCAGGACGGATGAAGGAGAAAGGCAAAATCGTGACGGTGATGAGTCCGCAGTAAAGTATCGTGGGAATGATGCCGAAGTCGGGATCCCATCCATCGAAGAGCACGCCACTGTTTTGGGACATGAAACCGCCCACAACCATCAGCACACAACAAAGCGAGGTGATGGTGAAGAGTGTGGACATATAAACGGCCACATCAAAAACCTTGTGCCTACTCCATAGGTAGTAGGTGAGGCATGAGAAATATATCAGCGGAACGAAATACACGGTGTTTGAATGAGAGTTATGGAAGTGGAGGGGAATGATAAACGTTGGTGAGATGGGTAGGCTGGCGATCGGACACGGCGAACTTCACCTCGTCGGTCATGTAGCCCGTTCCGATAATGACAACCATCACCTCGTTGTCAGGAATGTCGAAACGCTTCTGCATCTGGAGGAGCTTGTCGCTCATGAATCCGCAGGAAAGCGGGATAGAACCGAGCCCTAAAAAGTGGAGGGCGTTGATGAGGTTCTGGGCATAGAGTCCACCATCGACATAGCATTGGAAAGGCTCATGGCCGAGGAATCCTTTCATGTCGGCAGTGACTACGATGCAACAGGGGATGTCTTGGAAGAAGCCCTTGCAACCATCTTGCATCCGAAGCAGTTCGTGGCACTCGTCACCAAAGTAGATGTGGGTGTGCCAAGCCTGCCGATTGCATGCAGAGGGGGTGCGTGAAGCCAACGTGAGTGCCTCATCCAACATATCCTTGGAGGGTAGTTCTTCCTTGAAGTATCGGATGGAATGTCGGCCATAAAGCAAAGAAGAGAAGTCACTTCTCGCCTCTTGCTTCAATGCATCAGCAGTACTTGTCTTGATGCCTGCTGGCAAGGAGAGGCTGTCGGCGGAGATGCCAGCCTCTTCACACAACTTGGCATACAGCGTTTCCAACTCCGACACATCCACCTGCTCCTTGTGCTGAAAAGCGAAGTAGGACTTGATGGTCGTGAGGGGACGGTAGAGGAAGTCCTTCTCCAGCGAACCGTAGATGCGATTGTATTTGCGCAGACGTTCCATCAGCGCCCTCACCTTCTCCTGTCCGAAACCACGACGTGGATTCTGCATGGACATGCCCTTTTCGATGACGTGCGTCTCTCTCAGGAGCGTGTACTGCATCTTGCGGATGTCACGATCTGTGCGGATGCTCGCATTGTATCGGCAGAGACGTCGCCAATAGGAGAGCGTCTCGATAAGGAACTGGAGGGCAAGCGGAAGACGTGCCCTGATTCCACTGCATATTTGTGTAAATGTCATCATCGCAACAAAGTTTTTATCTGAAGCATGTCCTTCCATCCGAGACAGAGGGCGCTTATTTGTTTATAGAAGATTTTCCGATAAATGGGAATGAAGAAATCGGCCAAAGTGCCCGACACGAAGATGGTGATAAGCGCCACATACGCCGCACCATGGATGCCATATCGTCTGATAAAGAACCAGTTGCACACCACACATGTGGCACATCCGATGAGGTTGCGGATGGAAGCGTACTTTTGGATTCCTTCTATCACCATCAATTGCCCGGACGTTTGGGACAACGCATCGCCAACCACCTTGAAAGCCATGATGGAAAGCACGGAGGATGCTCCGATGTAGGTGGCACCGAATGTGCAATAGACGATAGGATAAGAGAGTAGGCTGACGAGAATGGCAAGCAAAATGCAAGTGACGACCGTTATATTCATGAATACGCGAGACATTTTCTCATACCGTTCCAGACTCACTCGACGAGTCTCCACCAACATGGGAGTGACGGTCTGTGCAATGATGGTCGGAACAAACACAAGTATTTCCGTGAAACGGATGGCGACAGAATAGATGCCCAGATGAGCCTTATTCACCATCATATTGCCAATCATCACCTGATCGATACGATTGTAGATGACGATGGCTGCCCCTGACAGGAGCAGAGGAAACGACTGCTTGATCATGTAACGCGCCAAAGATTTGTCGAAAGACCAACGTTTGATGGAACCAATCTTCGAGGAATACGACATGGTGTAGCCCGTAGCCAAAAGGATTGAATCGAGCACCAAGGAACAGATGAACCAGATGAGTGGCAACTTCAGCCACACCAGCACAATCTTGACCAGCATGCCGATGAGCGTGCGGGAGATTTCTGTCTTGACCACATACTCATTCCAGACTATGGACGTGAAGTGATTGCGCGACACCCATGTTGTGTTCAGAATCACAGAGCAAGCGTATATCATTATATATATACGTATAGACAGGTCATCCTCCATGAACCACGCCACAAAGAAGATAGCGATGAAGGCAATGAGAGCGAAACATAACTTCAGGGCAAACGTCGTGCCGATGATTTTGTCGCGCATGGAAGGTTCTTTGGATTCTTCACGGATTTGTATCAGGTCAAGTCCAAAGTCGGCAAAGACCTGAAAGATGGCGACGAAACTGATGACATAGTTCATGATGCCATACTTCTCCTCACCCAAGTATCGTGCCACGATGATGCCGACCACCAACACACTCAGCAAACTCGCCACCTTGCCACCCATGGCCCAGGCGATATTCTTCAAAGCCCTTTTCTTCTTTTCAGATATGTTTGCATTGTTGATAAAGTGCATCGTCTATCAGCAATTAAGATGTTAATTTCTGGCGGATGGCTTGCCCATGCAAAGCTCACGTCCTATTTTTGACGGATGACATCGCGAGCGGCATACAAGGCTGTGACGAAAGTGGCCAAAATCAGCATGACACCCACAAAAATCATACGCTTAGGTCCTGCTGGCTTCACAGGAACGGAAGCGCTCTTCAGCGTGGTGAAAGCAGGTGTACATTCCTGCACCTTTGCCTGCATGGCCTCCAACTGGGTGTTCATGGCACGATAGGTGCTCAGCCTTAATTGCACACGCTCCTCCATCTCATCACGTTTCGAAAGATAAGCCTGCATAATCACATTCTTGTGAGAGTCGCAATAGTCAGAATATTCATGTACGGCCTTCTCGTACTCAATACGGGCGCTATCTGTCAGATGCTGATAATAGTCCACATCCAGACGAGCCTTGCTGGTTCGGTATTGAATGATGAAATCCTGCAGACGTTGCTTGACAGAATCAGCCAAAATGGCACAAACAAGGGCGTCCTGATCTTGCACTGTAATGGTGGTGACGTTGGTCTTCTTGTCCACCGCACAAGTGATTCTCTCCTGAATATCAGTCACCAATTCATAGTCCTTGCGCGACATTCTGAAAGCATTCACCTCGCTGGCATCAGCGACAGCACCCTCATCCTCATCCTCGAACTGCTCACCAATCCAACGGGTGAAATCCGTGAAGGGCTTCGTCAGCCAATTCTGCTTCTGATGCTTCTTCAGATAGGTGTAATAGTCGGTGCTGATTTCCCCATCGGCTGTGGTCACATGGATGTCCAACAGACTCACCGTGAACTGAGGAGATTCAAACAAATCAGGATACAAAAGAGGATAAATGGCATCTGTCGATTCCATGCCTCCGATATTGATGCCAAAAGACGAAGCGATGGACGACAAACCTCCGCCGATATCAGTACCGCTGGTTTCTGGTGCCAACGAGACTGAGGCCAGATAGAATCGGGGTTGAGGCAGAATCCAAATGCATGACGCGACAAACACAATCGGCCACACCCACAAGAAAAGTTTTCTCTTCAGCCAAACGGCCTTCCAAACTTTACTCATCTCTATAATCTTTGCACCATCTTTCTTTGCTTCCATCTTTTCTTTCATTTGCATGTTAATCAATCACAATTCCTTCACAAGGTTTCTTGAGAACATGATTCCATTACTTAAGAATATTGGCAATCGTCACCATCATGGTTGCGATAGATGCGGCCGATGTACCCATAGCAGCGTATTCGGCAGTAGTCATCTTCTGCTTCTGCTTCTTCGACGGCACCACAATCGTACAGCCAGGTTCGACAGCCTTCTTACTTCGGTGATTCAGCAGTTCCACCGCACCATTCATATAGATGGCATAAACGCGGGCTTTACGGGCATTGTCACCATAACCACCGGCACGCTTGATGTAGTAGTTGAGCGATTCTCCCTTCTTGTAGTTCATGGAGATAGGATACATCACATCGCCACTGATCTTCACGATGGAAGAATACTGAGGCACAATGACCCTATCACCTTCTCTCAGCACGATATCTTCCTCACATCCAGGACTGCTGATGGCTCTATCCAAGTCGATAGACACAGGGAAGGATGTACCAATATCCAGTTTCATGAGCAACAGAGAGTCAGCGCGGTTCAGGTCGAAGTTTTGGTTATTACCCTGCATCGACTCCTCGTACAGCGCAATCTGCGAGGCTCTGAGTGAGGCCTCCTGCTGTTGACGCTCCTCTTCGGTCATTCTTCTTTCCAGACGAGCACCTTTTGCATAGCCCAACGAACTCAATCCTCCACAAGCTTTAATCAAGTCACTCAAACGGTAGTTCTTGTTCGTCATCGCATAGGTGCCTTCAAAGTTGACGGCTCCTGAGATGGTCACGTTCTGCTGTTCTGCGTATGATGGGCTCTTGCGGACAGCCACCTGGTCGTAAGGTTGCAAGGTGAAGCCTGGCTCACCATCCACTACAAAACCATCTTTCAAGGCAAACGTGTAGGTCTCTGTCATCGTCTCATTATCCACCAAAGCAGTGGGGTCGTCAATACGTCGGAACACGTCCACCTTCACGATAGATGCTGCATCGGTCAGACCACCAGCCTGAAGCACCAGATCCTCCACCGTTGTATTTGCTGCGTAAACATACACACCAGGGTAATTCACCTCACCGGTGATACTCAGCGTCTGTTCACCAGTCATATCCAGTTTGCTGGGAATGAACAGCACGTCGTTCTTGCGGAGAGGCACATCGGCCACAGAGCCATTCATGATGCCCCTGATGTCCACCGCCAAGACCTCCAATGTCAAGTCTTCCTTCTGACGGTGCATCACGGCACGGGCGGTGAAGGCGTCCTCACGAAGTCCTTCTGCAGCGTTGACCAATTCTCTCACCGTATTGATATTGCCGTCCATCTGATACATGCCACTATGGAAGACGGCACCACGAACTTCCACCATGTTCGAATAGCGAGCCACCACGCTGTCCACAAATACGGAGTCACCGTCTGCCATCGTAAAGTTGCTCCAATCGAACTCACCCACCGTGTGGATGGAGTATTCAGCACCATCCTTACGCGTCACGCGGATGCTCTTCTTATAGGCATCGCCTGTGAAACCACCCGTATATCGCAACAAAGTGGACAAGCTCTCGTTCTTCTTCATCTCGTAGAACATCGGACGCTTCACCTTGCCTCGGATGTCCACCAAAGCCTCATAAGCTCCCACGACCACAACATCGTTGTCGTTCAGCCGTACATCACCACTCGAATTGCCGTTCAGGATGTAGTCATACACGTCGATGGAGGCGATGGAACGTCCTTGGCGATATACCTTGATGTCGCGCAACGTACCAATGTCACTGATACCACCTGCCGCATAAAGAGCATTGAAAGCCGATGAGAGGGCACTCAGCGTGTAGGTTCCAGGCACATTCACTTCGCCCAAAACCTGCACTTGGATGCTTCTCGTGTTGCCCACAGCCAACGAAATCTCGGTATCCGCATAGTATTTGCCGAGACGCGAACGCAGATAAGCTGTCGCTTCCGACACGCTCATGCCACCAATCTTGCAGGGGCCGATGCCTTCTATCACTACGACCCCGTCGGGAGAGATGGTTGCCTCGAAACTTTCCTGCGATGCACCCCACAAGTCGATAAACACCTCATCGCCTGCACCCAGACGATAGTTCGCTGGTGTGGCCATGTTGATGGGAGGCTCGAAGGTCAGCATCTGGTTGTTGAAGATATTGCGTCCGAACACTTCACTCTCATCCTTGAAGAAGTTCTGATAGTAGATGAGTGAGTCGATGTCCATGAACTCGATTTCGTCGTTCAAAGCCTGCTCACGTTCCTCTTTCGTGCCATAGAAACGGTTCTGTGCGCGCATCTGCGACTGAATCATGTACTGATTCCGTTTCTGCAGAGGCTCGGCCTTCTCCTGCTTCTCCTGACGCTGACGGGTCCTCGACGTCTGCTGGTTGCGTCCCAACAGATCTTGGGCACCCAAGTTCTCCTGTTCGGCCTGAATCTTCTTGCGGATACGGCGCAACTGGTCGGTTGTCACACCGCGCTGCAGCAGTTTGGTCACAATCTCCTGTTGGGTCGAGCCCTTCTCCTGTTCCTGTTGCACATATCTGATCACCTGCTCGTCCGACATTGACTGAGCGTATGCCGACACAGCAAGGATTGAAAGTCCCAAAGTGAAAAGGAGTTTTCTAAGATAAGACATCTTCATGATGATGGTATAGTGATTAAGATATTAAACAATGATAGTATTGTGTTAGAGATTGAATATTGTCTTGAAAATGATTTTGGCGTCCATCCACAGGCTCCGGTTTCGCAGATAATCGAGATCCATGTCGAGTCTCCGCAACATCTTCTCCATCGTGTCCGTGTAGCCATTCTCGATGGTGGCCAGCGAGGTGACGCCAGGCGTGGACTGATACAGAAGCCGGTAGTCGGGATTTTGTTCCATGATTTTGTCGATGAAATACTGACGTTCAGGACGATAGCCAACAAAGGACATGTCCCCCTTCAACACGTTCCATATCTGGGGAAGCTCGTCTAAATGATGCTTGCGCAACACCTTGCCGAACTCTGTCAGGCGAGGGTCATCATCCTGTTCCAGCTGGGGTACGCCGTCTTTTTCGGCATCCACCACCATCGTGCGGAACTTGAATATTTTGAATGGTTTCCCGCCTTGTCCTATGCGTTCTTGGCTGTAGATGACGGGACCAGACCCGTCCATCCGCTGTCTCACATATATATATAAATAAAGAGGAGACAGCACCACCAGCAGTAGTATTGCTCCCAAGACATCTCCCACACGCTTCAACGCCCTCTCCAGCCCGTTCATTCCATCTATGTTGGATGTATCTTTATCTAAGCCCATCTGATCAGTTCTTTTGTCCGTTTATATATTACATATAACGAAACTCTTTCACATTTATTTCATTAATTTTTACAAAAATCGGGCAAAGGTAGCAATAAAATGCGAATAAACGATGCCATTACACGGATTTTTCCTAATTTCGCACCCAGAAAACATCATTCTAACACAAAAACCAACATGAAGGAAAGACTTTTTGCATTCACAATGCTGTGTTCGGCCATCGGAGCCTCTGCACAAAACATCACCCAAGACATGCTTGACAGATTTGCCAAGCAGAACACCCTTTCGGGCACGGAACGAGCCGTCAAGAACGCCCTCGCTGCTGGTCCCGTGTCGGCGATGGCACTCAATCAGGACAACCAGGTGGAGCAGGACACCTACTTCTCCAACTCCGTTCCCTCTAAGGGCATCACCGACCAGGCATCTTCCGGACGGTGCTGGCTCTTCACGGGCATGAACATGCTTCGTGCCAAGATGATTCGTGAACAACACCTGCCCGAAGGGATGGAGTTCTCGCAGAACTACCTCTTCTTCTACGACCAGCTGGAGAAGGCCAACCTTTTCCTCCAGGCCATCATCGACACTCGCAAGAAGCCCATGGACGACCAGACCGTGATGTGGCTCTTCCAGAATCCCCTCTCCGACGGCGGCACGTTCACGGGCGTGGCCGACCTCGTGGCCAAGTACGGACTCGTGCCAAAGGGCGTGATGCCAGAGACCTACACGTCCAACAACACCAGCCAGTTCACCCAGTTCCTCCGTCGCAAACTCCGTGAGGACGCCCTCGCTCTCCGTGCCGACGCTAAGGCCAACGACAAGACCCTGCAGGAGCAGAAGGAGAAGTTCCTCTCTGAGATTTACCACATGCTCACCCTCGGACTCGGCACGCCCGTCACGGAGTTCACTTGGGCTCCGCGCGACAGCGACGGACGCACGGTCTATCCCCCCAAGAAGTACACGCCCCGTTCCTTCTACGAGGAGTTCATCGGCCTCGACCTCCAGAACGACTACATCATGCTGATGAACGACCCATCGCGCGACTACTGGAAGACCTACGAGATTCAGTACGACCGCCACACCTACGACGGCCACAACTGGCTCTACCTCAATGTGCCCATGGACGACATCAAGCAGGTCGCCATCGCCTCCATCAAGGACAGCACCATGATGTACTTCTCCTGCGACGTCTCCAAGTTCCTCGACCGCAAGCGTGGCATCGCCGACCTCCGCAACTACGACTTCGAGTCCATTTTCGGTGTCCGTTTCGGCATGGACAAAGCCCAACGCATCCGTTCCTTCGACTCCGGCTCCACCCACGCCATGACCCTCAAGGCCGTCGACCTTGACGAGCAGGGCAAGCCCATCAAGTGGGAGGTCGAGAACTCCTGGGGCGCCAGTAACGGTCACCAAGGTCACATCATCATGACCGACGAGTGGTTCGACAACTACATGTTCCGCCTTGTCATCAACAAGAAGTACGCCACCGAAAAGATTCTCCAGGCCAGCCAACAGAAGCCCATCCTCCTGCCATGCTGGGATCCCATGTTCAGTTCAGAAGAATAATATGAATATAGTAGAACGATTCCTCAACTACGTCGCCTTCGACACCCAGTCGTCCGAAGACAGCGACACGACGCCATCCACCGAGAAGCAACGCGTCTTTGCACAGTATCTCAAGGATGAGCTCATCCGCGAAGGTCTGTACGACGTCCACCTCGACGACCTCGGCTACCTCTACGCCACCTTGCCCGCCAACACCGATCGGCACGTGCCCACCATCGGCTTCATTGCCCACATGGACACCAGCCCCGACGCATCGGGCAAGGACATCCATCCGCGCATCGTCCGCAACTACGACGGAACCGACATCATCCTCTCGCCCGCCACCGACACCCGTACGGCCATCGTCACCTCTGCCGAGCGCTTTCCCGAAATCCTCCAGCACATCGGCGAAGACCTCATCGTCACCGACGGAACCACCTTGCTCGGAGCCGACGACAAAGCTGGCATCGCCGAAATCGTCCAAGCCATGGTCTATCTGCAGGAGCACCCCGACATCCCCCACGGCACCATTCGCGTGGGCTTCAACCCCGACGAGGAGATAGGTCTCGGAGCCCACCACTTCGACGTGGAGCGCTTCGGATGCGACTTCGCCTACACGATGGACGGCAGCGAGGTGGGCGAGTTAGAGTTCGAGAAC
This sequence comes from uncultured Bacteroidaceae bacterium, assembly GCA_905234125.1. GTDB lineage: Bacteria > Bacteroidota > Bacteroidia > Bacteroidales > Bacteroidaceae > Minthosoma. The sequence goes on along the minus strand of CAJOGQ010000015.1, from coordinate 1,414 downwards.
TTCAACGCAGCCTCCGCCAAGGTGACCATCAACGGCTGTTCCGTCCATCCTGGCTATGCCAAGGACAAGATGGTCAACGCTGTCCGCATCGCCACCGAGCTGGTCAGCATGCTCCCCGCCGACGAAACCCCCGAGACGACCGAGGGTTATGAAGGATTCTTCCACCTTACAGCCCTCTGCGGAACCGTCGAGCATGCCCAGCTCTCCTTCATCATCCGCGACCACGACAGCGAATACTTCGTCAGCCGCAAGACCGAGCTGGCCGAGCACATCGACACCATCAACGAGAAGTACGGAGAGGGAACCGCCACGCTCGTCCTCCAAGACCAGTACTACAACATGCGCGAGATGGTCGAGCCCAAGATGCACATCATCGACATCGCCCGTCAGGCCATGACCGAAGCCGGCATCACCCCCGTCGTCCAGCCCATTCGCGGCGGAACCGACGGCGCCCAGCTCTCTTTCCGCGGTCTTCCTTGTCCTAACATCTTCGCCGGGGGCATCAACTTCCACGGCCCTCACGAGTTCCTCCCCATCCAGAGCATGGAGAAGGCCATGCAGGTGGTCGTGAACATCTGTCGCCTCGCGGCGCAGGGACAGCAGGCTTAAATCTTTGTTTTTATATTGAGTTGGTATATATTAAGTTAGCCCTTTTTGTGTGCTCCTCTATTTGACTACAAAGGTAAGCATTTTTTTTCAAATGAGCAAATTATAAGGGCAAAAAAGCACGAAAAAAATTACGTGCCATCTGCCATCTGTACCAAATCAGTATGTCGCCCGTGATGGTGATGGTGTAGCCGTCGATGGTGTAGTGGAAGGTGTCATCGTCACGAACGGCCTTTACAGCAACGAGAAGCTCGTCGTCCAGACAGTACCGCTCGTAGTAGCCCGTGCCATCGGCGTTGAACTGGTAGTCCTCCACCTCGATGACCTCGGCTACCTCTACGCCACCTTGCCCGCCAACACCGACCGGCACGTGCCCACCATCGGCTTCATCGCCCACATGGACACATCATTTAGGGCTCTGCCCGCTTCCGCAAACGCCCGTAAAAAGAGAAAAGAGAAAAAGAGAAATCGAGAAATGGCCATTGGTCATTCCTCGATTTCCTTTTATAAGAACAAGTTCCTGCGGAACGATTGAACTGATTTTCCTGATTCCTTAACTATCACATGAGCATTATATCGGTTCTTCGCGCAGCATCATCACTGCTACATGATGTGAACATAGCCATGCTCATTGCCAGCACGGCAAACGAATAAAGAATAATATATGATGAATTACATCAGTCTCAACGTGAAGTATCCCAGCAACATGCCGACGATACCGATGACGATGCCGACCTTCAGCATCTCGTTCTGCTTCACCAAGCCAGTCGAGTGGGCGATGGCGTTAGGAGGCGTACTGATAGGCAGA
>CAJOGQ010000014.1 GCA_905234125.1 uncultured Bacteroidaceae bacterium | reverse complement strand
AGTTTTAATTGGTGGAAATGCTCGTGGATTGGCTAAAAAGTTGTACCTTTGCACTCAAATTTGTAAATATCGAAAGAAAACAATGAAAAGAATAGCAATTTTGGGGGCTTCTCTTGTGATGGGGCTGTCGGCTGTGGCACAGACGTCAGACCCCGTCATCATGAAGATCAATGGTAAGAGCATCACGAGAAGCGAGTTTGAGTATTCGTTCAATAAAAACAATTCAGATGGGGTCATCGACAAGAAGACGGTGGAGGAGTATGTGCCGCTGTATGTGGACTTCAAGTTGAAGGTGGCTGAGGCGGAGAGCCAGCATTTAGATACGCTGAGCGCCATCAGGAAGGAACTGGATGGCTACAAGGAGCAGATGGTGATTCCGACTATCGAGGATAAGGACTTTATCGAGAGGGAGGCCAGGAAGACGTATGATAACACGGCGGCTCGTTTTGAGGGTCAGGACTTGCTGACGGCGAGCCACATTCTGGTGCTGATGCGTCAGGATGCGACGGCTGAACAGCAGGCGCAGGCGAAGGTGAGGATAGACAGCATCTATGAAGTGCTGAAGGCTGTGCCTCAGGCGGAGCTGGCAGAGAAGTTTGCTGAGTTGGCCAAGGAGAAGAGCGATGACAAGGGTTCTGCTCAGCGTGGCGGTGCTCTGGGTCAGTTCGGCAAGGGTATGATGATTCCCGATTTCGAAACGGCAGCATTCGCACTGAAGGCTGGCGAGATGTCTGCACCCGTGAAGAGCACGGTGGGCTGGCACTTGATCTACATGACGGAGAGACATCCGTTTGAGTCGTATGAGTACCACCATGACAATATCATCAAGTTCTTGGAACAGCGTGGCATCCGCGAGGCTTCTGCCAATGCCTATCTGGATTCTGTGTCGGCTCAACGTGGCATCACGAGGGCTGAACTGGTAAACGAACTGCATCAGAAGCTGATGGCGGAGGATGCGGAGCAGAGAAACCTGTCGCAGGAGTATTATGACGGTACGTTGATGTATGAGGTGACGAAGAAGGACGTGTGGGACAAGGCGCAAGAGGATGTGGCTGGTCAGGAGGCGTACTTCAAGGCGCACAAGAAGGACTATGCGTGGGATGCACCTCATTTCGTGGGCATTGTGATTCACACGAAGGATGCCCAAACGATGGCCGATGTGAAGAAGAAACTGAAAGGTGTGGCTGAGGCTGACTGGGCTCAGACGGCAGTGTCGCTGAACAACGATTCGGTGAAGGTGGTGCGTGTGGAACGTGGCCTCTTCAAGAAGGGTGACAACGCAAATGTGGACAAGCTGGTGTTCAAGCAGAAGACGGAGCTGAAGCCTATGCAGGATTATCCCGTGACAGATGTGTGGGGCAAGCCGCTGAAGGCTCCTCGCACAGCGAAGGACACGCAAGGAGAGGTGGCTGCCGACTATCAGACCGATCAGGAAAAGCAGTGGGTGGAGAAGCTGAGGAAGAAGTTCAGCGTGGAAGTGTATGAGGATGTGGTGAAGACGGTGAATAAGCATTGAGAGAAAGGATGTTAAAGGGACAATACTTAGTCAATAGAAAGATGATTCGTAAGATATTTATAGGATTGTGTGCTTTGTGCTCGTTGGGGGCGTCGGCACAGGGGCAGTCGAACGTGATTGATGAGGTGATTTGGGTGGTTGGCGATGAGGCTATCCTGCGTTCGGACGTGGAGAATGCCCGCATTGAGATGTTGCAGATGGGTGAGAAATGGGAGGGTGACCCCTATTGTGTGATTCCTGAGCAGTTGGCTGTGCAGAAGCTGTTTCTGCATCAGGCTGCCATCGACTCGGTGGAGGTGGCTGATGCCGATGTGTTTCAGCAGGTGGATGATGACTTGCAGCGTCAGATCATGAATGTGGGTTCGCGTGAGAAGGTGGAGGAGTATATGGGCAAGACCATCAGCCAGATTCGTGAGATGATGTTCAATAACTATAAGGACAGGATGATTGTGAGCGAGGTACAGAGGAATCTGGTGAAGGGCATCAAGGTGACGCCAGCCCAGGTGCGTCGATATTTCAAGGATCTGCCTGAGGACAGCATTCCTTTTGTGCCGACCAAGGTGGAGGTGCAAATCATCACTCGCAATCCGAAGATTCCGCAGGAAGAGATTGACCGTGTGAAGGACAAGCTGCGTGAATACACAGACCGCATCAACGATGGTTCAGCGCAGTTCTCGACTTTAGCTCTGCTTTATTCGGAGGACAAGGAATCGGCAAAGAACGGTGGTGAGCTGGGCTTTGCAGGACGAGGTTCGTATGTGCCTGAGTTTGCTAATGTGGCCTTCAATCTGACCGACCCCAAGGCTGTGTCGAAGATTGTGGAGACGGAATATGGCTTCCACATCATCCAGCTGATTGAGAAGCGTGGCGACATGATCAACTGCCGTCACATCCTGCTGAAACCTCGTGTCTCGACAGAGGCTTTGCAACAGAGTCTGAATGACTTGGACTCCATCACAGCCGAAATCAACAAGGGCGACTACACGTTCGATGAGTGTGTGTCGGTAGTGTCGTATGACAAGGACACGCGTAACAACTACGGTCTGCTGTTCGACAAGTACAGCGGTGAGTCGAAGTTTGAGATGAAAGATTTGCCTTCGGAGGTGGCTCGTGCAGTGGCTGGCATGAAGGTGGGTGAGATCTCAAAACCTTTCATCATGGTGAACAACCAAGGTAAGGAGGTGTGTGCCATCGCGAAGCTGAAGAACCGAATCAATGGACATCGTGCCACGATGGCCGATGACTATCAGGCCTTGCAGAACGTGGTGGAGGACAAGTTGCGAGAGGAGAAGCTGCAGGAGTGGATTCGCGACATGCAGAAGACCACGTATGTGCATATCAATGACGATTGGAAGAACTGCGAGTTTCAGTATCCCGGGTGGATTAAGTAAGTTTAGAGTTTAGAGTTTAGAGTATAGAGTTTAGGGTTTAGAGTTTAGAGTTGAGGGTTTAGAGTTTAGAGTTTAGAGTTGATAGTTGAGAGTTGGGGGTTATCAGATGCGGAAGAAGCAAGGAAACATACGGGAGAAATGGTTGATAGGCACGATGTGTCTATCAGCGTTTTGTATGCTCTTTGCTTCGAGGCCTGATGATAAGCCACGGAGGAAATCGAGCGAGGAGGTGAAGCTGATTCACAGCGATGTGCTGTACAAGAACTATCAGGATGTGCGGGCAGATGTGTTGGTGGGGCATGTGAAGCTCTATCATGACGGCATGTATCTGGATTGTGACAGCGCGCGGTTCTATAAGGAGGATAACACGTTTAAGGCTTATGGGCACGTGAAGATGGTGCAGGGCGACACGTTGACGCTGACCAGCGATACGTTGGAGTATGATGGTCCCATGATGCAGGCTCATGCGCAGGGACATGCCGTGCTGATTCATCGCAAGACCAAGCTGGTGACCTCCATCATCGATTATGACCGACTGGAAGGGATAGGGTTCTATCCTCGGCATGGGACGCTGTATGATGAAGACAATGTGCTGGACTCCGATTTCGGCCAATACACGCCAGCCCTGCATGAGGCCATCTTCAAGGACAATGTGGTGCTGGTGAATCCGAAGTTTGACCTGAAAACGAATGAATTATATTACTATTCAGACACCAAGAAGGCTCGGATTGTGTCGGAAACGAACATCGTTTCGTCGGACAGCACGTTTGTGTATGCCCTGCGTGGCGACTATGACACGAAGACTGGGCAGGCCAGCCTGATGGACAGGTCGCATGTGTATAAGGACATGCGTGACATCGTGGGTGACAGCCTGTATTGCGACAATGAGACGGGCGTGAGTGAGGCCTTTGGCAATGTGGTGCTGACGGATGTGGAGAACAAGTGCATGCTGACTGGCAACTACTGCAGATATGAGGAGAATACGGGTACAGCTGTGGCCACCGACAGTGCCGTTTGCTATGAGTTTTCGGAGGTGGACACGTTGTATGTGCATGGCGATACGCTGAGGATGGTGACCTACAACCAGAAGACGGACTCGGTGTATCGGGATTTATTTGCCTACCACAAGGTGAGGATGTTCAGAAGGGATTTTCAGGGTGTGTGTGACTCGTTGGTGTCGCACGAATTGGATTCCTGCACCTATCTGTATGGCCAGCCTATCCTCTGGAATGAGGGTCAGCAGGTGTTTGGTGAGGAAATCCGGGTGTACAACAACGACAGCACAGTCGAGTGGATTCATATCATCAATCAGGCAATGACCATCGAGCAGATAGACTCGGTGTCGTATAATCAGGTGTCGTCGAAGGAGATGTTCTGCTACTTCAAGAATGGCGTGATAGAGCATAACAATGCGAAGGGCAATGTGTATGTCAGTTACTTCATGGAGGAGGATGACGGTGCCCGCATTGGCATGAACTATACGGAGACCCCCGAACTGAACGTTTACATGAAGGACAAGAAGGTGGAGAAGATTTGGATGTCAACATCGAACGGAGTGATGTATCCTCCCTTTGCCATTCCAGAAGAGAAGCGTTATCTGAATGGATTTGCCTGGTTTGATTATATTCGTCCGAAGAGCAAGGATGACATCTTCGACTGGCGTAGCAAGAAGAAGGAGCAGGAGCTGAAGAAGTCGGAGAAGAAGGTGGTGCCGAAGCAGAAACTGAAAGATTTGTAGGGTGTGGAAAGTTGGCGCCTATATTATTAATAATGTATACATTATATATATTATAAAAAATGGGACTCTTTACAGCAAGAAAGCCACGTGGTTTTCACCACAATTACATATATTACGATCCTCGGAAAGAAAGGCTGAAGGAAATAGATGAGCGAGCCAAACGCGAATTGGGTTTGCTCCCTCCGAAAGAATTCAAGCCCGAAGACATCCGTGGAAAGTTCGTGCAGGCAACGAAGCATGTGAAGCGTCGGAAAGAAAGTGGCAGGAAACCGCTTTCGTATGGCGTGCTGATTGCGGCCATTGTGTTGCTGCTTCTGCTGATGCATTATCTCTATTCGGGGAAACTCGGCTTTTGAGTAGGGACGGATGTGTGGGAAAGCCTGTCAACGGAAATAAGAAAGGATTTAGTTTTGGAAGACATTATACATCTATTACCGGATTCGGTCGCCAACCAGATAGCCGCAGGTGAGGTGGTTCAGCGTCCTGCCTCCATCATCAAGGAGATGGTGGAGAACTCGATTGATGCAGGTGCTGAGACCATCAAAGTGCTGGTGACCGATGGAGGCAAGACCACGGTGCAGGTGATTGATGATGGCAAGGGTATGTCGGAAACGGATGCCCGACTCTCCTTCGAACGTCATGCCACTTCGAAGATTCAGAAGGCTTCTGACCTCTTCAATCTGACGACCATGGGATTCCGCGGTGAAGCTTTGGCGAGCATATCCGCAGTGGCTCAGGTGGAACTCAAGACCCGTAGGCGTGAGGACGAACTGGGCACGATGATTCGGATTGCAGGTTCGAAGATGGAGAGCCAGGAACCTGTCGCATGTCCTGCTGGCAGTAATTTCTTGGTGCAGAACCTCTTTTTCAATGTGCCGGCAAGAAGAAAGTTCCTGAAATCGAATCAGACTGAACTGACGAATTTGGTGGCGGATTTCCAACGGATTGTCCTGGTGCATCCCGAAATCTCCTTCATCTTATATAATAATGGGGTGGAGATGTACAACTTGCCTCGGACATCGGTGCGCCAACGCATCCTCGATGTGTTCGGAAAGAAATTGAATGCCGATTTGTTGCCAGTGGAGGTGGAGACATCCTTGGTGAGCATCTCTGGCTATGTGGCCAAACCTGAATCGTCCAAGAAGAAGGGCGTGCATCAGTACTTCTTCGTGAATGGCCGATATATGCGTCATCCTTATTTCCATAGTGCGGTGATGAAAGCCTACGAGAATATGATACCAGTAGGGGAGCACGTCTCTTACTTCCTGTACTTCTCGGTGGACGCATCATCGATAGACGTGAATGTGCATCCCACGAAGACGGAAATCAAGTTCGACAACGAGCAACCCATCTGGCAAGTGCTGTCGGCAGCAGTGAAAGAGACCATCGGGCAATTCTGCAATGTGCCGATGATTGATTTTGACATCGAAGGGAAACCCGATATCCCAGTCATGGGCTTATCGACGACGATTCCACATCAACCGAAATTATCTGCCACCACTTATAACCCTTTCAAGGAAGGGAACGGAGGGACGTATGTACCGATGAATGGTTGGGAGAAGTTGTATGACAAATATGCGCTTTCCCATCGCGATGAAAAGGAGGATGGGAAGGACTTTGATTGGACTGATGACATCCCGGAAGAGGAACATCTGCAAGGCTCCATCTGGAACACGTTGGATGTGGAGGGTGGTGGTTCATCCGTCCCTTTCGATGCGTCGGTTCCGAAGTTTCAGTATAAGGGCAAGTATATTGTTGTGCAGAGCAGTAAAGGACTGATGATTGTCAATCAGCATCGGGCTCATGTGCGTGTATTGTTCGACCAGAACATGCAGTGCATGAACTCCACCAACCGACCTTCGCAGAAAGAGCTTTTTCCCGAAATCGTCCAGTTTGATCAGGATGACGCCTTGGTGGTGGAGGATTTGATGGATGACCTCAGCGGGTTGGGCTTTGATTTGTCTAATCTCGGTGGAGGTGCCTATTCCATCAATGGCATTCCTTCTGGCATCGTCGGTGTGGATGTGGACAAGTTGCTGCACGAGATGGTGGCATCGGCCAAAGCCAAGACAGGAAATATCAGAAGGGAGGCTCAAGAAGCCCTCGCATTGGCGTTGGCTGAGAACTCGGCCATCGTTTATGGACAAGTTTTGTCGGTTTTGGAGATGGAAAGCCTCTTGAAAGACCTTTTTGCGTCGAAAGCATCAGCAAGGACACCTGACGGGAAGTTGATATACACCATCTTGGATGATCAAGTGTTTGATGAAGTTGGCTGATTTTTTTGCGCAAAATTGCTCTCAAAAGGGTCAAATACGTGAAAAAATACTAAAAAATACAGGTAAATGACATTTTTTTTACATTTTTTTTGTTTTTTGTTGTGTTTGTATAAAGGAAAATGTTTACCTTTGTACCGAAATTAGTGTGAAATATGCCTTCAAATTGGATTTTCAAAGTGGAGAAATGAAAAGGGGGGTGTATGGATTCTAATGACAAAGTGATAAAGTAACAACTTAAAAATATTAATTATTGTTTTACTAAAAATTGTATTTATGAAAAAGTTAATGATGGCGTTGGCCTTTGTAGGCTTTGGTGCTGTTGCAGCAAACGCACAGTGCGACGAATTCGCAACTCCAACAACTAACAAGTACAGTGTGGCAACCAACTCATTCTGGGACAACTGGTTCATTCAGGCTGGTGTTGATGCCAACGTTACGAGTATTTACAAGGCAGGTTCCTTCTTCAAGTATGACTGGCGTCATGGCCGTACATACGGTTTCGACTTTGCCTTTGGTAAGTGGTTCTCTCCAGGTCTTGGCGTTCGCGTTAAGCTGAACTGGGAGAATGGCGCATTCTATCACGCTTTCCGTCACACGGAGCAGGTTTGGGAAGCTCCAAACCCACACAAGGGCGGTACTGCAGCGATCTACTTCGACACTGAGTTCAACATGAGCAACATCTTCTGTGGCTACAGCGACACTCGTGTTTGGAACTTGATTCTCTACCCACGTATGGGTGTGATCCGCAACTTCGCAGCTAACAACTATGCTCCAGCTCTTGGTGCAGGTCTCGAGTCTGCTTGGAAGGTTTCTGATCGCGTAGGTGTTTATCTCGATTTGGCATGTGTATTCACAACTGAGGGTTACAACCCTGCATTCCCTTATAGCGCAGGCAAGTCTTGGTGGAAGTCCAACCAGCTTACTTCTATCGACCTCGGTATCACTTACAACCTTGGTAAGGTGGGTTGGTCTAAGGCCGTTTCTCTCGAGGACTACGAGGCTCTCTCTGCTGAGGCTTGCGCTAAGCTCGCTGCTCTCCGCGCACAGCTGAAGGCTGAGCAGGACGAGAATGCACGTCTTCGTGCTGAGCTCGCTAAGTGGGCTAACCACAAGTGCCCTGTTAACCCAAGCAACGTAACAACTGGCGCTACTTCTGTATTCTTCGACCTCAACTCTGCTAAGATCAACTCTAAGAAGGATCTTATCAACATCGAGGCTGTTGCAGCTGCTGCTAAGAATTCAAACGCAAAGGTTGTCGTAAGAGGTTCTGCTGATAGCAAGACTGGTTCTTCTGCTTACAACCAGAAGCTGTCTGAGGCTCGTGCACAGGCTGTTGCTGACGAACTCGTTAACCTCGGTGTTAACCGTTCTAACATCACAGTACAGGGTGTTGGTGGTGTTGACGAAGTTGCTCCATTCAACCTCAACCGTCGTGCAATCATCACTTTGCAGTAATTTAATTCATTCAATTAATAATCGGGTCATCCTCTTAGGAGGGTGACCTTTTTTTGTGTTTGTATGTTTCGTCTTTTATGAACCTTCCTTTCCTTGATTCTTTGCCATCTTGCTTTCTGAACCGCACTTTTTATCCTTTCAATATCACTCTTGTCCTCAATTTTCATGTTGTGCGTGAAAAAAGTTGCCTTTTCCTTTGCCAGTTCAAATAAAAGTCGTACCTTTGCAGTGCTTTTTGAGAAAGGCATGCCGAAAAGGCATTGGAATCGGGATGTAGTACAGTTGGTAGTATACTTGGTTTGGGACCAAGTGGTCGCACGTTCGAGTCGTGTCATCCCGACCAACAAAGGGCGCTTAGCTCAGCTGGTTCAGAGCGTCTGCCTTACAAGCAGAGGGTCGGCGGTTCGAATCCGTCAGCGCCCACAAAAAATAGATAGAGATAGGAAAGACTTCGGTCTTTCTTTTTTCGTTATAGGGCATCCTGTCGTTTGAGCATATTTCGGGTCAGTGAATATTTCAGGAAGCCTTGTGTTTGTTTTCAATGTTGAAGCCAATCCGTGTTGAAACGTAAAAAAATCAAAAACATTGAATGTTCCACGGCATTTGTTGTTGTTGTTCCACATAAAATTTGTAACTTTGCACTCTGAATTGAATGATTGACTACATAGTTTCAATAATTATTGTTTTGATATGGGAAAGATTATTTCATTAGCAAACCAGAAGGGTGGTGTAGGTAAAACAACAACAGCAATCAATCTGGCAGCGAGTTTGGCTGCGCTTGATAAGAAAGTGCTGGTGGTGGATGCTGACCCTCAGGCAAATGCTTCTTCAGGATTAGGTGTTGATATTCAGCAAGTTGATGCTTCTATATATGACAGCCTTATTGGAGCGACAGACCCGCATGAGGCAATCTATACGACAGACATAGACGGATTGGATGTGCTTCCAAGCCACATCGATTTGGTCGGAGCAGAAATCGAGATGCTGAACGTGGAAAAGCGGGAGACGATTTTGAAAAGAGTCCTGGATCCTCTTCGTTCAGAGTACGACTATATTTTCATTGATTGTTCTCCTTCGTTAGGAATTATCACAGTGAATTCCTTGACGGCAGCAGATTCGGTCATCATTCCTGTTCAGTGTGAATATTTTGCTCTTGAAGGTATCAGTAAATTGCTGAATACCATCAAGATTATCAAGTCCAAACTGAATCCAAACTTGGAGATTGAAGGCTTCTTGCTGACGATGTATGATTCACGTCTTCGTCTCGCCAATCAGATCTATAAAGATGTGCAACGTCACTTTCAGGAACTGGTGTTCAAGACGGTGGTTCAGCGTAATGTCAAACTCTCTGAGGCACCAAGTCACGGAATTCCATGTATTTTGTATGATGCGACGTCCAATGGCGCAAAGAGTTACATTGCTTTGGCCAAGGAGATTGTGGCGCGTGAGAACAAATCATGTTAATGGTCGTAAACGTCAGGTTTAGTAGTAGCAAACGCCTGGTTTAGTAGTAAACAACAGTAAAAAAAGATAGAAAGATATGGCTGTAAGAAAGAAGTTTGGATCTGCTTTGGGAAAGGGGTTGGATGCGCTCATCTCTACGGAGGATGTTCGTACAGAAGGTTCATCGACGATCAATGAGATAGACATTCATCTGATCGATCGTAATCCCTTGCAACCACGTCGTGATTTTGATGAAGAGTCCCTTCAGGAATTGGCCGACTCCATTGCCGAGATAGGTATCATTCAGCCCATCACCCTGCGTGAGATGGAGAATGGTCGTTACCAAATCATTGCAGGTGAGCGTCGTTGGCGTGCATCCCAGAAGGCAGGATTGTCTTTTATTCCTGCCTATATCCGGACAGCCAATGATGAGAACGTGATGGAGATGGCGCTGATTGAGAACATCCAGCGCCAGGATCTCAATTCTATCGAAATCGCTTTGGCTTATCAGCATTTGATTGATGAATACAATCTGACCCAAGAGAAGCTGAGTGAGCGGGTGGGAAAGAAGCGTGCGACGATTGCCAACTATCTACGTCTCTTGAAGTTGCCAGCCCCTGTGCAGGTGGCTATCCAGCATCATCATATTGATACAGGACATGCACGTGCATTGCTTGCAGTGGAGGATCCAAAAGCACAAGTGAAGCTGTTCCACGAGATACAGGACAAGGGGTATTCTGTCCGTCAGGTCGAAGAACTGGTCAAGAACTTTAACGAGGGTGATTATGGAAAAATTACGCCTGTTAAGCCTCACAATTCCAATCAGTTGACAGAAGAAATGGAGGGGCTTCTTGGAGAATTCTCCCGATTGTCTGGAACGACGGCCAAGATGTCTTGCTCACCAAAGGGTGGGGGACGCATATCCTTTGCTTTCAAAGATGCCAATGACCTGCGCCGTATCCTCTCTCTCTTCCAAAAATAGCATAGAAATTGAAGTGCACTAACCATACATATCATCTTCTGAGCATTTTCATGCTGTTGTCGCTTTGCTTTCTTGACGTTCATTCGCAGGAAGTGGAGGATGGAGATGTTGTGCCATTGGCTCGTGTTCATCGAGAAAGCAATCTGTCTCAAGCGGGGGATTCGTTGTCGGAAGACATGATGCCAGTGAAAGATGTAGCGATGGAGGAAGGCATGATGCAGATAGAAGATACGGTGCAAGTCAGTGATGACGATACGATTGTGGCGCATATCACCCTGACCACTGATTCTCTGATGCAGTTGGTCGGTTCAAAGCCAAAGGGACGTTTTGTGCCTGATCCGAAGAAAGCCTTGTGGCTGTCGATTGTCTTTCCGGGTGGTGGACAGATCTACAACCGGAAATATTGGAAACTTCCGCTCGTTTATGGTGGATTCTTGGGATGTGTCTATGCGATGACCTGGAACAACACCATGTATCGTGATTATTCTCAGGCATATATCGACATCATGGACAGCGACGAGAACACGAAGAGTTACGAGAATTTCATCCCCGCTCATTACGATGTGAAGGCCAATGAGGATCGATTGAAGGAACTCTTCAGGAGAAAGAAGAATTACTATCGGCGTTATCGCGATTTGAGCATGTTCTGCATGATTGGCGTGTACGCTTTGTCCATCATTGATGCGTATGTGGACGCTGAACTATCGAGTTTTGACATCAGTCGGGACTTGACGTTGAGGGTTCATCCGACCGTCATCAACGAAAAGCACTCAGCTCTACGTGCGCAGGGGATCAATCCTCAATCATACGGCTTGCAGTGCAGTCTGGTTTTCTGAGAACGCAGCCTTGTTTTTTTGAAATAACTAATAAATATATACGACATGAAGAAGAAAATGATAGTTGCTGGTCTTGCAGTTTTATGCGCATCCTATGCCATCGGACAGGAAGTGACGACTGCTGTGGATAGTCTCGATGTGGAAACGATCACCGATGTTGATGCTACTGAAGTAGATACCACTGATGTGAATTTCACTGATGTAGATGCCACGACCAATGTGAATGCGGAGTCCTTCGATATGCCCGAGGGGATGCTCATCAGTGATGACGAACTAATAAAGGATTACACGAACAGCACGAATCTGACCGAGGGAACCACTGTCAGTAGGGTTCTTTCCTACGATGATTCTGTGTTGGTGGATCGTCTTTCGCGCATTCCGACGACGATTGAGTTGCCGTTGAACGACGTGACGCGCAAGTATATCGACACGTATAGCAATCGCATGAGGAGTTCGGTGGCCATCATGCTGGGTTCCGCCAATTTCTACAATCCTATTTTCGAGGAGGCGCTGGAGCGTTATGGCTTGCCACTCGAACTGAGGTACTTGCCTGTCATCGAGTCTGCTCTCCGTCCTTCCGCTACATCCCATGCTGGTGCAGCTGGTCTTTGGCAGTTCATGATTGGAACAGGCAAGCGTTATGGCTTGGAGGTGAACACGTTGGTTGATGAGCGTCGTGATCCTATCAAGTCCAGTGAGGCGGCTGCTCATTATCTGAGTGACCTTTATGACATGTTTGGTGACTGGAGTCTGGCCATCGCGGCTTACAACTGTGGCGAGGGCAATGTGCAGAAGGCCATTACCCGTACAGGCAATCAGGAAGGTGCGGATTTCTGGTCAATCTATAACAGGTTGCCACGCGAGACTCGTGGTTATGTGCCTGCTTTCATCGCTGCCACTTACATCATGAACTACTACTGCGAACATGGCATCGTGCCTCATGAGGCCAGTCTTCCTTTAGAGTCCGACACAGTGATTGTACTGCATGAGGTCACTTTCGCCCAGATTGCTTCGAAGTGCAATGTCACGGTTGACGAACTGCGTGCCATCAATCCGCAGTATCGCAAGGACATCATCCCTGCCAACTACACGTTGCGTCTGCCTGCAGGCTCCATTGAGGACTTCCTTCTTTATGAAGACAGTATATATGGTACGAAGGCCATTGCTGGCACATTTGTTTCCAGCACTCGAAGAACTTTCACCGACGATGTGGAAACTTCTGTTCAGCCTGAGACGACGACCAGCACTCGCAACACCCGCACAACCAACAGAAGAACACGTTCCACGCGCAATTCCCGTTCCAATCGCTCCACGCGTCAGACGACTCGCTCTGTAGCGGTGAAGAGTGGCGACACTTTGTCGGGCATTGCCAAGAAGAACGGCACGACTGTAGCCAAACTTCGTCAGATGAACGGCATCAAGGGCAACATCATTCGTCCTGGACAGAAGATTCGGGTGAAGTAATCGGATACGAAACAAAAAGATAGGGGAGAGAACAATCCTATAAACCAATAGAAAAAGGAGGCTTTATGGAGACGACGATGGCAAATTCGGAACTTGAGGAGAAACTCATCAATGACGAGTTTCAGAAGTTGATTGACGCTTATTTGGCCAGCAAGCACAGGAAGAAAGTCGACATCATCACGAAGGCTTTCAACTTTGCCAGGCATGCTCACAAGGGAGTGCGTCGTTTGTCGGGTGAGCCTTATATCCTCCACCCGATTTCTGTCGCACAGATTGTCTGCATCGAGATCGGTCTTGGCTCCACGTCCATCTGTTCGGCACTGCTCCACGACGTGGTGGAGGACACTGACTATACGGTGGAGGACATCGCCAACATGTTTGGCCCGAAGATTGCGCAGATTGTTGAGGGACTGACCAAGATTTCAGGTGGAATCTTTGGTGACCATGCTTCGGCTCAGGCGGAGAACTTCAAAAAACTCCTGCTGACGATGAGCGATGACATTCGCGTCATCCTCATTAAGATTGCAGACCGCCTCCACAACATGCGCACCCTCGGCAGTCAGGCTGTCAACAAGCAGTACAAGATTGCTGGCGAGACGCTCTACATCTATGCGCCACTCGCCAACAGACTGGGTCTCAATTCCATCAAAACCGAGCTCGAGGATCTGAGTTTCAAGTTCGAGCATCCCGATGAGTATGGAGTTATCGAGAGCAAGTTGAAGGCCACGCAGGAAGAGCGTGACTCGGCTTTTGAGAAGTTTGTATCGCCTATCCGTGCTGAACTTGACAAGCTCAGCCTGAACTACGAAATCAAACAACGCGTCAAGTCGCCTTACTCCATCTGGCACAAGATGCAGACGAAGCACATCCCCTTTGAGGAGATATACGATATCCTTGCCGTCCGCATCATTTTCGATCCTGAGGACATCGACACCGAGCTGAACGACTGCTTCGACATCTACGTCAAGCTTTGTAAGATTTACACCTCCCATCCCGACCGAACTCGCGACTGGGTCAGCCATCCAAAGGCCAATGGTTACCAGGCTCTGCACGTCACGCTCATGTCCAAGCAGGGTGAGTGGATTGAAGTGCAAATTCGTTCGCGTCGGATGGACGACATCGCAGAGAAGGGCTTCGCTGCCCACTGGAAATACAAGGATGGCGACAAGACCGAGACAGCCTCTGAGATGGAACTCGACAAATGGCTCGCCACCATCAAGGAGATTCTTGATGACCCCCAGCCTGACGCGATGGACTTCCTCGACACCATCAAACTCAACCTCTTCGCCTCTGAGATTTTCGTCTTCACGCCGAAGGGAGAAATCCGCACCATGCCTGCCGGAAGCACCACGCTCGACTTCGCCTTCAGCATCCACACCTTTGTTGGAAGCCACTGCATCGGAGCCAAGGTCAACCACAAGCTTGAACCCATCAACTACGTGCTCCAGAGTGGTGACCAAGTCGAGATTTTGACCTCAAAGTCAGCGCATCCCACTCGCGAGTGGCTCAACATCGCCACCACTGCCAAGGCCACGACCAAGATTGTCTCCATTCTGAAGAAGACTGAGCGCGATCTCTGCAAGCGAGGTGAGCTGATGATGGACGAATTCTTGGCCAACAACGACATCCAGAAGAACACCTCTGTCATCGACAAGCTCTGCCGGATGCATGGCTCCGTCAAGCCCGACGCCCTCTACGTCTCTATCGCTGAAGGGAAAATCGTGCTCGGAAAGGTTGATCTCGAAGAACTGAAGGAAAAAGGCGAAGAAGGCCGGTGGAAGAAGCTCTTCTCCTTTGGAAAGAAAGCTCCGAAGCAGGAAGAGAAGAAGGCGACTGTTGACAAGAACTTCGACAAGAAGAAAGCCATCAAGCTCACTGAAGAGAGCATCCAGAACCAGTACACCCTCTGCGACTGTTGCAAACCTATCCCTGGCGACAAAGTCATGGGCTACATCGATGACGACAAGCACATTGTTGTCCACAAACTCCAGTGTCCCAACGCAGAGAAGCTCAAGGCCAACCGTGGCAACCGAGTCCTCGCTGCAGAGTGGGAGATGGGTCATGTCATCCTCTTCCCCGTCTCCATCTATGTCAAAGGCTTCGACAAACTTGGTCTCCTCCACAAGATGACCCAGGTCATCTCCCAGCTTCATGGTGTCAACATCCGCAAACTCGAAGTCGAAAGTGATAATGGCATCTTCGAATGCACCG
Source organism: uncultured Bacteroidaceae bacterium (assembly GCA_905234125.1). Taxonomy (GTDB): domain Bacteria; phylum Bacteroidota; class Bacteroidia; order Bacteroidales; family Bacteroidaceae; genus Minthosoma. The sequence goes on along the minus strand of CAJOGQ010000014.1, from coordinate 38,586 downwards.
TCCAAATCTTCGTCCACGACACGAAGGACGCTGACGCCATCATCACCAGCCTCCGAGAAATTCAAGACATCAAAGAAGTTGCCCGCATCTGAGCACTTCCGACTTATATCGAGATATTGTGCAATATATCCACCAAATTCTTGTCAATTGCCCGGTTCTCTTTGATTGCCCGTGAGAACGGCACATACACAATATCGTCATTGTCGATGCCCACCATCACGTTCCGCAGACCCTTCTGTATCGCTTGAATGGACGCTGCGCCCATTCGGCTGGCGATGATTCTGTCGTGAGCTGTTGGATGACCACCTCGAATCGCATGTCCGATGATTGACACACGCACTTCAAGATCAGGATATTCGCTCTTTGCCAAATCAGCATAGTGCATCGCTCCACCTGTCTGCTCCTTCGTCGCCACCAGCACAATGGCAGAGTCTTTCGTCTTGCGGAAACCCTTCTGAATGAAGTGTTTGAGTTGCTCGTCCTCCACCTCGACGGTCGGAATGATGGCCTCTTCTGCACCTGCTGCGATGCCACTGTTCAAGACCAGGAATCCGGCTCCGTCACCCATCACCTCGACGAAGAACAGGCATGAGTGGCTCGTCGCTGTGTCGCGAATCTTGTCCACAGTCTGCATAATCGTGTTCAGCGCTGTGTCGTATCCAATGGTTGTGTCTGTCCCACAGAGGTTGTTGTCGATGGTGGCAGGGATAGCGATGCAAGGGTAGTCATACTCCTGTGCAAAGATGCGTGCTCCCTGGATGGTGCCGTCGCCACCTATCACGATGAGTGCGTCAATACCCTCCTTCACCAAGTTCTCGTAGGCCTTCTTCCGACCCTCCGGATTCTTGAACTCCTTCGACGGCGACGACTTCAGAATCGTTCCGCCATACTGGATGATGTTGCTTACGCTTTGGGTCTGGAACTCCACGATTTCCCCTTCGATGAGTCCCTTATAGCCATGATAGATGGCCTTCACTTTCAGCCCATTGTAGATGGCCGCACGTGTCACGGCTCTGATTGCGCTGTTCATCCCCGGTGCGTCATTGCCCGAAGTGATGATTCCAATTGTCTTGATTTCTGCCATAATGATATAGTTATTGATATTCAACATTTCTCCCGCCAAAACTGTTCACCATCTCTGCCACCCATTTTGCCTCCTCCTCTGTCATCGTCGGGTTTAGTGGCAGACTCAGTTCCTTCCTTGCCAGTCTCTCCGTTACAGGCATCTCTATCCCCCGATATTCAGCGTAACACTCCTGTTGATGCGGAGCGATAGGGTAGTGGATCAGCGTTCCGATTCCCTTCTCTGCCAGATATGTCTTCAACCGATCCCGTTCCTCCACAAACACAGGAAAGATATGGTACACATTCTCCCCCTCGTTCATCATCTTCGGCAACTGAACTGCCTCATTCTCCACATTATTATAATATATACGCGCCAACTTGGCTCTTCGCTCATTCTCTTCGTCCAGATACTTCAGCTTCACATCCAGCACTGCCGCCTGCACCTCGTCCAACCTGCTGTTCCGTCCTTGCTTTGTCGCTACATATTTCTCTGAAAAACCATAGTTTGCAATCGTCCGAATCATCTCCGCCAACTCCACATCTTCTGTTGTCACTGCACCGCCATCGCCCAAAGCTCCGAGGTTTTTCCCTGGATAGAAACTATGGCAGGCCACATCTCCCAGTGAACCTGTCCGACGTCCTCTCCATCGGCATCCATGAGCCTGCGCATTGTCCTCGATCAGCAACAATCCGTTCTGTTCGCACAGCCTCCCGATTGCCTCATTGTACGTACATCGTCCATACAAGTGAACCAGCATCAGCGCCTTCGTTTTCGGTGTGATGGCTCGTCTGAGCATTTCGAGATTGAGATCCAACGTCTCCTCCTCCACATCCACAAACACCGGTTTCAATCGATTCTCCGTGATGGCCAATACCGTTGCGATGAACGTATTCGCTGGCACCAGTACCTCGTCACCCTCCTGCATCTTCCCCATCTCCTTGTAGGCTCGCAGCGTCAAAGTCAGCGCATCCAGCCCATTCGCCACCCCAACGCAATGCTTCGTCCCGATGAACTTTGCGTAGTTCATTTCGAATTGATGCAAAGCCCGTCCCTGCAGGTACCATCCGCTACCCACCACCTCTGCCACTGCCTGCTGAATTTCCTCGCCGTGCAGAGCCGTCACTCGCTTCAAGTCAAGATAAGGTATGTTCATCGTCATCTGGTCAAATTTGATTTTCTTCCCTCAAGATATACTGTATTCATATATATCGTAGCAGATGCCCCGTCCCCCGAAGCCTTCCTTCTGGAAAATCAGCTTCTCGTTCAGGTAAGTTCCTCCCCGCTCTGTCGAGATTCCGAAATCGAAATATCGGGTGTCGCTCCTCAGAATCTCGTGCATGATGGCATCGACCGCCCCTTTCGCTTTCCCTTCCGAAGTGGCTGAGATGTACTGCGAGTGGATGACGTTCTTGGTCAGATACATCAGGATGCCCGCCTCAATCTCCCCGTTCGTATTTTTTGCCACCCAAAGCACGATGTTCTTCGGAAACTTCGACTTCAACCTCCTCATCTCCTCCAGAGTATGTACAGGATGAATGCCATGCCCTTGCATCAAGTTTGCGTCGAGAATCTCCCAAAAACGCTTCAAGTCGTCAGAAACCTCTGAAACCTCCACCACAATTCCCTCCATCACCGACTTGTTCAGCGCTGTTCGTCGGTTCTGTCGCCATTTGCGATGGGCCTGGATGTCGATGCAGGTCGATATGCCTCGCGCCTCAATCTTCGCCCCACATCGGAAGAGCGCATACAAATCCTCTTCCGACGGCATCGAACTATATATATGAGGAATCGGCTTGTACACCACTTTCTTCACCCCTGCGATCTTCAGCCACTCGTTCATCTCCTCAAACAGTTGCAACACGTCCGCCGTCGTGCATCTGTCGCTCATCACCACGCCTCCATAGGTCAGTCCCTGGTGCGAATAGAACGTGTCGCCACTGATGTTGGCGGGGATGACGGCATACAATTTCTCTTTCAGATAGAACATCAGCGAGCAGTCCACGAATCGGTCTGAGTGATAATCCATGTATCCCCTCTGCATCAGGAAGGTGCCGTTCTTGCTCTGGGCGATGAAAGCGTCCCATTCTGCCTGCTTGTCCGATGTGTATCTCTGGATGTTGAACATAGTCGTCGGAATGATGGTCTCTATATTTGTCGAACCTATCTCTCTAATTGTTGAACGTAATCGAGAAATTCGTCGTATTCGTAGATGTAGTCCTCCAAGTCGAAGAGTTCGCTGGCCAACACCATGCACACGGCTCCACTGGAGAAATCGTCCAAAGTTCTCCACGTGTTGGGCTTGATGAGCAGTCCCTGCCACGGATGATTAAGCAGGATGGTCTCACGCTCCTCTCCGTTGTCGAGTGTGACGGTAAAACTTCCGCTCATCGCCACCACCAACTGGTAGAGATTCTTGTGGGCATGTCCTCCACGGCTTTCTCCGCCAGGCACATCATACGTCCAGTACACCCGCTTGATGTCGAACGGTACATTCTTCATCTGCTCTGCCACTGTCAGATTGCCTCGTGGATCGGTAATCTTGGGCAACTCAATGAGTTCGTAATCCAGCTTCTTCATGATTCTCAATTTTCTTCTTGCACTCTTCCATCAGCCATTTGGGCGTACTCGTCGCGCCACAGATGCCGACTGACTTGACGCCCTCAAACCATTGGTGTTCAATCTCAGCGGGAGCATCGATCATGTAGGTGTGAGGATTGACCGACAGGCACTCATTATAGAGAACCTTGCCGTTCGAACTCTTCTTGCCACACACGAAGATGATCACATCGTGTTGTGTCGCAAAGTTCCTGATGCTGGGGATGCGGTTGGCCACTCGTCGGCAGATGGTGTCGAAATAGTTGAATTGCGCTCCCTCCTGAATGTTCTCCTCGATGTACCTGACAATCTCCCTGAAACCTTCCAGCGATTTCGTCGTCTGCGAGAAGAGTTGGATGTCATGACTGAAGTCCAGCTTCTTGGCATCTTCCAGGTTCTCGATGACGATGGCTGTTCCATCCGTCTGACCCACCAAACCGACCACCTCGGCATGTCCGTTCTTTCCATAGATGACAATCTGCCCGCCTTCTTCATAGGCCTTGCGGATGCGTCGCTGCAGATTCAGCACCACGGGACAGGTTGCGTCAATCAGCGTGATGTTTTGCTCCTTAGCCTTGGTGTAGGTCTGGGGAGGCTCGCCATGTGCACGAAGCATCATCTTCGTGTCGTGCAGGGTGTCGAGGTCTGCATGTCCCACTGTCATCAGCCCCATCTTCTTCAGCCTCTCCACTTCCCGACCATTGTGTACGATGTCGCCTAAGCAATAGAGCGATTCGCTCTTTGCCAGTTCCTCCTCTGCTTTCTTGATGGCAGTCGTCACTCCAAAGCAGAAGCCCGATCCTTCGTCAATCTCTATCAGCATAGCCTTCCTGTCTCAATCACCATGGTCTTCCAGTTTCGTGTGCGCCTCAGTCGCAGTCTCCCACGATTTCCTTATACTTCTTCAACAGCCACGCGCTCTGCTCCTCTCTCGTCAACTCCGAATTGTCCAGCACCAAAGCATCCTCAGCTTGACGCAGTGGTGCCACCTCACGATGCGAGTCAATATAATCCCTCTCTTCCACATTCTTCAGAACCTCCTCGAAGTTCAGTGCGTCCTTCTCCTCCTGCGTCTTGGCGTTGCCCATCAGTTCCTTGAACCGACGTTCTGCCCTCACCTTCGCTGTGGCTGTCACAAACACCTTCATCTCTGCCTGTGGGAACACTGCTGTTCCGATGTCGCGACCATCCATCACGATGCCCTTCTCCTTGCCCATCGCCTTTTGTTGTTCTGTCAACAAAGCGCGCACAAAGGGTAGGGCGGCAATGGGGCTCACGCGGTTGCTCACATCCATCTGACGGATTTCGTCCTCCACCTTCTCCCCATTCAGGTAAGTGTCTGGACGTCCTGTCTCAGGATTGAACTTGAAGCTGATCTGTATCTTTCCTGCGTCGATGGCTGTTTGAAGTTCTGCCTCTTTGATGCCTTCGTCTGGATACATTCCGTTGCGCATGGCGAACAAAGTCACAGCACGATACATCGCCCCCGTGTCCACATACACATATCCAATCTCTTTGGCCAACTGCTTGGCCATGGTGCTCTTGCCACAACTCGAGTGGCCGTCTATTGCAATAATAATCTTCTTCATAATGAAAAACCTGCGTTGATAAGTATAGAAGATGAAGCCACGTGATACTTTCCGTAGGCCACACCCACCTTGAATTTCTTTACATTCAGTCCTGCGCCGATGCAGAATCCTGCCCAATGTCCCTTGTCCTGCACTTTCATCTCATGTGCCCTGCGGAAGTTGTAACCCAAGGCAATCCACGTGTTGTTCGACGGCAGGATGTCCACGCCCAACACAAAGTGCTGGATGAACTTGATGTCCTCCCAGTTCGTGATGTCGTCTGCTGTCAACGATATTCTCAGAGGGGCGTTTTCGAAGTCCTTGCTAATGCCGAAAGCCCAGTTGAATGGCAGCGCTTGCCTTTTCTCATCCTCGTGGAACGTGCTGAGTTGTCCGCCGAGGTTCCTGCCCACGGTCGAGAACGAGATGCCTCTTTCCTCGTCGAAGTAGTTGAGGGCCAGGTCAGCTCCCATGGCTGTGCTCGAATAGTTGGCATAGTTGCTCACCAGCACCTTCGCCACGATGGCACCGCTCCAACGGTCATTCAGCATATAGGAGTAGGAGGTCTGGAAGTTCATGTCCTTAGCCGAGAAGCTGCCCAGCACAGCGCCTGTCTCGTCCGTTTCGTCCATCTTTCCGTAGTTCAGCATCTGAGCGCCAAGTGCCCAAGTGCCCCGTTCGCCGATGGCTTTCGTGTAGCCTGCCGACATCAGATAGCTGGAACGGATATAGGAATTGAAGCTCAAGGCGATGCTGTTGTCCGATACGTTCGTCATCAGTGCTGCGTTCGTCCACATCATTGTGGCGTCGTCCTCCACAATGCTGATGTTGGCACCGCCCAACGCTGCCGAATGTGCGCTCACGGGGATATTCAGGAACTGATACCCCTGTCTTCCGTCTTGTGCGAAGGTTGCCACCGACATGGTTGCCACCATCCACAGCATCCCCATTTTCTTGCTCATTCCCATTCTTATCATTTTATTTAAGTGTGTCATAATACGTGTCTAAGAGTTTCTTGGCAGCCACAAACGACGTGATTTGTCCGCCCAGCACTTCCTGTTCCATCTCGCCAATCATTCCCTTGATGGTCGGGTTGTAGTAGAAACTGTTCTTCAGATGTTCGTTGATGCTCTCATACATCCAGTATTTCGACTGCTCATTCCTACGATACTGGAAATAACCGCTTTCCTGCACCTTGTCGATGTATCTGAAAATCATGTCCAGCACTTCGTCAATGTTCAGTTCGTAGAAGCCTGAGTAGCACATCACCTCTGGCACGATGCCGCTGTCGGGCACTGGGAACAGGTGCAGGGCATTCCTGAAGTGAGACGCCGCCAGTTGTGCCTTGTCCACATTCTCTCCGTCTGCCTTGTTGATGACGATGCCGTCGGCAATCTCCATGATGCCACGCTTGATGCCCTGCAGTTCGTCGCCAGTTCCGGCCAACTGAATAAGCAGGAAATAGTCCACCATCGAGTGGCAGGCCGTCTCGCTCTGTCCCACACCGACTGTCTCCACGAAGATGTTGTTGTAGCCCGCCGCCTCACACAGGATGATGGTCTCCCTCGTCTTGCGAGCCACACCACCGAGGCTTCCAGCCGTTGGACTGGGACGAATGAACGACTTCGGATGCACGGAGAGCTTCTCCATGCGCGTCTTATCTCCAAGGATGCTTCCTTTTGTCTTCTCCGACGAGGGGTCGATAGCCAGCACTGCCAGTTTTCCGCCACGATTCTCCAACAGATGCACGCCAAAGGCATCGATGCTGGTCGATTTGCCAGCCCCCGGCACACCGCTGATACCGATTCTGACCGAATTGCCAGAGTAGGGCAGGCACTTCTCTATCACCTCCTGCGCAATCACCTGATGTTCCGGCAACACGCTCTCAATCAGGGTCACCGCCTGACTCAGCATGCTCACGTTGCCCTTCAGGATGCCCTCCACATACTCCGCAGGCGTGAACAGCTTCTGCCGCTTCTTCCGCATCTGGCTCAGATACGGATTCACGATCGACGGTTGTTCCACACCGGCATTCACTTGCAAACCAGCGTATTCCGCACTATTCTCTGGATGTTCCATATATTTGTCTTGTATGTTGCAACTATGTCCCGACCTCTTTACTTCTCAAAACTCACATTCACCACTTCCTTCGGATGGTTCGGGTCGTTTGTGATGATCAGCAAACGGGGTTGTGTCTTTGACAGACCCAAGAACCTCGCGTCCACCGTCACGTTCATTGCCAGCTCCTCGCCAGGTTGTAGTTCCGTCTTCTTCAGTGCCACGGTCACGGCCTGGTTAAACGACTGGATCTTGCTCAGCTTCAGCACGCCCTTGCCCTTGTTGCTGATTTTCACCACACCCTTCAGCTTCGTCTTCGAACCCATCTTGCCCAGCTGCAGATCCGTTGTCGAGAGATGGAAATTAGGCTTCCGCGTAAATTCCTCCGCAAAGTGCAGGTCGGGCAGCAGCACCGCCGACACGGCAATCTCATTATTCGGTCCCACCTTGTCGCCTGAGAAGCGAGCCAAGTAGATGCTCGTCTGGTTCAGGCCCAAGTCCTTCAGCTCCTTCGAGTGCAAGGTCAGCTCAATCTTTCCACGCCTTCCCCTCGCTATCATCTCCGGCTTGTACTCCGCCGTCAGATAGGCCGGCAGGTGCATCAGCTGTGGGGTATAGACATTGTCGCTGTTGTTGTAGATATCAATCTCCGCCTTCGCCGAGTCGCCCATATTCACATCGAGGAACTCCACGTTGTTCGACGTCAGCAGGATGTCATCGACGCTGTACGGATACAACTCCTCAATCGCCTTCTTCTCCCCGTTGCTCACCAGCGCCTTCATGCGGACACGCACCGGCTTCTCGCTCGCATTCGTATATACATTAATGTAGCGGTCAAAATGTCCCAGCAGCTGGGCATCGTAGGTGACGCGAATCTCTCCCTCCTCACCCTTCATCAGGGCATCCCTCTTCCATTCCGGCGTCAGGCATCCGCATCCCGCATCCACATCCCTGATCCACAGCGGGTTCTTGTCCTTGTTCGTGAACTTGAACACAGCCGTCACCGGCTTCTTCCACAGGGTATTCCCCGCATTGACGGTATTCCTCTCGAACGCAATTTTCTGCGCCTGCATGTTCAGCGACACCGCCAGTCCCCATGCACATATAATAACGTATTTTTTCATCTTGTTATTGTCTTAAGAATCATAATTAGTTGCAAAGGTAAGGAAAAGAATTGACACATGGAAAGGTTTGGGAAAAAACTTCCTCTTTTATTTTGTATTGTGCTCACTTAGTTGTACCTTTTCAGTCAAATTCCATCAAAGAAAGCACCCGTGTAGCGATGATGCTGCACGGGTGCTTGTTTTGTCATGATTGCTGATGCAAACAAATTAAAGCCATCCCCAAAAGGAATGGCTTTGTAAAATGGGTCTGTATTATCGTGACGACATGAAAGGAGTCTCGGTGAGTCCGCCATAGCTATCTGCTGCTCTCTCCAAAGCATCCTGAGTGGTATATTGAGCGAGGGAAGAGCAAAAGAAAACCCATTTATCTTCAATGGATTATGCACTTTTTTGTAAAATTTTCCTTTTTTTCTTTTGTATTGTGCTCACTTAATCGTACCTTTGCATCCGAATGTTCAAGCGTAAAATCATTGACACAAATTATTAACTTTATTGATATTAATAATAAAACAAATAGGACATGAAAAAAATTGCAAAATGGGCGATGGCCGCCGCCTTTATCTGTGGCGCAAGTGTATTTACTGCTTGTTCGTCTGATGACGACAAGAACGGAAACAACGATGGTACGCCTGCCCTCGTTTTGATTGCCAAGACTGGCAGCATCGATTACTTTCAACAGATAGAGTCTGCTTTCCGCGATGCTTGTAAGGAGAAAGGCTTGCAGGCTCTGTATTACAGCACGACAGGAGATAATGCCTACGACGAACAAGTTGAGGCTGTCAAGCAGCTGGAACAACTCAAGGACAAGAGCATCAAGGGCGTTATCTATGCTCCCAGTCATGGACTGAACGGTGAGACCGCTGATGCCGAAGTGGCTGCTTTCGCCAAGAAACGGGGCATACCCGTCATTCTCCTCGATTCCAAGGTCGATGCCAACAGCCCGTTGGCTGGATGTCCTTTCTTTGGCACCGATGACACAGCTGCCGGCAAAGCGATGGCCAAAGAGGTGACAGCCGATAAGGTGGCAGCTTTCGCCGTGAAGAACAGCCCGGGCATTGAACGTGCCGAAGCCTTCAAGGCCGTGAAACCTGACGCCGACATCTACCCTTGCAGCGAAAATGCAAACAGCGACATCCAGGCAGTCATCGACCAGTACGATGATTTCGTGTTCATGAACGGTACGCCGCTCCCTGCTGCCCTCGACATGTTGAAAAAGGCCGGCAAGAACATCTATACTTTCGACATCTATGACGAGTTCCTTGACGAGCTGATTGCCGGCAATCCAATGTTCAAGGGCATCATCGTTCAGAACACGTTTCTCATGACGCAGAAAGCCGTGGATGCCGCACTCGCAGGTGCCAAGGAGGGCGAGATGATCCCCACGTTCTTTATCAACGGCTTCAACCTCTACGACGACATCGTGCAGCCCTACCTGAAGTTCTACAATAAACCCGCAGCTCCCGTCATCGACAATCTGCCTGAGAAGCTCCAGGGCAAGTGGATGATGGCCGAGATTGACGGTAAACCGGTGCCCACTGATTCTAAGCAGGTGCTCACTTATGAATCAGGCTCGAAGTTTTATTACAGCCTGTCCATCTCTGCCGCCAGCGACCTGAATGTGTGGGTGAATCACTGTGAAGGCAGTTACACAATCAATGGAAATAAGTTGTCACAGGTGGTTGAACTGCCTAATGCCAACATTAAGTTTATGCATTCGCCAACTATCATTTCCATCACCGACAACAACATGTTTCTTATTGCCTACAATGAAACTTATGTCGATGGCAAATCATACAGAATCACAAAAGATTTGAAGGAACGTAAAGTCCGTGTGACCCACGACTACAGTGCTGACGTTATCGGCACTTGGGAGGGACGTCAGACCAGCGATGAGGACACGTATAGCGACGGCTTGTTGCACCGCTGGGAATTTAAGGCCGACGGCACCTTTGTCTATTACCGTCTGGACAACAACGGTGAGTGGGTGGCTGACGTGAACTCGATGGCAGAATACTTCGTAGATGGCGTTCTGATGTGTATGCGTTGGAAGAATGTTGGCAACGACATTGAGTATCGTGAGAGTTGGGAGATTGCATCCATCGAGAATGGAAAGATGAACTGGACTGCCATTCGTCAGAAAACCGACGGCTCGACCTACACCGCCACGTTCCAGATGAGCAAGGTGAAATGAGATTATACAAACAAATTCTGATCCTCCTCCTGCTTGCGATAGCGCAGGGAACCTGGGGACAGACAACCAGCGAGTATCGTGTTGGGCAGATTGTCGGCATACAGCCGCATGGCTGGCTGCAAACCATGATGCAGCGACAACACGATGGACTGACGGGGCATCCGGAGGCGCTGTCGTACCCGTATAATTCATGTTTGTGGGCAGGCGAGATTTCGCGCTCTGACGAGACATACGGCGAAAACTGGTGGCGCTATGAACAAACGGCATACTATACCGATGGTTTGCTGCGATTAGGTTATGAGCTTAGCGACGATGCGATGGTGGTGCGGTGGCCGCAATCTACGGTCCCAGTATGGTGACGTATCAGACGGACAAAGGCGACATGACCATCTATTGTAAGGTACGCACAACCGACGGTACCACTGACCTGCATAGCAGTGAGGGTGGTGACCTATGTGAACTCGTAGGCACTACGGTCATCGGTCGCCAAATTTGGCGTTGGACAGGCTTCTCCACCAGTGAATCACAGCCCGTAGAGATTATCTTCACCAATCACGACTTGCTGACGGGCATCATGTCCTTCGACAACGGTGGCTACTATAACTACACCAACCATTTATACAATGCTGGGCAGACCACGGGAATCCAGGCCGTGGACAGTTGGCATGGGACAATGGACAGCGGCTGGTACGATCTGAGCGGTCGTAAGCTCTTGGGCAAGCCCGGAACGAAGGGTGTATATATTCATAATGGTGAGAAGATAGTCATTAAATAAATCGAGTCCACTTTCGGAAGTGGACTCAATATACAAATAAAGAGATACTGCTGGTCACCAGTTCATCAGTTTCTGCAGGTAAGGAATGAGTTCGTTGGCCATCTTCTCATGTTGGCGCATGGAGGGATGCCAGTCGGCACCGTAGCCGAGGGAGCCGTCATGGGGCGTGAAGTCGAAGCGATAGACTTCTGCATCGCCTTGGTTGTGGGCGTAGTCAGCGGTAGCGTCGAGGGCGCACTTGGCTGACTGGAGTTGCTGGCCGTTCATCATGCACCCACTGAGGAGGAGAATCTTGGCCTTGGGGTAGTGACTGCGCACCTGCTGGTAGAGTCGCTTGAAACCTTGGAGCAGGAGGACGGAGTCAGCACCCTGGGTGGAGGTGTCGTTGGTGCCGAGGTTGATGCAGACGAGGTCGGGCGTGTAGCGCGAGAAGTCCCACGCCACCTTGTCATTATACAATAATGTGTTGGGGTACTCGGTGTTCATGTTCACAATGTCGCCCGTTTTCGGACCGTTGTAACTGCGATAGACACCGATGCCACTGCGGGCGATGACGACGGCCTGGGCGTTGAGGGCTCTGGCGGTGCGGGCGGCGTAGGTGTAGTAGTAGTTGGCGGTCTTTTCGTCGTAGTGCTCGGCCTCGCTGTTGGCCTCGATACCGTAGCCACAGGTGATGGAGTTGCCGATGAACTCTATCTTGCGTGTGGGCAGGGGAGTGGCCGGAGCGAGGGTCTTGCCCTTATCGACGAAGAATCCGTGGAACTCGGGCAGGGTTTCGTAGCCTTCGCCTATGTAGGTGACGATGGCCTGATGAGTGCCGTCTTGCAGTTCGCTGGCGAGGCGGACGATGGTGTTGCCGAGGAAGGAAATCTTGAAGGGTTCTCCGCCGTCAATCTCAGCCATGAAGTAACCGCTGTGGAGCTTGCACATCATGTCGAGGGATGTGCCGGTGAAGCCTGTGCGTATCTGCACGCCGGGGTAGGTGAAGACGATGTGCATGGGGTCGGAGTCGTCGATGCGCCCGATGTACTGGATGTTTGGGTCGGTGGGGTGGACGATGTCCATGTTGGTGTTCTTCCCAGCGTCGTGTTGAGAGTGGACGCACTGGCTGGCAAAGAGCGACATGAGCAGCCCAAGGCAGTATTTCATCATAACTTGGAGGGGTTTGAGGGGCTTCCTTTTAATTCTTTTTAATTTCCTTTTTGATTCTTATTACAGAAATGGAGTAGGCAGGCACGTCGAGCGTGAACTGACTGCCGACGGTGATGGAGCGGGTCTCGTTTTTGTCCCATTCCCGCTGTGTGTCAGGCTCGTTCGCTTTGGAGAGTTCGGTCAGTTCGGCGGTGGTGCTGTAGCCTTGGAGGGCTTCGTCGCCGAGGTTGAGCGTCATCTTGGATGCCTTGGGCAGGAGGCTGACGACCTTGATGATGAGGTCGCCGGTCTTGGAGTCCTTCACGACGGAGTGGTCAATGCGTTCGCTGATGTCGTTGCCACCGTTGACCTGCAGGTCGGCAAAAATGTACTCGTCGCCGGAGTTCTGTCCGAAGATGCGCTGGACGTAGTAGTTGGCGGTGGGCTTCACCTCCTTGTTGTTGAAGTAGATGAGGTCGGGGTTCCAGCTCGTGTGGCCTTCCTTGGCGAGGAGTGGGGCGTAGGACGACATGACCACCACATCGGCGTTGCGCTCCACGTTGGCGAGGTAGGCTCCCTCGATGAGGGCGTTGACGACGTTGTTGCCACGCGATGCCCATTCGCCGAGATAGACCTTGGTGCCCTCGCGATCGTAGTCATCGTAGAAGTCGCGGTGGTGGAAGTACCAGCCGATGCCGTTGTAGTAGTGCTCGTCGACGATAGGGATGTTCTTGGCCTTGGCCTCGCGCCAACCGTACTCATAGTCACTGCCTTCCCAGAAGGGACCGACTGTGCCGACGATGGTGATTTCGGGATGCGCCTTACGGATGCCGTCGATAAGGAAACGGTAGCGTTTCAGGAAAGTTTCGCCGATGAGGTCTTCGTTGCCAATACCGAGATACTTGAGGTTGAAGGGCTTGGGGTGGCCAGCCTTGGCACGAATCTTGGCGAGTTCGGAGGTCTTTGCATCACCGTTCGCCCACTCGATGAGGTCGAGCAGTTCCTGTAGGTAGCTCTCCATCGTGAGAGGCTTGCCCATGTAGGTGTAGGGCGATGGCTTTCCCTTCAGGTCAGCCTCGAAAGGAATACCGCCTTGCTGACCGGCTCCGCCTTTCCAAGAGTTCTGACAGGGAACGCCTGCGGCGAGGACGGGAAGAGGTTCAGCGCCGATGTCCTCACAGAACTGGAAATACTCGTGAAAACCGAGTCCACGAGTCTGGTGGTAGCTCCAGATGTTCATGGCGGGTTCACGCTCCCAGAGGTCGCCCACGGTGGCTTGCCAGTGGTAGATGTTGTCGATGCCCTGACCATGTGAAGCACATCCACCAGGGAAGCGGACGAAGCGTGGATGGAGGTCGGCAATCACCTCGGCGAGGTCTTTGCGCAGACCGTTGGCGTGACCCTTGAAGGTCTCTTGTGGAAAAAGTGAAATGAAGTCGAGAGAGATGTTGCTTGCTTCAAGTGGTTCTATGACAAGTTCTGCTTTTTCTGCTGAGGATGAGGGAATTATGGTTTTCTTTTGTTGTTGCCATTCTTTGGTGGCTTTGAGGGTGACAGAGGCGATGGGAGAGCCATTGCTCACCAACTTCACGAGGAAGGAAGCGGCACCTCGAGTGAAAAGGGAGAGGTCGTATTTCTTGCCCTTCTGGAGGGTGATGCCGTCCCAACCTTCGTTGATGAGGCGGGCACCGGGCTTAGTGGTCTTGAGTGTGGCGTAGTGGACATTGTTCTTGTGGATGGGCGCCTGCGTTTCGATAGTCCACGTGGTGCCCTCGCCTTCGAGTCGCCAAGCCGTCTGCGCATTCCATCCGCGGTGGTCGTCGGCGGTGTATTCAAAGTCGCGATTCTGAATCAGTTCAGCATAGAGACCTCCGTCGGCGGCATAGCTGATGTCCTCGAAGAAGATGCCCATAAGGTCGGGCGAGATGGCCTTGCGGTCGTCCCAGTTGACGGTGAGCGTCGCCTCAATGGGTTCGTTTCTGTTGGCGATGTTGGCACCCGATGCGATGAAGTTGTCGCGTTCCCATGCTCCGTTGCGGTCGGCACGCATCTTCTTGGTCAGGAGGTTCTGGATGGCAGAGTAGGGCACACGGATGACGTTGGTCTGGGTGGCCCTTTCCTGCGTGGGCACAATCTTCTGAAATTCGCTTTTAGCGACGTAGGGATAGTCCTGTGGCGTCCAGAGGGCGAAATCCTCTGACTCGGTGATGGCTATCTGGTTGTTCTTGAGGTTGGGGATGAAGACAGTGCGGTAGGTCTTGCCGTCGTAGGAGAGGACGGGGTAATATAGTTTCTTCTCGCTGCCCCATGTGCCGTAGTCGCTCTCGAAGAGGTTGCAGGGCACGTGTGTCCAGTGTTTTTTGTCGATAGAATAGGCTATCTGCATGTCGCGCGTACCGTTCTTCACATCTGGACGCACCCACACAGAGTCAGGATGATTGGCCGAAGCCAGCACTGATGCGGACAGCATCAATGCCGTTAGGATGATTTGTTTCATAAGTTTTGGTCGTGAATATGGAGTTTATTTTGTTACGTCGAAACGGGTCGTGCTGTTCTCGATAGATGTCGTGGTGGAGAGCGTTCCGCCCGGGAACAGACTGGAAGCCTGCACGGTGCCCATGTGGACAGTCAGCGTGTAGGTGCCCAAGGTGTCAGGCACAACGAACTGGAAAGTTGGCTCCTCATGTCCTACGGAAGCCTCCGCTTTCCTGACCCAATAATCGGAATGCTGTCCTGAACGGCTGAGCATCCAGTCGTAGGTCACCTTGTACCACTCCTTGCCGGACGAGAGGAACTTGATGGTAGCCGTCACGGTGTCGCCCATAGAGGGATTGGCAGGACTGATGACCACCTCCTTGAAGGTTGGTGGCACAGCACTCATCTCGGGGTCGTTACTGCAACTCATGAAAAACGGGCACGCAATGAGCGTCATTGCGGCCAGCGCAAGCATGTTTCTTTTCATTGTCAAAATGTGATTTTGTTTCTTGTTTGTTCAATTTGTGTGCAAAGATAGTTTTTTTCTATGAAAAATGAAGAGTGAAAAGTGAAAAATCTAAGTATCTAATCAATCCAGATGGGTGGTAAAACAGTTTTTTCACTTTTCGTTTTTCGTTTTTCACTTCTTTTTCCTACCTTTGCATACATTAATCAATAAAAGGACAAAAAATTATGTTTAGCGGTATCGTAGAAGAATTTGCCACCGTTGTGGCGATAGAGAAAGAACAGGAGAATGTACACTTCACTCTGACCTGCTCTTTTGTGGACGAACTGAAAATAGACCAGAGCGTGGCGCATAACGGCGTCTGCCTCACTGTCGTAAAAATATTTGACGGCAAATATGTGGTCACAGCCATGAAGGAAACGCTCGATAGAAGCAACCTCGGTTTGCTCAAGGTTGGCGACAAGGTGAATGTGGAGCGTTCGATGATGATGAACGGTCGCTTGGACGGCCACATCGTGCAAGGTCATGTGGATCAGACCGCTGAGTGTGTGGCGAAGATTGACCAACAGGGCAGTTACACCTTCCGTTTCCAGTATGCCTTCGACCGCGACATGGCCAAGAAGGGTTACATGACGGTGGACAAGGGAAGCGTCACTGTCAACGGTGTCAGCTTGACCGTCTGCAATTCGCAGGATGATTCCTTCGAGGTGAACATCATCCCTTACACCTACGAGCACACCAATTTCCACGAAATCGAGGTTGGTACCCGCGTGAACTTGGAGTTCGACATCATCGGGAAGTACATTGCCAGAATCCAGTCTTTCAATGAATAATTGATGATGAAGAGACTTATATGGATATTAGTCGTGCTGTTGTCCGTGCTTGGAGCTGGCAGTGCGCATGCCCAGAAGGTGCTGAACGTGATCGGCGACAGTTATGTGGCTAACCATAAGCGTCCTGCGGAGGAGGCTTGGCACAGCAAACTGGCGAAAGAACTGGGCTACACCTACCATAACTATGGACGCAACGGTTCGTGTGTGGCATTTGACCGCACGCACGACGGACGGTTCAATTTCGGTCCAGCCATGTGGGTGCGCTACACGGCTATGGCGACCGATGCCGACTATGTGCTGATTGTGGCAGGTCACAACGATGCCGAGAAAGTGGGAGAGAATGTAGATTCGTTGCAGATGTTCGCCGACTCGTTGGACGTGCTTCTTACGGGCATCGAAAGGCTGTGTCCGAAGGCAAGGATTGGCTATGTCACGCCTTGGTATGTGGATCGTCCCGGATTCGCTCCTGTTTGCAAGGTCATTCAGAAGGTTTGCAAGAAGCATCGTATCCCTGTGCTGATGAATTACGACAAGAAGTGCATCATTCAAGTGCGCGATGAGAAATTCAGGAAGCAGTATTTCCAAGCTCCGAACGATATGGCGCATCTGAATGCCGAGGGGCACGACCTCTTCCTGCCAGTGGCGAAGCAATGGTTTTTGAAACGTGTGGTCAAGCAATAACGCGGTTCTCAAATTGCTTTCTTCTGTGCAAGAATGACAGACAAAATGGATGAAAACCTTACGAAATGATAGGTTCCATCCTTTTTTTATTTAAAATATGTGTAACATGTCGGCGAAAAGTTGTACCTTTGTGCCGTTTTTCGTTCTCTCCCCCACAACGGGAGAGGCGTTTTGTCATAAAATAGGAGGTGGAAAAGGCCATCTTTAAGCGTAAAAAGATTTTAATAAGACTCTAACATATATGAAACATCAGTTACGTAGTGCAGTCTGCACTGAAGGTCGCCGCATGGCTGGAGCACGTGCTCTGTGGGTAGCCAACGGCATGAAGCGTGAACAGTTTGGCAAACCTATCATTGCCATCGTCAATTCGTTCACCCAGTTTGTTCCAGGTCACACGCATCTGCATGAGGCAGGACAGATTGTGAAGGAGGAGATTGAGAAGATGGGATGCTATGCCGCCGAATTCAACACCATCGCCATCGACGACGGTATTGCAATGGGACATGACGGCATGCTCTATTCCTTGCCATCACGCGACATCATTGCTGACTCTGTGGAATATATGTGCAACGCTCACAAGGCTGATGCGATGATCTGCATTTCCAATTGCGATAAGATTACTCCGGGTATGCTGATGGCTGCGATGCGTCTGAACATTCCAGCTGTGTTTGTTAGCGGTGGCCCAATGGAGGCTGGTAAGTATAAGGGTGAGAATCTCGACCTGATTGCTGCGATGGTGAAGGGTGCCGACCCCACGGTGAACGATGAGGAACTGGCAGAGGTGGAGAATCGTGCATGTCCGGGTTGCGGATGTTGCTCTGGTATGTTTACGGCCAATTCGATGAACAACCTGACGGAGGCCATCGGTCTTTCTTTGCCTGGTAACGGAACCATCCTTGCCACGCACGTGAACCGCAAGGAACTGATGAAGGCTGCAGCGCGTCAGATTGTGAAGAATGCCTTCGCCTACTATGAGGATGGCGATGAGTCTGTGCTGCCTCGTTCGATTGCCACTCGTCAGGCGTTCCTCAATGCGATGACCCTCGATATCGCGATGGGTGCTTCGACCAATACCGTACTGCATTTGCTTGCTGTGGCTCAGGAGGCAGGCGTGGACTTCACGATGGCTGACATCGACAAACTCTCTCGCAAGACTCCTTTCCTCTGCAAGCTCGCTCCAAACTCTCAGAAGTATTCTGTGCAGGAATGTGGTCGTGCTGGTGGCATGCTGAATCTGCTCGGCGAATTGGCCAAGGGTGGTCTGATTGACACGAGCGTGAAGCGTGTGAATGGTGCCACGCTGGCAGAGGATATTGAGAAGTATTCGATTCTGAAAGACAATATCGACCCAGAGGCAAAACGCATCTACAGCAGTGCTCCTGCTGGTGTGTTCTGCAATCAGTTGGGTGTTCAGAACACCAACTACGAGACCCTTGACACCGACCGTGCCAATGGTTGCATCCGCGACATCGAGCATGCCTACACCAAGGACGGTGGTATGGCCATCCTCTTTGGCAACATCGCTCAGGACGGTTGTGTGGTGAAGACCGCAGGCGTGGATGAGAGCATTTGGAAGTTCTCTGGTCCAGCTGTGGTGTTTGACTCTCAGGAAGACGCTTGCGAGGGCATCCTTGGAGGCAAGGTGAAGAAAGGCGATGTAGTGGTGATTACGCACGAAGGTCCTAAGGGCGGCCCTGGTATGCAGGAGATGCTCTACCCGACATCTTATATCAAGAGTATGCACATGGGTAAGGAATGTGCGCTCATCACCGACGGACGTTTCTCAGGTGGTACATCAGGTCTTTCTATCGGACACATCTCTCCAGAGGCAGCGTCGGGTGGTAACATCGGCAAGATTGTGGATGGCGACATCATCGACATTGACATTCCTAACCGCAGCATCAACGTTCGTCTCTCTGACGAGGAACTGGCTGCACGTCCTCAGCAACCCCTCAAGCGTAATCGTGTAGTATCAAAAGCGCTCCGTGCATACGCTCAGAGTGTGGCATCGGCTGATAAGGGAGGCGTAAGAATAATTGACTAGAAAAACTACTCAGACTAGTAGAACTAGCAAAAATAGAAACAGAAAAAATCATGACAGAAAAGATAACAGGTGCAGAAGCGATGATGCGTGCTTTGGAGCATGAAGGGGTGGATGTCCTCTTTGGCTATCCGGGCGGAAGCATCATGCCTACTTACGATGCACTCTATGATCATAAGAAGACGTTGAATCACATCCTTGTTCGTCATGAGCAGGGAGCAGTCCATGCCGCTCAGGGCTATGCTCGCGTGAGTGGAAAGGTGGGATGCGCCATCGTGACCTCTGGACCTGGTGCCACCAACACGGTGACAGGCATTGCCGACGCGATGATTGATTCCACACCGATGGTGGTCATCTGTGGACAGGTGGGTGTCGCCATGCTGGGAACGGATGCCTTCCAAGAGGTTGACGTGGTGGGTGTAACTTCGCCTATCAGCAAGTGGAGCTATCAGATTCGTCGTGCGGAGGATGTGGCTTGGGCGGTTGCCCGTGCGTTTTATATCGCCAAGAGCGGACGTCCTGGTCCTGTGGTGCTCGACTTCGCCAAGAATGCCCAGACGGGTATGGTGGCGTATGAGCCTGCCAAGGTTGATTTCATCCGCAGCTACGACCCTGAACCTGATGTGAACATGACGGACATCGAGCGTGCCGCCAAAATGATAAACAACAGCGTGAAGCCTTTCGTGCTCGTTGGACAAGGTGTAGAGTTGGGCAATGCGCAGGAGGAACTGCGTACCTTTTTGGAGAAGGCTGACCTGCCATGCGGAACGACCTTCTTGGGACTTTCTGCCATTCCTTCCGACCATCGTCTGAACATGGGCATCTTGGGTATGCATGGCAATCTGGGTCCCAACGTGATGACGAATCAGTGCGATTTGCTCATTGCCATCGGCATGCGATTTGACGACCGTGTTACGGGTAATCTCGCCACCTACGCCAAGCAGGCCAGAATTATCCACTTCGACATCGATAGGGCAGAGTTCAACAAGAATGTGCCTGTTGACCTGACGGTGTGGGGTAATTGCAAAGACACGTTGACGGCTGTGACGAAGTTGGTGGATGAAGCCAAGCACACCTCATGGATTGAAGGTTTCAAACCTTACGCTGAGAAGGAATATGAAAAGGTGATTGACAAGGCGCTCCATCCGACGGAGGGTCCCCTGTTGATGGGTGAGGTGATTCGCAAGGTCAGTGAGGCAGCCAACAACGAGGGCATCATGGTGACCGATGTGGGTCAGAACCAACTGATGGCTTGTCGTTACTTCAAGTTCACGAAACCACGGTCGGTGGTGACTTCAGGCGGTCTTGGTACGATGGGCTATGGTCTGCCCGCTGCTATCGGTGCCACCTTTGGTGCTCCAGACAGAACCGTCTGTCTCTTCGTGGGCGATGGCGGTCTGCAGATGACTATTCAGGAACTCGGCACCATCATGGAGCAGGGTGCTCCCGTGAAGATTATCCTTTTGAACAACAACTTCCTCGGTAATGTGCGTCAGTGGCAGGAGATGTTCTTCGCCCATCGCTACTCGTTCACGCCGATGCTCAACCCCAATTACGAACTCATCGCCAAGGGTTACGGCATTCCCGCCAAGACGGTCATCGAGAGAAAAGACCTCGACGGAGCCATTGCAGAGATGCTCGCCACGCCTGGCCCATACCTCTTGCAGTGCGCCATCAAGGAGGAGGACAATGTGTTGCCGATGACGCCTCCAGGAGCCAACATCGACGAGATGTTGCTTGAGATCAAGTAATGGAAAAGAAGACATACGGAGGTCAGTGCGGAGAATGTTCCTCATGTGGCAAATGCGAGCGGCTGCTCAATCCGAACCGACCTTCCCCAAAAGAAGAAAAGATAGTACAACATCCAGTAATGGAACAATCTCCAACAATGGAACAATCTCCAACAAAACTCTATACCTTCCTGATTTACTCAGAGAATGTGCCAGGTCTGCTCTCGCAGATTACGGCAGTGTTCACGCGTCGTCAGGTCAACATCGAGTCGCTCAACGTATGTGCATCCAGCACGCCGGGGGCACACAAGTACACCGTCACAGCCAATTGTGACGAGCGTATGGCACGCATTTTGACGTCTCAGATAGAGAAGCGCATCGAGGTGCTTCAGGCACATTATTACACGGACGACCAGCTCTTCATCAATGAGACGGCGCTTTTCAAGCTCAGCACTCCTGTGATGCTGAAGAATCCCGAAGTGGGACGTCTCGTCCGCTTCCACAATGCTCACATCATCGAGGTGAACAGCACCTACGCCGTGGTGGAGATTACGGGTGTCACCAATGACATCCTCTCGCTCTTCGATGCCCTGAAGACGTTGGACTGCGTCCTGCAGTTCGTCCGTTCGGGTCGCATCTGCATCACCAAGAGCCGTGTGGAGCATCTCGACGAGTATCTGGCCGTGCGTGAGGCAAAACGTCTTGCTCAAGAAAAGAACTAATACATTATTTATATATAATAAACCAGCAAGGGCACATCCTTCAAAATGGCAAAAATGAATTTTGGTGGCGTTATCGAAGAGGTAATGACACGTGAAGAATTCCCACTCGAGAAGGCTCGTGAGATTCTCAAAGACGAGACCATCGCAGTGATTGGTTATGGTGTACAGGGTCCTGGTCAGGCTTGCAACCTGCGTGACAATGGTTTCAACGTGATTGTTGGCCAGCGCCAGGGCAAGACTTTCGAGAAGGCAATCAAGGACGGTTGGGTTCCTGGCGAGACACTCTTCTCCATCGAAGAGGCTGCCGACAAGGGCACCATCGTGATGTGTCTGCTTTCAGACGCAGCCGTGATGTCTGTATGGCCCACGCTGAAGAAGTACCTCACTCCTGGTAAGGCTCTCTACTTCTCTCATGGTTTCGCTATCACTTGGAACGACCGCACAGGTTGTGTTCCTGCTAAGGACATCGACGTAATCATGGTTGCTCCTAAGGGTTCTGGTACATCACTCCGCACCATGTTCCTCGAGGGTCGTGGTTTGAACTCTTCTTATGCTGTATATCAGGACGCTACGGGCAAAGCTCTTGACCGCACTCTCGCTCTTGGTATCGGCATCGGTTCTGGTTACTTGTTCGAGACCACTTTCCAGCGCGAGGCCACTTCTGACCTCACTGGCGAGCGTGGTTCATTGATGGGTGCCATCCAGGGTCTGCTCCTCGCTCAGTATGAGGTGCTCCATCTGAGGCATTCAACGAGACAGTTGAAGAGCTCACTCAGTCACTCATGCCTCTCTTCGCTCAGAAGGGTATGGACTGGATGTACGCTAACTGCTCTACGACTGCACAGCGCGGTGCCCTCGACTGGATGGGTCCGTTCCACGATGCGATCAAGCCCGTTGTTGAAAAGCTCTATGCTTCTGTGAAGTCAGGTCATGAGGCTCAGATCTCTATCGACGCTAACTCTAAGCCTGACTATCGCGTAGGTTTGGAGAAGGAGCTCGCTGCTCTTCACGACTCTGAGATGTGGCGTACTGCTGAGGTGGTTCGTCAGCTCCGTCCTGAGAACAACTAATTCTCGATTCATTAGAGAACAAAAAGAAACGCCTTGGTTGGAATTCCAGCCGAGGCGTTTTTCTTTTGTTTCGTTTACTGGTTTTACTATTTCGACAAGTTTCACTATCTTACTTTACTATCCTAATAGAGGTAAATCTTGTAGTTCTTCACGCTTCCGGGAGCTCCCTGTTCGGCACGGGGAAGGTATTCGAGGGCGGAGACGGTTTGCTCACTGCCAAGGTCGATGACCAGGAGGTGGGGTAGGGTTGCGCTCTTCTCGGTCTGCCAGTAGGTAGATTCCTGCAGGTCGTAAACCTTGTCGCCGGTGTGGTTTCCGTTCTCCTCCTCAGAGTTGGTGTACTTGGTCGTCCAAGGCTCACGGGAGATGCGCTTGCTGTCAGCACCTTGCAGATATAGCTCGGCGATGGCTACGCGGTCGCCGTCCTTCTGAGTGGAGAGACATTCGATGGCGAGGTAGCGACCCTTCTTCTGTCCATTGAATTTAACGGTCTGCCAGCCATTGCCTCCGTTGAAGGCTCCTGTGGCGGCTGGTGTGGCGCTGTTGAGGTCGGGCTTGTCGCCGATGTTGTTGTGCTTGTTGCTCTTCTCCAGCTGGAGCTTGTTGAGCTCAGGCTCAGCCTGACCCCACACGACAGCTTCCTTGGGACCTACGACGTCGAGGACGATGACTTCGTTTTGTCCCTTCTTCAGCCAGCATCCGGGTATGTAGAGTGTTTGCTGCGGTCCAATCGACCAGATGCGACCCATCGCGTGACCATTCACATAGACCTGTCCCTTGCCCCAAGTCTCGAAGTTGAGGAAGGTGTCACCCACCTTGGTGAGGTTGAAGTAGCCACGATAGTAGCCGCGACCTTCCCACGTGTGGTCTTCGGGCTTCGTTGCTGACAGAGCTTTGACAGCGGTGGCATAGTCGTCGGGGATGGTGCAGAGGTTCCACGCCTTTGGTTTGATGGTGATTTCGGTGTCGGGCTTCGTGCCAATGCCATCGATGGGGACATCGGCGGTGAGGGTTACATCGCTCACAATTCCCTTGAAGTCCTTGATGGCGCGTCCGAAGTTGATGCGACCCATACCTTCGACAAGGATGGTGAGTGCCTCGCCGCGCTTGGTGGGGGGCAGGGTGAGGGATTTCTCGTTCTTGACGCGGTCAATTTTTCCGATGTACTTGTCACCGATGAACACCTGGGCGAAGTCGTGAACGTCGGCGGTGAGGGTGCTTGGCACGGGAATCTCTGGCAGCATGGCGGCATAGATCATGGAGCCCCAGCCCATGTCCATCTCCTCGAAGGTCTTGAGTTCGCCCTCATCTTCCTTGTCGATGCCGGAACTGAGGGGCGCAAACTCCTTCAGTTCAAACTTTGGCACAGTGATGATGGGCATGGGAGCCTTGGGCACTGCGGGGAGAGCCTTGCCGTCGTTGTATTTGGCCATCATCTTGCGGAGCTCATCGAACTTGGGTGTGGCAAGACCATACTCGTTGATGGGGGCATCGTAGTCATACGAAGTGACGTCGGGAGCGAAGCCAGGAGAGTTCGCACCTGCCCAGTGTCCGAAGGATGTTCCGCCGTGGGTCATGTAGAGAGAGAAGGAGATGCCCTTGGAGAGCATTTCGTCCATACCATCGACCATGTCCTTGGCAGGACGGGTCTCATGACGAGCGCCCCACTTGTCGAACCATCCGCTCCAGAACTCGGAGCACATCTTGGGAGCGTTGGGACGAAGTTCGCCGAGGCGACGGAACTGGTCGTTGATGTTGGCGCCCGTACCGAAGTTCATCGTCCAAGTGAGGTCATCAAGACCGTTTTTCTCGAAGTTGGACGACCAGTCGCACTGGAAGAGCGCTAACTCCTTCCCGTAGATGCCACGCAGACAATCACGAATCTCAGAGACGTAGGGTTTGTCCTCACCATACGAGCCATACTCGTTCTCCACCTGCACCATGATGATGGGTCCGCCCTTCTGAATGGTCAGACCAGCCAGCTGTTCGCCCACCTTCTGCTCGAATATTTTCACGCGTTCCATGAAGTAGAGGTCACGCTCACGGAGCTTGATGTCCTTCTTCTTCAGGAGCCACCAGGGCAGACCACCCATCTCCCACTCGGCGCAAACGTAGGGACCAGGGCGCACGATGACGTACATGCCGTTTTTCTGAGCCAGTCGGCAGAACTCAGCCACGTCGTTGTTGCCCGTGAAGTCGAACTCGCCCTCACGTTGTTCGTGGATGTTCCAGAAGATATAGATGCACACGGTGTTCATGCCTAATGCCTTGCACATCTTGATGCGGTGATCCCAATAAGGCTTGGGAATACGGGGGTAATGAATCTCGGCAGCCTTCACGACGAAGGGTTTGCCATTCAGCAGGAACGTGCCGTTGCCTGTCTCGAAACTTCCCTGGGCTTTCTGTGCGAAAGCGGGTGTGGCCGTCAAGGCCATCAGCAGGGAGAACAAACAAATGATTTTCTTCATAAATATAAATAGGTTTGGTGATAATCGCACCACAAAGGTAGTGATTTTAGGTGAAAAGTGAAGAGTGAAAAGTGAAAAATCTATTTTACTTGCCATTTGAAGAAGAGAAATTTAGATTTTTT
The DNA here is from genome assembly GCA_905234125.1 of uncultured Bacteroidaceae bacterium. Classification (GTDB taxonomy): domain Bacteria; phylum Bacteroidota; class Bacteroidia; order Bacteroidales; family Bacteroidaceae; genus Minthosoma. Next base: position 13,470 of record CAJOGQ010000014.1, on the reverse strand, counting down.
TACTTTTCACTCTTCACTTTTCACTCAAAATACTTACCTTTGCACAACGATAAACTAACTAAAAACATTTCATCGTATGTCAATTTGGATTATTTTCAAGCTTCTCGGCTCGCTCGCCCTGCTGATGTTCGGTATGAAGGCTATGAGTGAAGCCCTCCAGAAGATGGCAGGTCCGCAGTTGCGCCACGTGCTGGGCGCCATGACCACCAACCGTTTCACGGGAATGTTGACAGGAACAGTCGTTACAGCTTCAGTACAGTCTTCGACAGCCACGACGGTGATGACCGTCTCGTTCGTCAACGCAGGCTTGCTCACATTGGCACAGGCAATATCGGTCATCATGGGTGCCAACATCGGCACCACGCTTACCGCATGGATCATGGCGGTGGGTACAGCGGGTAGCGAAGCCTCTCCGTTCGATATCAGCATCGTTTCTTATGTTGGTTTCTTCATTGGCATCGTGCTCATCTACATGAAGAAGCACCGCTACATTGGCGATTTCCTATTTGGTATCGGCCTCTTGCTCTTAGGTCTGACCACGCTGAAGGCGACGGGAATGTCTATGGATTTGGCTAACAACGACGTTGTTACTTCTTTCTTCAAGTCGTTTGACCCCAACTCGTTCTGGACCACGCTTGTCTTTCTGATCCTCGGTGGTGTCATGACATTCTGCGTGCAGTCGTCGGCAGCGGTGATGGCCATCACGATGTTGCTCTGCTCCACGGGTGCCATGCCTATCTATCAGGGTATCGCCCTTGTGCTGGGTGAGAACATCGGAACGACCGTCACCTCGAACCTTGCCGCCCTCTCGGCCAACACACAGGCTCGTCGTGCAGCCTTGGCTCACATGTTCTTCAACGTGTTCGGCGTTTTGTGGATTCTGTTTGTCTTCCGCTATTTCATTGATATGGTGTGCGGATGGGTTGGCTATGATGTGGAGATGACTAAGGAAAGTGCCAGTAGCACCGCTTTCCTTGCCAACGCAGCTAAGCTGAACTTCGTGCTGGCAGCTTTCCATACCACTTTTAATGTGGTCAACACTGCCATCCTTATTTGGTTCATTCCTCAGATTGAAAAATTTGTTTGCTGGGTCATCAAGCCTAAAGTTGACGAGGAAGAGGACTTCCGCTTGCATTTCATCACGGCCGGCTTCATGAAGACTCCTGAGCTGTCTGTGTTCGAGGCACAGAAGGAAATCACCTCGTTCTCAGAACGTATGCAGCGCATGTTCGGTATGGTAGTGGATTTGCTTGGTCTTTCCAGCAGTATCTCGAAGAAGAAAAAAGATGTCAAGGCGGGCGATTTCGACAAGCTCTATGCGCGCATTGAGAAGTATGAAGACATATCGGATAACATGGAATTGGAGATTGCCAAGTATCTCGACTCTGTCAGTGATGCCCATCTGTCAGACGAAACGAAAGCGAAAATTCGTGCCATGCTGCGCGAAATCTCCGAATTGGAGTCGATTGGTGACGCCTGCTACAACATGGCGCGAACCATCAATCGTAAGTTCAACGGAAAGCAAGACCACTTCACGGAAGATCAGTATGAGCATATATACCAGATGATGGGACTCACAGATCAATCGCTTTCGGAGATGAATCGTTTGATGGGTGGCCGAAAGGAAAGTTACGACGTGAATCGCACATTCAACATCGAGAACGAAATCAACAACTTCCGCAATCAGCTCAAGTCGCAGAACATCAACGACATCAACAACCATAAGTACACCTATGCCGTTGGTACCATCTATATGGATCTCATCAACGAGTGTGAGAAACTTGGCGACTATGTAGTCAATGTGGTCGAGGCTCGTATGGGCACCCGCTTGAAAGGAGTCTGATACAATATTGAATATGATTAGTCCAGCAAGTCAGGGCGTAAGGCCTTGGTTCGTTCCAAGGCCTTTTCGTATTCCCATTCCTTGATTTTAGCCTCATGGCCTGATAGGAGAATCTCTGGTACCGTCCATGTCTCTTCAGGATTGCTAACTGGATGATACTTAGCAGGACGCGTATAGACTGGTGGTTCTAACAGGTTGTCTTGAAATGAATCGGAGAGTGCACTTTCCACGTCACCTATCACTCCAGGTATGACCCGCACAATCGCATCAGCCATCACCGCCGCCGCCAGTTCGCCACCCGTCAGTACGTAGTCGCCGATGGAGACCTCGCGAGTGATGAGGTGCTCGCGGATGCGGTAGTCGATGCCCTTGTAGTGTCCGCAGATAATGATGATATTCTCTTTCAGCGACAGTTCGTTCGCCATCGGCTGGTCAAACTTTTCCCCGTCAGGAGCCGTGAAGATGATCTCATCATACGTGCGCTCTGCCTTCAAGGCCGAGATGCAGGCATCCAACGGCTGACACTGAATCAGCATGCCTGCCGCTCCACCAAAGGGATAATCATCCACCCGCCGATGCTTATCGGTCGTGTAGTCCCTTAGGTTGTGTACATGAATCTCTGCCAGTCCTTTCTTCTGCGCCCTTCCCAGAATGCTCTCCTGCGTGAACGGCTCAATCAGTTCCGGCAACACCGTGATGATATCTATTCGCATGATTCCTTTCTCCTCTTTTGTGTTCTCCGCGCCTCTGTTGGCGTTCGTGTTCGGCGGTTTTCACACGCCGAATCCTACTCCACAGTCACCGATTTAGCCAAGTTTCGTGGCTGATCCACATCCTTTCCTTTCGCTACAGCGATATAATACGCCAGCATCTGCAAAGGAATCGAAGCCAACAGCGGTTCCAGGCATTCTTCCGTATGAGGCAACTCAATCACCGCATCTGCCATCTTCCTGATGGTCTCGTCGCCTTCACTTACGATGGCGATGACTCTTGCCTTTCTCGCCTTGATTTCCTGAATGTTGCTGACCACCTTTTCGTACAGTACGTTCTTCGTGGCCACCACCACCACGGGCATTTCATCGTCAATCAACGCAATCGGTCCGTGCTTCATTTCTGCGGCAGGATAGCCCTCCGCATGAATATAGGAGATTTCTTTCAGTTTCAGCGCTCCCTCCAATGCTACAGGATAGTTATATCCGCGACCCAAGTACAAGAAGTTGTGCGCATACGTGAAAATCCGGCTGATGTCCTTGATATCCTCGCCCAACTTCAGCAACTCCTCCATCTTGTTGGGAATCTCATTCAACGCTTCGAGCACACGGGTATATCGCACATTGTCAATCGTTCCACGTTCCTTGCCCAAAGCCAATGCCAGCATTGTCAGCACCGTCACCTGGCCTGTGAAAGCTTTGGTCGAAGCCACACCGATTTCAGGTCCTACGTGGATGTACGAACCCGTGTTTGTGGCTCTCGGAATACTGCTTCCAATAGCGTTACAGATGCCATAGATGAATGCTCCCTTTGACTTAGCCAACTCAATAGCGGCAAGCGTGTCGGCAGTCTCACCCGACTGACTGATCGCAATCACCACGTCCTGCTCATTGATGACAGGCTTGCTATAGCGGAACTCACTCGCATACTCCACCTCTACAGGAATTTGGCAGAAATCCTCAATGAGTTGTTTGCCAATGAGACCAGCGTGCCAACTCGTTCCGCATGCCACGATGATGATTCTTCGAGGATTAATCAGGAACTTCCTGTTGTCGATGATGGCCGAGAGCGTCACGTTGTTCGCCTCCACATTCACACGGCCTCTCATGCAGTCCTTCAGACACTCCGGCTGTTCGAAAATTTCCTTCAACATGAAGTGGGGGAATCCTCCCTTCTCAATCTGAGCCAGGTTCAAGTCCACTTTCGTCACCTCATGCTCCATCTTTTCGTTGTTGAAGTCAACCACTTCCACTTCCTTGCCACGACGAATCACGGCTATGTCCTTATCATCTAAGTAGATGACCTTATCTGTATATTCGATGATGGGGCTGGCATCCGAACCAAGGAAAAATTCCTCCTCACCGATGCCCACCACCAATGGACTGCTCTTCCTCGCCGCAATAATCTGATCAGGGTCGTCCTTGTCGAGAATCGCGATAGCGTATGCGCCAATGACAGACTGCAAAGCTGTGCGTACTGCCGTGAGCAAATCGAGATTCTTCTTCGTCCTCACATACTCAATCAGTTGCACCAGCACTTCCGTGTCCGTGTTACTCTTGAAGGCGATGCCATGCTCCTGCAACTGCTTCTTCAGCACAGCATAGTTCTCAATGATGCCGTTGTGGATGATGGCCAGATTGCCTGTATAGGAAATATGGGGATGCGCATTCGTCGAGTTGGGTTCGCCGTGCGTGGCCCAGCGTGTGTGGGCGATGCCGACAGTGCCCGTGGTGTCCTTGTCCGAAGCAAACGCCTCCAGATCGGCCACCTTTCCCTTGGTCTTGTACACCCGCAGGTCGCCATCCTTCGTGAGGAGAGCTACGCCTGCGCTGTCATAACCACGATATTCCAGTCTCTTGAGTCCCTTAATCAGGACGGGATAAGCATTTCGCTTACCTAAGTATCCTACGATGCCGCACATAGTGTTCTATAATATAAATAATGTGTAATGTGTTAGGGTCAATGCCTTCTTTTGTACAAAGGCACAACCGAAGTTGTGCCTTTTTGTGGAGATGGAGGGACCAAGAATTAATCTCGTAAGGTTCAAGACCCTTCATCGTAACATAGTGGAGATGGAGGGGATTGAACCCTCGTCCAAACAAGGAAGCCATACGCCTTCTACATGCTTATTCTTGCCTTGGGTTTTCGTGATGCAGCAAGACCAAGACCACCAACTGCATCCTTATCCTCTAAAGCTTCATCGGCAGTACGAGGCTACTACCAACTATTCCTGATTTTCTGGCACCGCTGATCGGAACGCTTCAGGACAGGTAGCTTTCCGGGCGATGTCTCGTTCCCCCGCCTGGCGAGGGAATTAGGCCATATCTACTATGCTTCGATTAGGCAGCGAGAGCGTAACGAGTTTCGCCAATTAATCTTTTGATGTCTGAGATTTAAGAGAGGGGCATCGACTCTCTGCATGCTTACGTACCACCTCGGCTTGCTGTCAAATCCAGTCATCCCCGATGGGTTTCGTGGTGCAAAGTTACGGAAAAGAAATCATCCGCACCAAAGAAATCCGTAAAAATCTAACAAAAGTGAGGGAAAAGACAATGATAATTCACCGATTTGCTTTTCAGAAGACAACAATCCATCTGGCCGTCCGACCATTGAATGGATAGCGCAAGGGTCAGGAGGACTTGTTACAACCCCCAAGCCGTTGAGCCGGTAGCTCAAAGGCGACGAGCCGGTGGCACGAAAGCGATGAGCCGGAGCCTCAATGGCGTTGAGGCTCCGGCTCAAAAAGCAAGCTATTTCACAAGCTGTCCGTTCGGATTTATTCGTAGTACTCAATCGTTCTGGATTGTTCATTCGTCATCTCCATCATGTCGTTCTTGCGACTAATCCAGTTGCCTTTGGCGTCGAATTGGTAGTCTTTGTAAGTGATAGTCATCTGCTGTCCGCCCATGTCGAGGATTTGGCTCTGCATGTTGCCCTTGTCATCATAATTGTTGGTGGTTTTCATGGGCTGATTCATCATGGTAAGACTCTGAGTCTTCACCTTTCCGTTCTCCCATGTGTAGTTGATGGTCACCGAAAACTCCTGAGCCTCAATGGTGTACGATTGCAGATAACCGTCTTTGTCGTAAGTGGCATCTTTCAGACCTTCCATCTGCATTTTTCCTTCTGGCGTGAATTGGACAACTTGGGTTCGTCCCATCATGTTTTGGGTGATGGACTTAACAGGTCCCTTTGCATCGTTTGCTTCAACATCGTGAAACTTAGTTTGCGCCTGCATGGCGAATGGCACAGCCAACAAAACGGCGAGCACCATCATTGCTTTCTTCATCATGATAAAATACATGTTTAAGTGAAACAATAGGAAATATGTTGCAAAGGTAACGTTTTTGTCTGAATGCAACAAGGAATGTTCCTTTTTTTGTATGAAAAGACGTTCTGAATCCCGTGATTATTCTTACCTTTGTGCCAAAAATCAAGTGAAATGATGAAAACAATATCAACGGCAGAATCGTGTACGGGTGGCAGAATTGCAGCGGCCATTACGGCACGAAGCGGTGCGAGCCGCTATTTCGAAGGTGGGCTGGTTGCCTACCAGAACGAGGTGAAGGAGCGAATGCTGGGTGTGCCTCGCGAGATGATTGAGCGTTATGGTGTGGTGTCGCGTGAGGTGGCGGAGCAGATGGTGAAGGGCGCATGTCGCCTGTTCCACACGCACTATGCCCTTGCTTCCACAGGTTATGCCGAGCCTTGGGAGGGACATGAGGTGGAAATATGGGTGGCATGGGGTACAGAGAAAGAAGTTCACTCGACCTGTCTGCGTGAAGACTTTGGTCGAGTGAAGAATGTGGAGATTGCCACGCGATGTGTGATGGACGAGTTTGAGAAGTATAGAGATGCGATAGATGATTAATCGTGCATACTTCGAGGTCTAAGACCAAATCTTTGGGTTCTCCGTTGCTGTTTGGGCGAAGAAATTCTGCATTTTCTGCTTCTCACCAGCCACGATGATGATGTCGTCTGCTTGGATGGTGATGTTGGGATCGGGGTTGGTGTAGAAGTCCTCGGAAGGTCGAATGAGTCCCATGACGATGCAGTTGCCCTTCTCACGGATGCCAGAGAGCTTGATGCTCTTTCCACAGAGGGGTGAGTCGGCAGTGATGGTGAAGTTGTCGAGCACGATGTTGGTGTTGAGGCTGTCGGTGTCGTAGGTGGGTGAGAGGCTGGTCTCAAGCATCTTCTGGAAGGCGGCCACGTCTGTGTCGGAGCCTGCGAGGATAATGCGGTCGCCAGGATAGAGGCGATGGTTTCCACCAGGGACATTGATGTTGATGCCACCACGGATGATGCGCACGATGTTGGCGCCTGTGATGTCGCGGATATTCAGCTCCTTGAGCGCCTTGCCCGCAAAAGCGGAGTTGTTAGGCACTTCCACCTCGGCGATGTTCATTTCGAGGCTGATGAGCGTGTTCTCCACCTCGCGTTCAAGTCCTCGACGGGATTCTGCCAAGCGTTCACGGGCGTAGAGGTTCTCGTTGAAGAGTCGGAGGAACTGGTTGATGCCAGGCGCCATAGCGATGTGGAGGAAGATGAGTTTGAGGATGCGGACGGTAGGGTTAGACCATGAGGACTTCGAATCTGTGCGACCAGCCTGGCGCTTCTCTGTGTAACTCTCCAACATCTTCTTGGTGCTCTCGCTCATGTGGCTCTCGAGGAAGGCGAGGGTGGGGTAGGCGAGTTTCATGATGTATGGCGTGAGGAAAGTGGTGATGACGCTGACAGCCACAACGATGGGGTAGAGTCTGTTGTCAGTCACGTGGAGACTCTGTCCGAGATTGGCGATGATGAAGGCGAATTCACCTATCTGCACGAGTGAGAAACCTGTCTGCAAGGAGACTCTGAGGGGCTGGCCAGAAAGGAGTGTTCCGAAACTGCCGAAAAGGATTTGTCCGATGATGACCACGAGGGTGATGATGAGGATGGGTAGCCAATATTGAAGCAACAAGGCGGGGTCGATCATCATGCCGACCGACACGAAGAAGATAGAGCCGAAGATGTTCTTCATCGGCTGTATTAAGTGCTCAATGCGTTCTGCATCGACGGTCTCAGCCAATACTGAACCCATGACGAAGGCACCGAGTGCACTGCTGAATCCAGCCTGCACGGCCAGAAGCACCATGCCGAGACAGAGTCCGATGGAGAAGATGGTGAGCGTCTCGTCATTGAGGTGCTTCTTGAACTTCTTCAGGAATGTGGGGATGAGTGTGATGCCCAAGACGAACCATAGGATGATGTACATGACGAGTTTGCCGACCTGCCAAAGTAGTTCACGACCCTCGAACTCGTTCTTCACGGCGATGGAGGTGAGCAACACCATAAGCACCACAGCGAAGAGATCCTCGACGATGAGGATGCCGAAGCACACGCCTGCAAAACGGTGACTGCGCAGTCCTGCCTCCTCAATGGCCTTGAAGACAATGGTGGTAGATGACATGCAAAGCATGCCACCAAGGAAGATGGCGTTCATGCCTCCCAAACCCAAAAGATAGGCGGTCAGCATGCCTGCCACCATCATGCCCACCACAATGACGCCTGCGCCGATGATGGCCGTACTGCCCACTTTCAGCAGTTTCTTGAATGAGAATTCCAGTCCGAGACTAAACAGCAGGAAGAGCACGCCAATCTCACCCCAGGTGGCGGCGTTCTCCTCATTGTTGACCCACGACTCTCCCAGCACATGTGGTCCCACCAGCATACCTGCCACGATGTAACCCAGCACAACAGGCTGTTTGAACAACTTGAACAGCAGGCTTGTGATGCCAGCCGTCAGCATGATGATACAAAGATCTTCAATCATATTTCTTGCTATTTCTTACTTTCATTTTGACTTTAGCTCTCTTCATCCAAATTCTTCTCCCACAAATAATGCTTCGTGTCCTTTGCAATCACGCCCGATAGCATCAGCAGGGCGATGAGGTTGGGCACTGCCATCAGCGCATTCATGATGTCGGCTAAGTTCCACACCAAGGCGAGACTCATGGTCGAACCGGCATACACCAGCATGATGTAGAGGATGCGGTAGAACACAATGCTACGTCTGCCTGCCAGATATTCCATAGCACGTTCGCCATAGTAACTCCAGCCCAGGATGGTGGAGAAGGAGAAAGTGAGGATGCCGAACGTCAGGATGGGTGTGCCCACGTATGGAATCATGCCAAACGCCTTCTTTGTCAGCATGCCTCCGTCCTCCTGACTGATTTCTGGATAGGCGATGATGCTCGACACGATGACCAAGCCTGTGATGGCACAGATGACCACCGTGTCCCAGAATGTGCCTGTCGATGACACCAAAGCCTGGCGCACAGGGTTTTTCGTTTGTGCAGCAGCCGCCACAATGGGTGCCGAACCTAAGCCTGACTCATTCGAGAAGAGTCCGCGGGCAATACCATATCGGGCTGCCATCATCACCACGGTGCCTGCTGTTCCGCCTCCCACAGCTTTCAGCGAAAAGGCATCTTGGAAGATGCTTGAAAATGCCTCACCCAGATAGGCGTGGTTGACACATAATATATATATACAGCCCAGCACATAGCACACAGCCATCAGGGGCACCAACGCCATGCACCATCGTGCGATGCTTTTCACACCGCCAATCACCACAAAGCCGACTAAGGTCGCGAGTACAAAGCCCGTCACCATCTTCGAGTGTTCGGGTGCCACCCATCCATCCAACACGGTAGAAAGGTTTTCGCTGATGGCATTGGCTTGCACCGTGTTGCCGATGCCGAAGGACGCTATGGCCGCAAATAGGCAGAACAGCACTCCCAGCCACTTCATATTCAATCCCTTCTCCAAGGCATACATCGGACCTCCTAACATCCTGCCGTTCTTCGTTGTCACACGATACTTGATGGCCAAGAGCCCTTCGCTGTATTTGGTGGCGATGCCGAATACACCAGTCAGCCAGCACCACAGTACAGCGCCTGGACCTCCCAGACTGACTGCTGTGGCCACACCGATGATGTTGCCCGTACCGATTGTCGCCGCCAACGAAGTGGCCAACGCACCAAACTGGCTCACGTCGCCCTTCGCATTTTTATCCTTCTTTACCGACAGTTTGATGCCTGTCCCTATTTTACGTTGCGGAAACTTGAGTCTGATTGTAAGGAAAATGTGGGTGCCCAACAGAAGAATGATCATCGGCCATCCCCACACAATCCCACTGACGTATTCCGTCAACTGAAGTAATTGTTCCATTGGTTAGATTATCTTTTCGGAGTGCGAAGTTACACAAAAATCTTGATTTATTCACCCTTCTCCACCCAAAACGTTACATTCTCCCCTTACTTTTCTCTGATTTATTGTGTTGGTTTGAGAAAAATGCACTAACTTTGCCCAAAAATTAATCAACAACTAACTAATATGGAACAAGTTTTTGCTTACATTATCCAATTGGGTGCATCGGTCATGATGCCGATTCTTTTCACCATCATTGGCTTGTGCATTGGCATGAAGTTTGGCAAGTCGCTCAAGAGCGGCCTCTATGTGGGTGTCGGCTTTGTGGGATTGGGCATTGTGACGGCTCTGCTCACGACCAACTTCGACACGCCGCTCGACAACATTTCCAAGATTTTTGACCTCGATCTGAAGGTCTTCGACATGGGGTGGCCTGCTGCTGCCGCTGTGGCTTACAACACGGCCGTAGGTGCGCTGATTATTCCCATCTGTTTGGGCATCAACTTTTTGCTGCTCGTCACGAAGTGTGCTCGTACGGTGAACATCGACCTGTGGAACTACTGGCACTTTGCGTTCATTGGGGCTGTGGCTTATTTTGTGATGGACGGCAGCATGCTGTGGGGCTATTTTGCCGCTATCGTCTGCTACATCATCACGTTGGTGATGGCCGACCTGACGGCGAAGAAGTTTCAGGGTTACTACGAGAACATGGACGGCATCAGCATCCCTCAGCCTTTCTGCCAGAGCTTCACCCCGATTGCCATCGGTATCAACTGGTTGCTCGACCGCATCCCTGGTTTCTCCAAGCTGGACATCGATGCTGAGGGCTTGAAGAAGAAATTTGGTGTGCTGGGCGAACCCATCGTGCTGGGTGTCATCGTGGGTGCCTTGATTGGCGCATTTTCCCATTTCGGTCATTTCTCTAACTTCAGCGCTTATGCTGCTGGTTTTGAATCTACTACGGATGCAGTGATGAGTATCGTGAAGTCGGTTCTCTTCTTAGGCGTGACGATGGGTGCCGTGATGGAATTGATTCCTCGCATCACGAGGCTTTTCATCGATGGTTTGATGCCCATTTCAGAAAAGACGCAGGAGGTGGTGAAGAAGAAGTTCAAGGGCAAGAAGGTGTACATTGGCATGTCGCCAGCACTGGTCATTGGTCATCCCACCACGTTGGTTGTCTCTCTCCTGCTCATCCCCGTCACCCTCATCGTGGCCATTCTCTTGCCAGGCAATCAGTTCTTGCCGTTGGCATCGCTGGCCGGTATGTTCTATGTGTTTGTAATGGTTTTACCCTACACGAAGGGAAATGTGGTGAAGACGTTCATCGTGGGTTTGGTGGCGCTGACCATCGGTCTCTATTTCGTCACCGACATGGCTGGTTGGTTCACACAGGCCGCCAACACTGTTTTTGAGCAGACAGGCGACAAGTCGGCCAAGATTCCAGAAGGTTTCCAGGCCGGTGCCCTCGACTTTGCATCTTCTTTCTTCGGATGGACTATCTACAAGGCCGTGGAGAGCCTCCAATGGATCGGCATGGGTGTGCTGACCCTCATCACTGTGGCCATGGTGTTGTGGAACCGCATGCGCATTGTGAAAGAAGAAAAACAATTAAAAGCATAATCATTATGATGAAGAAAAGTATTTTTAGTTTTGCCCTGTTGATGGGCGCTATGAGCATGAATGCTCAGATGCATGTGAATTTTCAGAAGGCTTGCCATCCTGACGATGTGAAGCACTACGACACGCAGACCCTTCGCGACCGCTTCGTGATGGAGAAGGTGATGGTGGCTGACCAGATCAACCTCACCTACTCGATGTACGACCGCTTCATCTTTGGTGGCGCCATGCCTGTCACCAAGGACTTGAAACTGGAGGCCTTCCCTGAGTTGCGCGCTCCTTACTTCCTGCACAACCGCGAAATCGGCATCATCAACACGGCTGGCGACGGCGTGGTGATTGTGGATGGAGTGGAATATCCGCTGAGCGAGCGTGAAGCCCTCTACATCGGTCGTGGCAATCTTGGCAAGGACAAGAAGGGAAATGGCATCGAGTCGAATCAGGAAGTCATCTTCCGCTCGAAAGACCCGCAGAAGCCAGCCAAGTTCTACATCAACTCTGCCACTGCCCATCAGCACTACAAGACCCAGTGGATCACCCTCGATGGTCGCAAGAGTGGTAATGTGCAGTCGCTCAAGGCTACGGTGTTGCGCAACTTGGGTTCGTTGGAGGAGTCGAACAAACGCACCATCTATCAACTGATTGTCAACACCGCGCTCGAAGAGGGACCTTGCCAGTTGCAGATGGGCTTGACGCAGTTGGAGCCAGGTTCGGTATGGAACACGATGCCACCTCACACGCATGGCCGTCGCATCGAGGCATACTACTACTTCAATCTGCCCGAGGGTCAGACCATCAGCCACATCATGGGTGAACCTCAGGAGAGCCGTGTCGTTTGGCTCCACAACGAGCAGGGCATCATGTCGCCCGAATGGTCCATCCACGCCGCCTCTGCCACCTATTATTATACGTTCATCTGGGGCATGGCAGGCGAGAACCTCGACTATAACGACAAGGATGTCATCAAGGTGAGCGACATTCGATAGTTAAGAGTTTAGGGTTTAGAGTTAAGAGTATAGGGCATGCTGAGCAAGAATAGAGTGAAATATGTGCGGTCGCTGGAGATGAAGAAATTTCGGAAGGCGGACGGCGTATTCGTGGCAGAAGGACACAAGCTGGTGGGCGACCTCCTCGATGTGTTCTCCTGCACCTATCTTGCGGCCACGGCCGACTGGCTCTCCCAGCATGCTTCGTGGGTGCAGAGACAGGGTGGGGTGGAGATAGACGAAGTGACGGACGAAGAACTGAGGAGGCTCAGTTTTCAGGAGACGCCACAGCAGGTGCTGGCCGTGTTCCGTCAACCGACGTATGCAGTCGATATCAACGAAGTGGCAAAGCGCGAGCTTTGTCTGGTGCTCGACGATGTGCAGAACCCCGGAAATCTGGGCACGATAGTCCGTCTCGCCGACTGGTTCGGCATCGAGCACATCTTCTGTTCGCGGGGCTGTGCCGACATCTACAACCCCAAGACCGTGCAGGCCACGATGGGAGGCATCGCCAGGGTGAAGACGCACTATGTCGAATTGCCCGAGATGCTGAGCCGACTGGACAAGGACATCCCCATCTATGGCACATTCCTCGACGGCGAGAACATGTATCAGAAGCCTCTCGACCCTCGGGGACTGATCGTGATGGGCAACGAGGGCAAGGGCGTGTCCGCTGCTGTGGAGGCGTTCGTCACCGAGCGGCTCTACATTCCCAACTATCCTGTAGGCCGTGAGACCTCCGAGTCGCTCAACGTCGCCATCGCCACCGCTATCGTCTGTGCCGAGTTCCGCAGACGTGGATGAAATGAGCACTTCTAGAAGCTGGGGGAAATCTTTGGAGAATAGGCCGTGTCCGATACTGTGGAGGCTTCTATCTTTCCTTCATTTGCATCATAGAGCCAATTATCATTCTATCACCCTTTAATTCTTTTTGCTGACACTTTGAAAGTATCACAAATTAGCAGTTTAAACCCACCAAAATACCCCCTAAAAATTTCCCAGTTGGGAAAAACTTTTGGTTCATCCGACAAATGCATAGTTAATCAACAAATAAATGAATAATAAGAAAGATAGCTAAGATAAAATCACTACCTTTGGTTACCCCTAACTAAAGCA
>CAJOGQ010000013.1 GCA_905234125.1 uncultured Bacteroidaceae bacterium | reverse complement strand
ACAGAATGTTTACAAAATGTCACAATGACGTGTGGGAATAAAAAATGTTCATAGGCCTCATTCAATCACTCATTCCTTCCCCAATTCAAAAACAAAAAAATAACCGATTAACCTTTGGGGATTTATATTATGCCTTCACGAAGGGAGCCCTGAATCAGGGCGTCCTTTGTCTTTGGAGAATCAATACGAACACAAAAGTGGGCACCCATTGAGGAATGCCCACCTTCTTGACTTACGGATGGAAGCAGTACCCTGAATCAGGGGAGTGCTTTGTTCTTGTTTTTATTTCCCAAACAGATAATCCTTGGATTTTGATGATGTTGTATTATCATCGTGGTATGTATGTTTGTCCTTTAACGATTTAACTTCCAAGTTTTCTTGCCTCCTATGATTATGTAGATGTGTTGCCTTTCCAGATAGATGTCAGTCGTGTTGCCTACTGCTATAACCGATTTCTGCAACATTCCATCTGGAGTGAATACGTGGATTACTTCTCCTGCTTTGGTTCCAGTCATTCTGACACCAAACGATGTTTCTTGTATTTTGACAGAAGATTCTGCAACAGAGTTAACAACTGAGTCGTCTCCTTCCTGCTTAATTACCACCGTCTTACTCACTCTTGGCGATGAATAATAGTTGTTGTTCCCTTCTTGTACGGCTCTGATGAGAATCTGTCCATCAGCCTTGCATTCCAAGAATGTCTTGGTACCAGCAGAGTAAATTTCAGCTCCATCACCACTTTCTATTGTATATGTAATAGGAAGACCAGAAGAAGCAACTGCATTCAATTCTACTTGATCACCCACCTTCTGATCCTTCAAATCCTGTTCCCAAGAGATTGTCTGCTCTGCTTTATTGATAGTCAAAACACCATCGGTATACGAAAAGTTATAATTGTCAGCACTGCCTCCGGAAACATTGATAGGATATGTTCCGACATCCGTTGTTTTGGTGGCAGTGGTGCTCGCTGTAGGCTTCTGATTCAGCACGGTTTCATCCTCATTCCCCACGAATCCATCATATTGTACCACAAATTCAGGGTTCTCTTCATTGTACAATCGTTCATAGTTACCTACTGATGCTGTTAACGAACGAGGAGTGATGGTGAGAGTTCCGTTCACATGAGAAATAGAATAATTCTTACTGGTAGCTCCAAAAGCTTTAATCTCGTAAGTTCCCACATTGCCGGACTGGGTGGCAGACGTGGAAAGCGTAGGCTTGGTTGACAAAGCACTTTCATCCTCTCCATTCACAAAACCCTCACATGCGTAACTGAAAGCGGGATTCTCAGCATAGTATTGTCTTACCGCATCATTGACCTTAATTGTCAATGGTGCAGGAGTGATATTCAGCGTTCCAGCAGTTATCTCTCCCATTTCGTAGTTGACAGGGAGGCCATTGACGGCTTTTACCTCATACTGACCTACTTCGCTCTTTTGTGTTGCAACCGTTTGGAAAGTTGGTCTTGTCGTCCATGCAGGGGCTTCCTCACCATTTTTCAAACCATAGTATTCAATCGTGAAAGCAGGATTATCCTCACCATACACTTTTGAAGCATCATTGACTTTCGCAGAAAGTGGAGCCTTGGTCACGGTCAACACACCTGGTTCATAAACGAAGTCATAATTTGTAGCGGAGCCACCACTAATGGTGATAGGATAATCTCCTATACCACTCGTTGTGGTGGCAGTTGTTGTCACAGATGGTTTTGTTGTAATGGCGTTTTCATTATCACCACCTAAAAAGCCTGAATATGTGATGTTAAACGATGGATTTTCTTCTCCATAACGGCGAGTAACATTGCTGACTTTTGCTGTTATTTTAACAGGATTGATTGTGTAGTGATAGGGAATCTGAGCAACAAAAGTATGTTCACCATCTGTGTATGTTGCAGGAATATTGACATCATAAGTTCCTGCATTAACATTCA
The DNA here is from genome assembly GCA_905234125.1 of uncultured Bacteroidaceae bacterium. Classification (GTDB taxonomy): domain Bacteria; phylum Bacteroidota; class Bacteroidia; order Bacteroidales; family Bacteroidaceae; genus Minthosoma. The sequence continues at coordinate 46,283 of CAJOGQ010000013.1, read as the reverse complement.
GTACAGATAAATCTAAAGATACAGTAAAGCCTTCGACATTGTTCGTCCATTTCACAGAAGGGATAGAACCTGTATAATTATATGTGTCATTTGCGAATGTCACCATTTCTATAATATGGGGAGTAGAAGTTAGATTCTTATATGGCTTATTGTATTTTTCTTTTTGGGGCACATATGTTCTTGTAGTAGCCATCCAATTTGTAGGTGCTTGAAGATTCGTATAAACAATAGTTGTGAGATTTCTATTCGGAGAAAACGGATCACCGTTAGCAAATGATGCATCATTATCGACTTCAAATTCGCCTTTACAATGTATAATGGCTGTTTTCAAAAACGCATAATATCTCGATTCATCGGTATTAATCTTAGAACTTCCTTGGGTACTTGTAAAGGCTCCCTTTCCGATAAAGGACACAGAGGTCGGTATTTCAACAAATGATAAATGCGTACAGTTCTGAAACGCTTTCCTTTCTATGGTTTCCAAACCATTGTTAAGAACGACCTTTGTTAAGTTTTCACAATCATGAAAATTGGATATGGATTTCATGGATTGAGGGAAAGAAATGCTTCGTAAAAAATCCCTATTATTTATTGCGGGATTAGCATAGCGAACCATATAAATGAAACCATCATGTTCAACAGTTTCAGGAATAACGACATCAGCAGTATTTGTGAGTTCTATCTTCTCAAGGGTGGCAACATCTCCATTATGACTATCACTCTTGTAACTATACGTAAGCGAATAATTCTCTTGTGCAGTAATATATAGTATGTCACAAGATAGCTGAAGTAATAAAAATAGAATAATCTATTTCATATTTTTTGTTGTTAATATTTAGTGTTTTCTGAATTTGTTCTATGATAGAAAGAGTGTCTCTTTCTTCCTTTTCGATACTATCCCTCTTTATTTTTCTTTCCGTCATATCTTTGTATCTATAGACGCCCTATGATACCCAAGTTTAGGCAACCCTAATCTGTTGTGCTTAACCACATAACAAAAACGTGGGTATCCACTTTCTGCTCATCTGCTATCCGAGGCTAACCACAGCCCTACATGCTGACGAACAAAGTGATACCCGCGCAACGTATTACTGATTCACCCGTAAGTGTGCTCAGAAGGCATGGATAGCCTTCAAGCACACAACGGGGATACATTTCAGTATACCCGTGGCATCAACTCCGCATTGTCTTTGGCATGTATTGCTGTGTGGTTATTTCAGATAGCCAATCGACAAAGCATCGTGTGACGCTTTTCCATTATGTAGTGCCCACCCGATTCATGTGTGCTCCACTATTGAAGCACTTCATCGAGTAGTGCAGTTGCAAATGGACAATGATTATTTGAATCAGCCAAAGAAATTGAGGAATATTTTCAAGAGAGGACAAAAAAGTACACCTTACATCATTGATTAGCGCACTTTGTAAGGTCTATTTTCCTCTGCACAGGACGAGAACTCAAATTTGAGCCCTTGCACCTTGTCTTGATATTCAACCAATGCAAATTTGCATCCGTTGACTTTCACTATACCCTCCATACGTAAGGGCACAAAAAACGAGCAGACGGTAAAATGGTGTCTTTTCCTGCATAGCCATCCAAAACTTTTTGCATAACTATAGAAAAATATTTAGAAAGCCTTCTGGCAAGTAGCTCTGAGAATCAGTTTAATCCGCTTAATCACCCCAAAGGGGTATGTTATTATAGAACAAAGCGACAAACGAGTGAAAACATTACGACAAACGTATAGTTTTTACCGAGAAAAGGAGCGTTTGTTTACTTGGCAAAAAAGTGGGTGGGTGACTTCTTATTTGTAACGTGGAGACAAACTTTTGTAAGTCTGTAAAGTGTCCGTCGCAGACTTGTAGATTATTGTATCGATAAAATAGAGACGACCATCTATTCCCATCAGAACATTGTTGGGAAGAGCATCGAAAATGTCGTGAACACCATTGGTGAAGTATTCACCATTGAGTTCGGAAGTGAAACCAAGCAATTGCAATTCTTCTTTTATTTCTTCATCAGTAGCTTCGCGTTCAGCAACAATAAAAGGCTGTGCAAGGACTGCACAAGTCTTGCCGTCATGGTTCTCCGCAAAGCCTATCAGTTGATAACCACAATCAGGGAAATAATGGTTGTGGGCTTCGAGACGGTCAAAAAAAGCGGAAAGATTGTCATCAGAATAACGGAAGTCATTGAGTTTGAACATGATTGTTCCTGATGAAGACACATACACCTCATTCTCTGAGCCCCTATCAGAGAATTCTCCCAATAAGTCTGTACTGGCTATCCAAAAACCATTGGCTTTAGCCCATTTGGTTAATTCTGCAATCTGGACTCCCTTGCAATACGTTGTTCCCGCAATCTCCTGACTTGACTCAAGCACTCTTCTTGCGACAGCGGATGCAGCCTCATAAAGGTCAGGAAGATCTGTTTCCTGGCTATCTGCTGCTTGTGGTATTCGTTCAGTTCTTTCATTGTCATCCATCATTTTTGTGATTTAGTGAGCAAGCACCTCAAGAATGTTCATGTAAGCATCTCCAAAGTGCATGAATCGAGGACAAAGTAAGTGATAATTGGTGTAACTACCAAACATTCTGGTACATTTTTTCATTTTTTCTTGCAATTTTATCTGTTTGGGCGTGCATAGCGAGATGGGAATGTACAATTTGTGTAAAGTTTATGGAAGGGGTATTGGTTATAGAAGCCATGTAGCGAGGTGAGAGTTTACATGATTTCTTGTCATAATGTGGCCCAAGCAACAAACGGATAGTTATATTACGACAAACGTATGGTTTCTTACCGAGAAAAGGGGCGTTTGTTTACTACTATCCAGAAGAGCCGGTACCCCCAAGGCATTGAGTCGGTAGCTCAAAGGCGACGAGCCGGTAGCACGATGGCGTTGAGCCGGTAGCTCATCCATGATGCCCTTATGGGTATCCTGCATAGCTATCCAACATATTTTTCATAGTTATCATGAAAAAAAGGCCAACACCTCACATTTGTGCCACAAGTGTTTGTTCTTCAACGCGTTGTCGATGTGAGGTGTTGCCTGAACACCTCACAAACACCTCACATAGACCTCACTTCAGTCCTCACCATTCAAGGTGATGAAGAAACAGACTACAGCCACGTGGCGTGCTACAAAGTTGCCCCTTGATGGTGGCATAATGACGAAGGATGTGAGATGTTGGGGATTTTTTACACTCATCTCCGCATATCTCACCTTTTTTGAGCCGTGAGTAGCGGCATGCTGGATAAAAAACAACGGCGTTATTTGGGCAAAACATCGGTGTGGGAAGTTCAAAACAACGGCGTTGTTTTTTCAGGCTCCGCCATCTCCTTTTCCACAAAAAGAAGAAAACATCAATAGGGCATCCTGTGGTCTTTTATATCAAAAAAGGGTTTCTTAGAGCTGATTTGTGGCTTTTTTTCAACTTTTTGTCGTTTCATCACACAGATTCGGAAAGAAAAGGCTATATTTGTACCCTCTTTTGTGAAACATCATTACCAAAACGACATAAACATAAAAACTAACAAGAGTATGAGCAATTCACTTTCCAACAATCAATCGGAGCCTCAGCCTGTGGACAAGACCGCAAAAGCTGAAGCGCCCAAGGCCAACAAATATGCTGGCACCAAGACTGAGAAGAACCTCGAAGCTGCCTTTGCAGGCGAGTCGATGGCACGCAACAAGTACACATACTTTGCTTCTGTGGCTAAGAAAAACGGCTACGAGCAGATTTCTGCCCTCTTCCTGAAGACTGCCGACAATGAGAAGGAGCATGCGAAACTGTGGTTCAAGCATCTGGGTGGAGTAGGAACCACCATCGAGAACCTGCTCCATGCTGCTGAGGGCGAGAACTACGAGTGGACGGATATGTACGACAAGTTTGCCCGCGAGGCTGACGAGGAAGGATTCCACGAACTCGCTGAGCAGTTCAGAGGTGTGGCAGCCATCGAGAAGCACCACGAGGAGCGTTACCGTGCCCTGTTGCGCAACATTGAGACCAACGAAGTGTTCCGCAAGAGTGGTGTCAAAGTTTGGGAATGCCGCAACTGTGGTCACATCGTTGTCGGCACAGAAGCCCCTGAAGTTTGCCCCGTATGCGCACATCCACAGGCTTTCTTCGAGATTAATGCGGAGAACTACTAACGGTTCTTCACATACACTTTCTTACCCCTATGAATATATATGCCACGAGTGGGTGTCGTAACCTCCTGGCCTTGCAGGTTGTAATAGTTGACAGGTGACAGGTGAGAGTTGACAGGAGCATGGACAGCCTCGATGCCTGTGGAGGTGAACTCGCTGACCATGAGGGTGAGTTGGCCTATGACACCATCTGCCCATTCTGCTTGGGCTGTACGAAAAGCCAGGACATAGTCGCCGGCTTCCGTCACCTCAAAGTCGAGGGTTTGCTGAGCCACGGTGCCAAAACTGTTGGAGGGGTCATTGCCGATATTGACGGTGGGCGTGTAGGTTTGCAAAGCGATGACCTGTCCATTCGAACGTTTCTCGATGTAGATGTCAATGGGAGAGAATGAAGGTCGGTTCCAATTGCAGACTTTGTATTTCAGAGCGTACTTGCCAGGTTGGAGCGTGAGCGTAGTGTTGGTCTTGGCGAGTCCGTACTTCGCTGTACCAGCATTAGCCTTGCCTTCCACATTGCGAAAGTAGAGACCATAGTTGAAACCACGACGGCTGGCTGTGAACTGAAACACACGACAGCCCTGATTGTAGCCGTTGCTGTAGCCTGTGCGCTGGTCGTTGCCATCGTCTGTAGCCCATCCAGAAGGCAAACTCCCTGCCTCAGAGAAGAACTGAGAGAGGGAGTATTGCGCCAAAGGGTGGTTGTAGGTTAATTCGATGGTGGCAGATCCTGTCTCGCCATCGTTGTCGGTGGCCACCACTTTGATGGTGTGTGTGCCCGATTTCTTGTTTTCGAACGTGGCCTTGTAGGGTTTCTTCTCACAAGTGGCGATGAGCGTGTTTCCATCGTAGAATTCCACCTTGGCAATGGTTCCGTTGGGGTCAGAGGCATCGGCTGTGATGTCGATAGAAGGAAATTCGGCCTGATCCACAGGGGCGAAACAGGTGTAGGTGAGTGGTGCCTTAGGTGAGGTGATGCTCACTGAGGGATTGGTCTTGTTGAGCGAGTATTTTTTACAGAAGTTCCACATCTCCTTACCTGTATAGACTTGGGTCTCCTTGCAAATCCAGTGTCCTTTGTTGGCCAACTCCAGCAATTTAACCTCAACATCGTCCTTGCCTGGTGCCCAAGTATGCATCTTGGCATTGAAACCGTTGTAGTTGCTCACGACTTTGGCTGTTGTGGGACAGCCGTTGTGCTTGATCCACACATTCAGCGCTGGCTGTGCGCCGCTGAAAGCACACACATCATCACCCGTACCATGAATATGCATGATGGGGATTGGTCGCACATTGGCATTGGCCGTCGCACCACCCATCGGATAGCCGCTGACAGGAACGAAAGCGGCAATGAGATCTGGAATCTTGTTCATGGCGTGATAGGTGAGCATGCCACCCATGGAGAAGCCTCCGAGATAGACACGATTGCGGTCTATCTTGTACTGCGTCGCCATCTTGTCGATAAGCGCCTTGATAAAGTTGATGTCGCGATTGCCAGAGGTGTCCCACGCTCTGTCGATGCCATTGGGGAATACGATAATGAACTTGGCTGTGTCGCAGACAGCCTCCATGCTCACCTTGTCGTTCTTGAACTCGTTGTTCTGCATCCAGTTGGCATCCTGATTGTAACCATGACAGAAGATGAATAACGGACGGTTCTCACCAAGATTCTTCGGCACATAGACGTTATACGAACGGTTGGTGCCATCAACCGTGATGTTGTCTGCTTTGGCAGGCAACAGTCCCACTACGAGCAGGATCAGTAAAAGAATGTTTTTTTTCATATTGTGTTATTGGTTGGTTTGTTACTAAGTACGAGAGGTGTCAGTCAACAATGCCGTCACGTCTGCCGGATTGAGCGCCCACTCGTAGGTGTAGGCTTCATCGGCATCTTGGACATGATCTACGACGGTCAGGTGCTGAGCCTTCGCCTTGATGTCGAGCAGAGCACCCACAGAGAGTTTGGAGGCCAATTTGTGAAGCATGGCCTCCACGGACTTGCTGTTGGCTCCTTTCAACGTCTGGGCGGTGAAGGGCATTTCGAGCCAGATGATTTCACGCTTGGCCACATCGAGCACACCAAACACCAGTCCTTTGGAAAGGTTACCCTCGCTGACACGAACCATGTGTTGGACACAGGATGGGTCGTAGGCCACACCATCCTTCTTGGAGATGGTCATGGGCTGTGCAGCGTCCATCCAACCAATCACCAGATTGGGGGAGAGGGCACCATGAGAGTAGGCGTTGCAAGTGAATGTGGCATAAACGGCACCTGCTTTCTCCAGTTCGGGCAACGACAGCTCCACATACTCAGCTGTGCCCACCATCTCAGGGATGTGCTGGATGTCGCCTGAATGTTTGGCACCCGTGCAGGTGAGATTGTAGTAGGCGCAGTCTTCATTCTTGGTCGGGAAAGAAATGCGGCAGCTCAGATCCATGTCGAGATGCTGGGCATGCAAGCCTTTGCCCCAATGGAGGAAGAGACGGATGGCATCGCCCTCGACAGGGAACCGCATGCCAGGCAGGGCACAGGATGTGTCTTGTATGGTGGTGGAGCGGTCGCCCACGCTGACAGGAATATCATATAGAGCCGAATCGATATAGATGGTCTTCGCCTCAGTCTTTTGTGCAGAGAAACGCCTTTCCATCGAAGCCCTGTAGAGGTTGTTCACGGCTTCCACCATCGCTTGGAGAGTCTTGTCGTCGTAGAGTGCCAACAGCTTGTTGGATTCAATCTGATGGGTGACACCTGTGATGGGACGAGCCAGACGCTCCTCCTTGGGGTCGAAATAGGCTTCGGACGCATTGCCCAATGAGAGCAACAGGCGGGCAGGCATCTTGTCGGCAATCTCCTCAAAGGCGCCAAGCACTTTCTCGCTGCCAAAGCGAAGCATGGAGGCGAACAGGCAACGGGCAAAGAGTCCGGGGCGCTCCTTCAGCAAAGCCAACGTCTGGTCGGCATCGTTCGCAGAGCGAGCCTTGTCCACACGACCCTGCCACGTGGTGTAGTTCTGCTTGTAGAACACATCCAGCATCTCAGCCAGATGTTCAAAACCCTTCTTGCGTGAGTATTCACCCAAACGCAAGGCTCGAATCATGCGAACCCACATGCCACGCTTGGGGTTCATGTTCTCCGAGGCTTGCTGAACTGTCATCGGAAGGGCATTCAGCCACTTGGCCACACGCAGACACGTCTTGCGGTCGTACTTCAGCATCAGCTTCTGCTTCATGGCTTCAGAGGCTTCTGCACCCCTGTCCAATGGTCCCCACATATGGTGATAGAGCTTGCGGGCATGGGCAACCAAAGTCTTTGGCTCAATGATTTGGAGTTGGCCTGTCTTCTCATACCACAGGTGACGAAGGATGTCTGTAGGTGTCTTGAGAAGTTTCGTGGCTTCGTCAGCCTTGTCTTGCTCCACCAACAGCTTGATGACCAGCATGACCGTCTCCTTCATCGTGATGTTGGGATTGTCGGGCAATGGGAACTCACGGAGCAGTTGTTCCAGCGAGTCCTTTTGAGTGCCATCAAGTGGCGTGGCCGATGAAAGAAGGGATGAGAACACATGCTGCATGTCCTCGATGGTGAACAGACGCAGTTCCTTCAACTTGCTTCCTTGACCCTTAAAAACATAATCAGCCGTTTCGAAAGGTGTGCCACAGAACGGGCAACCGTTGTAACGCTCCAAAGGGAACGTACCATCAGGGATGAAATGACCACATGGAAGGGTCGTACCCGTGAACCCTGCTTCCTCGCCTCCCAAGAGATTGACGAAGAAGGTGAGGCAATGGTCTATCAGCGTTTCGCCCGTGGGAACATCCCACCCCTTCACAAGCGGTGCCCAATTCAATTCCACTCCCATCACCTCGTTGATGCACTCCGTGATGTCGGAGAGTCTGCCAACAGGCACCACATTCAGGGCATGAAGCAGTTCCTCGCTGACGCAGAATCCGTTCTCTTTCAGTCGAGCCACGAATGCCGTCACAGGCACCGAAATCTCCGACTGCATGTTCACGTCCTCATGGCAAATGTCGAGGAACACAGCACGGTAGCGCAACGCTACCTTGGTCAAAGCCTTGTCGTTCATCTCATATTAAATATAAGAGGTAATTGAGGAACTGATCCTAAATATAGGACTTTCGCCCTACTGAAAAATGAAGTAAGTCCCTCTTGGACCTCGTTATTATCTTGCTCAATCGCACTGCAAAGTTAACCATTTATCACGTAATCTCTCCACGTTGTTGCAAAAAAATGATGAAAATCAGCAAAAATCATGCCATTAGGCTATTTGACATACACTTTCTTGCCACGATAAATATAAATGCCCTTGGTTGGGTTCACGACTTCTTGGCCTTGCAAGGTGTAGTATTTGTCAGTTGACAGGTGACAGTTGAGAGTTGACAGTTGGATATCATTGATGGCGAGTGCCTCCTTTTGCAGCTCATCAAGGTCATCAATATCCACGAAGTCGATGATGTTGCTGAGCACACGTTGGGAACGAACAGGGAAGTACTCGTCGTGCAGACGCTGACGTTCAGGCAGGTAGTATTTCTCCACTGTATAACGATGTCCTTTCGTGGTGTAGGGATGCACATCACGCCGATAATCTCCCCAACGGGCAGACTCGTCATAGAGCGCAAGGGAGATGTTGTTGTAGAGGCTGTCCCAAAGCGCTTCAGTAGAGGTTTGTCCCAACAGGCCATCATCAGCCAAGACAATCAAGGCACGCTTCATATAGCGACGGGCAAAGTCTGGGTTCTGAATCAGCTGGTTGAAGATGCCTGTGGGGAAACTGCCGCCATTGTCCTTGTTCAACACATTCTCCTTGGGATTGTCGAGAATCAGTTCAGAATCCCAACAGAGGAATCGGAAGCCCTCGCTGTCAGCACCTCGCCGACGGATAGCATACCAGTTGTGGTAATCCCAATCGGTGTTGCCTGCATACTGGTTGATGAGCATATAGTCGATGAAGGCATCGATGTCGAGCAACGGTTCGAGCGTGGGGTCAGGATTGCCATCGGCATCGAGTCCCTGAAGCCGATTGTAGGCCTCTGCATCGTAAGCAGCCATCGAGACAGTCTCCGTCATCAAGTCGTAGGCTTCCATGTCGCCCTCCGAAGCTTCGAGATGATTGCCTCCATCCTCCTCTATCTTGATGACATCAACATCTTCTTTCTCGCCACCCAGATGGTTTGTCACGAATTTGTCATCCACACGCTCTGCGATGTTGTAGAGTCCCCAATACATGCCATTGAGGAACACATGCACATAGAGGGCGTTCACACTCGTCCAACCCATCTTGCGTTGCATGCGACGTGCCCACACATCGCGAGTGTATTGAGCCTTCTGACGGTTCGACTCCAACCAATGCTGCCACGAGTTGCCGAAGTGACAACGCAGGACGAGCTGGTCGAACTTATGGGGTTCATCCTCGCCAAAGAGCGGGTATTTGAGCGTTTTCTTTCCATATTCCTTCTTGAAGACCAGACGGAAGGAGTGCTTGGGATTCTTCTCTGCCAGACGTCCATGACCACCATGCAGACGGAGACCACAGCTGACATGCATATCGTGAGGCACTTCATTGCCGTTCTCGTCGATGCGTGTGCCTCCAAACAGTTCCACGTTCGCTTGACGTGTCCAACCATGACCTGTAGGGTCGCCCACGGGAGGACCCGTGAAGATGTAGATGCCCCCCGTCTCAGGGTCGTTCTCATGACTGAAGAGGTTGTCCTTGTCCGTCACGATGCTCAGCACAGGCAGAGAGAGCAGTCCCTCACGAATCTTCTTGGCCAGCGTGGCATCGCCTGTCATCTCAGGATCCATCTCATAGTCTGCGATGGCCGTGCCCCAAATGTCTGTATAACTACCCCACTCCGTAGGGTAGCCCTTAGGCGTGTTCGACTGCTTCAGCACGTCATCGAGAAAGAGGTAAGTGGCTGAAGTGACTTTCGTGACCTGACCCGTGTCAGCCAATGCCACAGCACGCACGATGGTGTTTCCGCTGACCGCGATGGGTTTTGTGTAAGCCTTGCTCTTCTCTGTCGGCAGACTGCCATCGAGGGTATAGTGGATGGTCACACCCTCTGGCAACACCGTGTCGGGCGTGATTTCAGTTGTAAATGCCTTCTCGTAGAAGCCATGAGGCTGACTGAACGTAAGTTTCTGACCCCATGTCCCCACAGAGCACAGAAAGATGGAAAATAGCAATAGTTTCTTATTCATTGTTTGAGTTTTGGTTGAATTGCGAGTGCAAAGTTACGCACAAATATCCCAACCCCATCTTCCTCACGTTTCACAAATCTTTCCTTACGTTACATCTTGCAGAAAAATGCAGTTCCAACTTTCACCACAACAGTTCAGAGGCGAAAAGTGAGCATATATTTGATAGTTTCTTTTTTTCTTGTTATCTTTGCAACGGATTTGTAAAATCAGCCATATATGATTGAAAAGAAAGATGGGTTTCAGGGAGAGCGGTCTGTGGTGCTGTCACCCATGCTGACACAGATGGAGGAGCATGACGAGCTTTGCCGGAGCCTATTCATCACGGATATTGGCTACTACCCCAAGGCGGAACATCATCACCGCATGAGGGAACAGGGCGTGAACCAGTATGTGCTCATCTACTGCGTGGATGGCTGTGGCTTCTATGTGGTGGATGGAGAACGTCATGAGGTGAAGAAGAACCAGTACTTTATCCTGCCTGCCTTCAAACCGCATGAGTATGGAACGACGGAGCACAACCACTGGACCATCTATTGGGTGCATTTCTGTGGGACGTGTGCCCATGTCTATGCCGAGGGTGCCACTCAACCACAGGACATCAGCGTGACGCTCCACTCGCGCATCAGCGACCGCATCAGCATCTTCGAGGAGATTCTCACCACGTTGCATGCTGGCAATGGGATTGAGGATTTGCGCTACGCCTCCAGCCTGCTACACCATTTCTTGGCCTCGATGCGTTACCTGAGTCAGTTCCGCTGTGCCAAACCTGGCGTGGGTGTTGACATCGTGGAGCAGGCCATCCACTATATGCGGGAGAACATCGAACAGCACATCGCCATGGACGATGTGCTGCGCTATATCGGTTATTCGCAGAGCCATTTCTCGGCCATGTTCAAACGGAAGATGGGCATGAGCCCTATCAGCTATTTCAATCGTCTGAAGATAGAGCATGCCTGCCATCTGCTGAAGACCACGGATCTGAGGATGAACCAGATCTGTTATAAGGTGGGTATCGAGGATTCGCTCTATTTCTCACGCCTGTTCTCGAAGGTGATGGGCATCTCGCCAACCCAATATAAAGAAAGCCTCGCTCCCGATTGAGAGTGAGGCTTTTTCTTAGAGTTTGGCATCTATCAGCGTACGGAACTGCTGAATGCCCTGATGATTGTTGTCGAGGGCTTCGACCTCAGCAAGATATTTCAGGGCATGAACTGTGTCACCCAGACCATAGTAGCCAAGGGCGAGCATGTACTTGCAGTGGATGAGGTTCTTCGTGTCGAGCGAGTCTTCCCAGATGAGGAGGTCGGGTAAGGAGACAGCGAAGTAGTCCATGACCACATGGTCGAAGATGTGCTGCTTGCCGTAGTTGATGAGCTTGTAGAAGAGGCCATGGGATTGGGCAAGGCGACTGTAGCAGAGGCCTGCGTAGAAGATCTTGTCGGGCTTGGCATCGTTGTAGTAGAGGGCAGCAGCAGGTTCAGTGGGACCAACGGTGCCATGTTCATAACACTCGCGAGCCTTGTTTGGCTGTCCGAGGGCTTCGTAGGCAAGACCAAGAAAGTAGTAGAAATCATTCTCTTGGGCACCGTAGAGCTTGCCCTCACCAAGGTGGTGGGGGTATTCGAGGCACTCGTTGAGCAATCGGATGGCCTGCTCATAGTCTTTGCCGACGATGGCTTGCTTGGCCAACTCTACACGGCAAATCTGATATTGTGCAGGCACTTTGCCTTCACCTCCCTCCCAAGGATGGAAGATGTGACCATCGAGTTTCTGCATGGCCTCTTCGTATTGGCCTGTCTGGTTGAGCAACGTGATTTCTTCGAGCACGAGGTCATCACGACGCTGGATGAGTTGCGGATACTTCTGCAGGAAAGCGAGACGCTCAACATGAGGCTTGTGCAGACGCTTATAAAGCTGATCCAGTTCCATGAGGATGCGTTCGTCGTTTTCATCGAGATGGAAAGCACGTTCCATGTATTCGAGTGCCTCCTCCTGACGGTCTTGCTTGTTGAAACGGGCAAGAGCCAGATTGCGCCATACAGTGGGGAACTGCGGATTGAGACGTGAGGAGAGTTCCCAGTTTTCGATGGCGAGGTCGTACTGACGGGCAGCATAGTAGAGACAGCCGAGATAGTAAGGTGCTTTGCTTCCCTGCGGATTCTTCTGCTTAGCGTTTTCGAGGACGATGACATCTTCGAGACGGTTGGGGAAACAATAAGAACTGTCTGTCTGTTCGGCCTCATCATAACGACTCATATAATAATAAGTCATAGGAGTGATGGCACCTTCGCTGATGGCAATCTCCCAGATAGCCTTGGCCTCGTCAATGAGACCAGCAGCGTAGTAGTCGAGCGCGATTTCGTCATAGTTCTGAGCGCACTGACGCATCATCTGCTTCAGTTCCGCCAATACATTTTCATCCTTCGTCAACAAGTATTGCTCGTAGCGACATCCATAGTTGAAGAGGTCGAAGGTCAATGATTCGTCGATAAGAAGGAGCGCCTCGTCAGCCTTTCCCAATTTTCGGAGAATGACAGTCTTCAAAGCACGAGCCTTGTGATTGTGCCAGTTGTTGTTCAGACAGCGATCAATTTCGTCGAGGGCATCCTCATAGCGTCCCTGCATGGTACTGATCTTAGCTGCCTCAAAGTAACCGGCATCTGCCCAGGCCTTGCTCCATGTGGCCTTCCAGAAGAGTTCATATGCTTCGGCCACTTGTCCTTGGTATTTCAGGGCAAGGGCGAGGTTATAAAGAGGCTCGCTGTCATAGGGGTTGGGATTGCGCTTGATAGACAGTTTGTAAGCCTTGCGCAGATATTCCTCAGCTTTGGCAAAGCGTCCCTTGCGGATATACCACAGACCCATCGCATTCAGACAGCGGATGTCGTTGGGGTCACGACGCAGGGCCTCCTCGTAGTAGTCAGTGGCCTGCCAAGTGGCGTGGCGATACTGCTCCAAGTGCATGCCAGTGAGCAGCAACTGCTCGTTGGTCTTAATCTGCTCTGGCAACAGGGCTGCTTCGGCACTGTCAGGAATAGGACGGATGTCATCGGCTTCAGCATGCCAACTGAGCACAGTTCGTTGGCCATAGACAAAGGTCTTCTGAATCTCGAACGTCAGCTCGTCGAATCGGGTTCCCTTCACATCGACTGTCTCTATGAGGACGGCTTCTGGCGAGAGGGTCATTTCTTTCTGATAATACACCTCACCATTGTCATTCCTTAAGATGATGTTGACATCCTGCTTGTTGGTGGCGAAGACTTTGAAGCATACCGAACGACACCCCTCGCCCCCTGCTCCTTGCTCCTTGCCCCCTTCTCGCCCCTTGCTCCTTGCCCCTTGCTCCTCTATATTAAAGATGAGGTCTTTCGATGCTTCTTTCACCACGCCCAACTCACGATAGGGCATGAAGTATTGCGTGAACAGCTTCTCCTCGTAGGGCATCAGCCATGAGAAGTCGGGTTGGTTTTCGGTATAGACGCCAGCCATCAGTTCGATATAGGGGCGGAAGCCTGAGCGAATGCTTCCAGCAGGTAAACCGTCCGACTCAGAGGCTTCATCAGTCAAATTGCGATCCCAGGCACGCCCAAAGTCGCCATTGCCCCAAGTCCATTGCTTCTTGCCAGGTGAGAAGTGGTGACTGGCCACATGAAGCATGCCGGCCTTGGTGTCGTTCTCATAGCCTCCCTCGAAGTTGAAGCGTGAGTTCACACCCATGTAGGAGGTCGGTACAAAGATGTTCTTGTAGTTCGAAATGTCCACACCTGCCGAATAGTCCATCTTGTAATAGGTGCCTGTGGCGATGGGAAATGACGATACTGCACGTTTGCCATGATCAAACACAGCGTTGATGTCTGGCGGGAACACACTCTGGTAGGCATCGTTCACCTCCACAGCAGGGTTTGCCCACCAAAGGAACGTCTGTGGCACGTCTGTTCGATTGTAGAGCCTGCCCTTTATCTCCAAATAGGCACAGCCTGGACGCAACGTGAAGCCTGCCATTCCCTTCTGATGGAACATCTTCTCCATCTCGCTCACCCACACACTGACGGAACCATCAGCATTCTCCTCGATGCAGGTGTCCACAGGCATGAAGGTCGATGGACGATGGTGTTGGGGCCAGTTGAACTCAATACCACCACTGATCCAAGGGCCAGCGAGTCCCACTAATGCAGGCTTGATGACGTGATTGTAATAGACAAAATGACGCTGGGCAATCTTGTCGTAGGCCATCTGCACACGGCCTCCCAGTTCAGGCAGCACCATCACCTTGATGTACTCATTCTCCAACCAGATGGCTTGATACACCACATCCTTCTTCTCGTCGCTGATGGTCTCAATGACGGGATAGGGATAAACCACGCCACTACTTCCCTGATAAACTCTCTTCTCCAAGAACATCGGGTTCTTTTCTGGCTTACCAACCTCGTAGGTAGGTATTGTCACCAGTTCTCTCCATGCTTTAACCATGTTTCTCGTTGTTTCTTTATTCCGATTTGATTAACTCTTTCTCCAATTCCTCCAAACTCTTCCCTTTGGTCTCAGGACAATTACGCATCAGGAAGATGAATGCACAGATGCAGATGCCACTATAAATCCAGAACGTACCACTGGAACCTAACGCCGCATTCATCGAGGGGAACGAGAAGGTCAGCGTGCAACAGCCCACCCACAGGGCGAAGGTGCATGTAGCCATCGCTATGCCACGCACCCGATGAGGGAACACCTCTGCCAACAGCGTCCAAGTGACAGGTCCCAACGTCATCGCATAGACAGAGATGGCTGCCACTACGAGAACGACCATCATCACGCCTGTCATCTGCAGGAAGTAGCAGGTACCCAAAATGAGGTAAATCAATCCCAAACCACCAGCACCGATAAGTATCAGCGTGCGACGTCCCCACTTCTCAATGGTGTAAAGCGCCACAAACGTGAATGCCACATTGGCAATGCCCGTAATCACGATATTAATGAACATCCCATTGACATCAAAGCCCGCTCCCACAAATATCTCCTGAGCATAGTTGAAGATGACATTCGTTCCACACCACTGTTGGAAGACCGCTATCACCAACCCCAACAACACCACCTTTCCATACTTCTTTTGGAATAACTCCTTCAGTCCCCCCTCCCGTTCCGTCCGATGCGACTCATTCGCATCTTTCAACCTCAAAAACACCGGACTCTCAGGAATAAAGAAACTCATCACCAGGAACAGCGCCGCAGGCAAAGTCTCTGCCCAGAACATCCATCGCCATCCCCACTCCAAGTTCCACGCCTGACTCTCAGCCACTGTCGTATCCCTCGCCAACAGCATGTTGACCACTTGGGCAGAAAGAATGCCCAACACGATGGTCATCTGGTTCAGCGAAACCATCCGTCCACGAATCGCTGCAGGACTCACCTCGGCAATATACATCGGAGCTAATGCCGAAGCCACGCCAATGCCTACTCCACCCACGAAACGGGCTATATTAAATAATGTGAAGTCATTGAACAGGCCTGTGCCAATCGCTGACACCGTAAACAGCACAGCCGACAGCATCAACAAGGGCTTGCGTCCATACTTGTCGGCAGCTGCACCAGCCACCATCGCACCCATCAGACAGCCCACCAAGGCTGTGGTCATGGCCACCCCCTGCAGCAGCGGACTGTCAGCAATGCCGAAATACAATTCATAAAACGGCTTTGCGCCGCCAATCACCACCCAGTCGTAACCAAAGAGCAATCCGCCCATGGCCGACACAGCGCAGATGAAATAGGTAAATCCTTTACTGAATCCTTGCATAATCTTGTTCGTTTTGGTATTCGGGTGCAAAGTTACAGGGTTTTCCGCATTCATGATATAGAAAAATCAGCACAAACGCATGGACAATTCTGCATGAAGGAAATAGAATCCATCGAAAAACTCAAATAAATCCGTTTTTTCTCTCACTTACCCAAAATTTTCACTACCTTTGCACCCGAAATAAAAAACTGACTTAGAAATGAAACGACTGATTTTGATGATGATGGCTGGCGTTTGGTGCCTGTGCGCATGGTGCATCCCAGCCAAGCGCATCCCCTTCACAGTGACGAACAGCGACGGCACAGTGCTCACATTGGTGCTGTGTGGTGATGAGAGTTACCACTTCTACGCCACGACAGAGGGTGTCCCTGCCGTGCAGGATGAGAATGGCGACTGGAGACTGGCTCCTGAACTGGCTGATTCCATCTCCATCCGATGGACTGAACGCCTCCATCAGCGCAATCTACGTCGCATCGAGCGTGCCGAACATCAAAGGGCACGGTACGTGACTGGCAAACAGATGTCTTACGAAGGCAAGAAGAAGGGCATCGTGATCTTGGTGAATTTCCAAGACAAGAACATGAAGTCTGACCACACGAAAGCGGCCTTCAACGATATCTTCAACCAAGTGGGGTATAACAAGGATGGCAACATTGGCTCCGTTCACGACTACTTTTTCGACCAGTCGTATGGCAAGTTCGACCTCACCTTCGACATCTATGGCCCTGTGACCACGCAGAAGAACATGGCCTACTACGGACAGAACGAGAACAATTCAGATATGAGAGTGGCCACATTTGCTGCTGAGGTCATCACAACAGCCCACTACAAATACGACATCAACTGGAAAGACTACGACTGGGACAACGACGGCGAGGTGGATCAGGTCTATATCATTTATGCTGGTGTTGGCGAGGCGAGCGGAGGTGGTGTCGACGCCATCTGGCCACATGAATGGGCACTCTCCCAGGGCCAGTATTATGGCGACGGCAATGGGCCACTCACCTTTGGCGGATACACCATCGACACTTATGCCGCTGGCGATGAACTGCGTTCGCGCAACAGCAGCAAGCTCAATGGCATCGGCACAGCCTGCCACGAGTTCAGCCATTGCCTTGGTCTGCCCGACTTCTACGACACCTCCTACAAGGGTGGTTTCGGCATGAACGCCTGGGACTTGATGGATAGTGGCAACTACAACGGCAACACTCATAATGGAGAATGTCCTGTGGGCTACACAGCCTATGAGCGCTGGTGGGCAGGATGGCTCAACTTTGTGGAACTCACAGAACCTTGCACCATCACCAACATGCCCAACCTGGAGGATGAGCCTGTGGCCTACATCATCCGCAACGACGTGAATCGCAATGAATACTTCACGCTCGAGAACCGCCAATGCACAAAGTGGTTTCAGTTTGTCAACACGACCAATAATTGTCACGGCATGCTCGCTTGCCACGTCGACTACAATGCGCAGGCTTGGGAGAAAAACAAAGTCAACAACGATGTCAAACATCAGCGCATGAGCATCATCCCCGCAGGGGGCGAATTTGGAAGTCTTTTGGGCTCCACCTATAATGTCTCGCCTTCACAATACCAGTCGCAACTCTTCCCTGGGAACAAAAGCGTGACGGAACTCACCAACGACTCGCATGCCTCATGTGGTGGCAAGCTGTTTGGCACGAATACAGATGGAACCCACAACATGAACAAGCCCATCACCAATATCAAAGAGAGCGACGACGGCCTCATCTCCTTCGACTTCATGGGAGGCGACCAATCGGCCATCAGGAGCCTCTCCCCCACCCTCTCCCAAGGCGATGAAATTTGGTACACGCTGGATGGTCGCAAGTTGAGTGGCCAACCAAGCACGAAGGGCATTTATCTACGTGGAGGAAAGAAAATCGCCTATTAAAATTTAACTCAACCTTTAACTACTTAATACTTTTACGAATATGAAGAAAATTGCTTTTTTTGTGATGGGGATGTGCGCCAGCCTGATGATGTGGAACTGCAAGGGCGGCACAAGTAATGAACAAGGTCTGCAGGACGGTGATTCTGTCACGACAGAGAACTTGCTGAAGGTGGGCGAGTCCACGATTGTGAAGTTTGTCAGGGTCGTGAACGACAACGGAACAAGGGTGTTCAGCAAGGCTGACGCAGAGAGTCCATGGAGGGTTACCTGGATAGAGGATCTTGAGTCGGATATGGCAGATATTCAGGAGAGATGGTCGAACGAGAAGGTGCCTGACGACTACCTCTGCAACGAAGATGTTGCCTGTGCTGGCGATGTGCTGGCTGTGTTGGGCGAGGAGGGTGACTTCTACAAGGTGACCATCCGCAACGAGTATTCTGACATAGAGTTTGGCTTCGTGAAGAAGGATGACTGTGTCGATGTGGAGCCCGAGAAACTGACGGTGGATGCACTGAAGGAACTGACTCAGGAGTATAATTGGATACACGTGAGAGTCATCACCGAAGGCCAATACAAGGGACTGGTGTTGCTGGCAAACCTGGACGAACTGAAGGGAGAGCGCTTCGAAGTGGGCGTGATGATGGACGGCTACATGGCATTCCCAGAGATGAGCGGTGACTTCATCGATTACAGCCCCGAGGTGAACGAGTTGACTTTCAGCGAGGTTCCTGAAACAGGAGGGTGCCCCACCTATTTCGTTTATCCCAAGTCGATGGCTCACTTGTCTGAATACGACTATTCTGAGGGCTTCGACCCTGACAAGCTGACGGATGAGCAGATTGGCAGGATTCTGAAAGACATGCAGAAACGAAAGTCGGAGTATGTGAAATATGAATACCTGATCCCCATGACGGAAGGTGGCGTCAGAGCTTACTGGGTTAAAAACGCCGTTGCTTTCTAACCAGCATACCGTTGAATGTCAGTGCTTGATGGACGAGCTACCGCCTCAATGCCTTTGAGCTACTGGCTCGTCGCCCTTGAGCTACCGGCTCAATGCCTTGGGGGGACCGGCTCAAAAGGACGCCCTGAATCAGGGCTCCCTTCGTAAAGGCAAATAAAAGTCCAAAGATTCTCCTTTGTATGGATAAAACGGAAAAAGTGGGAGAGATAGAGAAAAAAAATGGAGAAATGTTTGGATTGTAAAAATAAAGTGGTAACTTTGCACTTCGTAAAACCATGATATGATGGAACTAATCAAAGGAAAGATATCGCAGATTATTGGTCCCGTGGTGGATGTGCAGTTCTCGGCTGAGCGACTGCCACGCATCCACGACGCACTGACCATTGAACGCCAGCAAGGACGCAGAATGGTGATTGAAGTTCAACAGCACTTGGGTGAGAACACGGTGAGGTGTGTGGCGATGGAATCGAGTGACGGACTGAAACGTGGCATGGAGGTGGTGGCTTTAGGACACCCCATCACAATGCCTGTGGGCGAACAGGTGAAGGGACGATTGATGAACGTGAGTGGCGATGCCATTGACGGCATGGAGGAGATGAGCCGTGAAGGTGCGCTCCCCATTCATCGGGAGGCTCCAAAGTTTGAAGAGCTGAGTCCTGCACAGGAGGTGCTCTACACGGGCATCAAGGTCATCGACCTCATCGAGCCCTATGCCAAAGGTGGTAAGATTGGCCTCTTTGGTGGTGCCGGTGTGGGTAAGACAGTGCTGATTCAGGAACTCATCAACAACGTGGCCAAGAAGAACAACGGTTTTTCGATCTTCACTGGTGTGGGTGAACGCACAAGAGAGGGTAATGACCTCTTGCGTGAGATGATTGAGAGTGGCGTCATCCGCTATGGGGAGAAGTTCAAGAAGGCTATGGCAGAGGGCAAGTGGGACTTGAGCCTCATCGACAAGGATGAACTGAAGAAGAGTCAGGTGAGCCTCGTGTTTGGACAGATGAACGAGCCCCCAGGTGCACGTGCCAGCGTGGCTTTGTCTGGCCTGACCATCGCAGAATCGTTCCGCGACGGGGTAAGTGGAGGAAAAGGTGGCGACATCCTGCTGTTCATCGACAACATCTTCCGTTTCACACAAGCAGGTTCAGAGGTGTCAGCCCTCTTGGGACGTATGCCTTCAGCCGTAGGTTATCAACCCACATTGGCCAGTGAGATGGGACAGATGCAGGAACGCATCACCTCGACAAAGAACGGTTCCATCACTTCTGTACAGGCTGTGTATGTGCCTGCTGACGATTTGACTGACCCTGCTCCAGCTACGACCTTCTCGCACTTGGATGCAACAACAGTGCTGAACCGTAAGATTGCAGAGCTGGGCATCTATCCAGCCGTGGATCCATTGGATTCGACCTCACGCATCCTCGACCCCAACGTGGTGGGTGAGGAGCACTATCAGACGGCACAACGTGTGAAGCAGATTCTGCAACGCAACAAGGAACTGCAGGACATCATCTCGATTCTCGGCATGGAGGAACTCTCGGACGAGGACAAGACAACGGTGAACAGAGCTCGACGCGTGCAGAGATTCCTCTCGCAACCTTTCGCTGTGGCACAACAATTCACAGGTTTGCCTGGCGTGATGGTCAGCATCGAGGACACCATCAAGGGATTCAAAATGATTCTCGACGGCGAGTGTGACGACCTGCCTGAACAGGCATTCTTGAATGTTGGAACGATTGAGGAAGCGTTTGAGAAAGCAAGAAAACTGAAAGAGCAAGCGAAAGTATGACGTTACAAATCATCACTCCCACAGGGACAACGTATGAGGGAGAAGTGAACAGGTTTCAATTCCCTTCGACTACAGGACTCATGGAGTTCTTGCCTGGTCATGCCCCAATGGTTGCAGAACTGAAAGAGGGAAGCATCCATACGGAAAGTGAGGAGATAGCCTGTGGAGCTGGTGTGGTGAAAATAGAGAACGACAAAATCACAGTGGTATGCGAGCCTGCCTAATATATATAATATGTGCATTGTTCTTCACCGCCCCCATCAGGGCAGAGGAGGGACTGGACGTATCCAAACTCATCTTCGAGCATTTGGGCGACAGTTATGAATGGCACATTGTTGAGGGAGCCGTCATTCCCCTACCCTGCATCCTCATTGGAGAACAGGGAGTGGACGTGTTCCTTTCAGACAAACTGGAGCATGGCGCTACCTACAAGGGCTACCACATCGCAGAGGAAGGCGACCATGAGGGAAAGATCGTGACAGAGGCTGGCGAACGTCCTTTCGACATCAGCATCACGAAGAACGTGATGGAGTTGTTCATCGTGTGCATCTTACTGTGTTCAGTGGTGTTGGGATTGGCTCGATGGTATAAGAAGAACGGTTCGAAAAAAGCGCCAGGAGGATTTGTGGGCATGATGGAAGCCGTCATTGACTTCCTCGACAAGGATGTGGCGAAAGAGAGCATCGGACATGGGTACCAGCGTTTCTCGCCCTATCTGATGACGGTGTTCCTCTTCATCCTGACCAGCAACCTTTTGGGACTCATCCCCGTCTTCCCTGGCGGAGCAAACCTGACGGGCAACATCGCGGTGACAATGACCTGCGCCATCACAGCCTTCATCGCCATCAACTGCTTTGCGCCCAAGGGCTACTACAAGAGCATCTTCTGGCCAGACGTGCCCATCTTTCTCAAGGCACCCCTGCCCATCATGCCAGTCATCGAGTTCATTGGCGTGTTCACCAAACCCTTCTCGCTGACTGTCCGTCTCTTTGCCAACATCATGGCAGGACATATCATCATCCTGGCACTGACCAGCGTGGTGTTTGTGACGGCCGAGATGGGAAGCGGGATGTGTGCTTCGATGACCGCTGTAAGCGTCCTCTTCTGCATCTTCATGAATTGCCTCGAACTGCTCGTGGCGTTCATCCAAGCATACGTCTTCACCATCCTGACCGCCAACTTTATCGGATTGGCGCATGATGAATAAGAGGCTAACGCGATGCACAACAAGAGAAAGATCTAAAATAATTAACATAGATGGTCATCCATCCCCCCACCAACCGGATGGCCTCCCCCTTTGGGGGTTGGGGGGCTAAAACTATGATTCTTGAAGCTATAACCGCAGGTGCAAGCCTTGCACAAGTAGGAGCCGCCATCGGTGCCGCTATCGCAGTGATTGGTGCCGCATGGGGCATCGGAATGATTGGTAAATCAGCCACAGAAAGCATCGCTCGTCAGCCATCAGCATCGAGCAACATCCGCACGTCCATGATTCTGACAGCCGCCTTCATCGAGGGTGTGTCGTTGTTCGCCATTGTGGTGTGCCTCCTCGTGGCATTGAAATAACAAAACATGAATCTACTCACACCTGACCCAGGATTACTCTTCTGGATGGTGCTCTCGTTTGGTGTGGTGTTCTTCCTGCTGGCGAAATTCGGTTTCCCAGTCATCGTGAAGGCCATCAACGAACGTAAGGAGTTCATCGAGATGTCGCTCCTTTCTGCCAAACAAGCCAACGAACGATTGGCTTCGATTCAGGCAGAGAGTGAGAAGCTGTTGGCTGATGCCAAAGCCCAACAAAAGGACATCATCTCCAGCGCCATGCAGGAGAAGCAACGGATTGTGCAGGCTGCACAGGACGAGGCACAAGAATCTGCCAACCAACTGATAGAGGAGGCTCGGCAGAGCATTCAGGCGGAGAAGGAAAAAGCCTTGCAGGATGTGCGCAACGAAGTGGCCACCCTCGCCCTCGACATCGCGGAGAAAGTGATTGGCGAACGGATGAAGGACGATGCCACACAGCGAAAGACCATCGAGCGACTCATTGACAAACTCTAACTCTCAACTGTCAACTCTCAACTGTCAACTCTCAACTGTCAACTCTCAACTGTCAACTCTCAACTGTCAACTGTCAACTATTATGATGAACGGAGGCATTGCCAAGCGATATGCCACAGCTCTCTTCGAGGAAGCCAAGGCGCAGTTCATGGATCAACAGGTCTATGACCTCTTCGGTGTGCTCCAAAAAAGCATGAAGGCCGAACCAGACCTGCAGATGGCACTCATCAATCTCCATGTGACAGCAGAGAAGAAGTACAATCTCCTGTTGCTGGCATCTGGTCTTGACCCTGATACCTCCACGCTTTACACCCGATTTCTGAGGCTGCTCCTGAAACACCATCGCGAGAACCAACTGCGCTTGATCATCTTCATCTATCAAGAGATCTACCGTAAGCATCATGGCATCGACCATGTAGTGTTTGAGACGGCTGTGGAAGCTGATGACGCCATCATCGACCATCTGACTGAGCACATCAAGGCACATCGACACAAAACAGTGGAGTGTGAACGCATCGTGAATCCACGCCTCATTGGTGGCTTCCGCCTACGCATCGGCGACCGCCGTTACGACTACAGTTACAAACATCAATTGGAACGCATTAGAAAAGAATTATGTCCGACTCAATAAAAGTAAGCGAAGTGACAGCGATGCTGCGTCAGCAACTCGCCAGTATCGACAACGAAGAGAACGCCCTCGGCAACGAAACTGAGGTGGGCACCGTGCTAACCGTCAGCGATGGTGTGGTGCGTGCCTTTGGACTGCGCAATGCTGAGGCTGGTGAATTGCTTGCCTTCGACAATGGCATGGAAGCCATCGTGATGAACCTCGAGGAAGACAATGTGGGTGCTGTGCTTTTAGGCCCCACTGACAACATCGAGGAAGGCGACACCATCAAACGAACGGGACGTATTGCCTCCATCGCAGTGAGTGAAGGCATGGTGGGACGTGTGATTGATACCCTCGGACACCCCATCGACGGCAAGGGAGCCATCACTGGCGAAACCTACGAGATGCCTTTGGAACGCAAAGCCCCTGGTGTCATCTTCCGCCAACCTGTCAACGAGCCTCTGCAGACAGGACTCAAGGCTGTGGATGCAATGATTCCCATCGGTCGTGGACAGCGCGAACTCATCATCGGTGACCGTCAGACTGGCAAGACTGCCATCGCCATCGACACCATCATCAACCAACGTGCCAACTACGAGGCTGGCAAGCCCGTCTATTGCATCTATGTGGGCATCGGGCAGAAGGGTTCCACCATTGCCACCATCGTCAACACCCTCCAACAGAAGGGAGCGATGGACTACACCATCGTAGTGAGTGCCACAGCCAGTGACCCTGCTGCCATGCAATACTATGCACCCTTTGCAGGTGCTGCCATCGGCGAATATTTCAGAGATACAGGCCGACATGCGTTGGTGATTTATGACGACCTGTCCAAGCAGGCCGTTGCCTATCGTGAGGTGTCACTCATCCTGAAACGTCCTTCGGGTCGTGAAGCCTACCCTGGAGACATCTTCTATCTCCACTCACGTCTGCTGGAACGTGCAGCCAAAATCATCTCGCAGCAAGAAGTGGCAGAACAAATGAACGACCTGCCAGAATGCCTCAAAGGAAAGGTGAAAGGTGGTGGTTCACTCACAGCTCTCCCTATCATCGAAACCCAAGCAGGCGACGTAGCGGCTTACATCCCAACCAACGTCATCTCCATCACCGATGGTCAGATCTTCCTCGAGACAGACCTCTTCAATCAGGGTGTCCGTCCTGCCATCAACGTGGGTATATCCGTTTCGCGTGTAGGTGGAAATGCTCAGTTGAAGGCCATGAAGAAGGTGGCAGGGACACTGAAGATTGACCAGGCACAGTATCGTGAGTTGGAGTCCTTCTCGAAGTTTGGAAGCGACATGGATCCCGTGACTGCCTTCACCATCGACAAGGGTCGCAAAAATTCCCAATTGCTCATCCAGAAGCAATACCAGCCCATGCCTGTGGAGGAACAAATCGCCATTCTCTACTGTGGTACACATGGACTCTTGCGCGACATCCCTGTGGAGAAAACAAGAGAATTTGAGGAAGCATTTCTCGACCTCCTGCGCACCCTCCATCGAGACGATGTGCTCACACCACTCAGTCAAGGAAAAATTGATGACAACATCTCCAGCATCATCGAAGAGACCGCATCAAGCATCAAGTTATAAATCGTCAAATCATCAACCACTTTGGCCAGTCTCAAAGAAATAAAAGGTCGCATCGCGTCTATCCGAACCACGCAGAAAACCACCTCTGCCATGCGTATGGTGTCAAGCGCCAAGCTTCACCATGTGCAAGGCTTGACCGAGGCATTTCTGCGGTATAAGGAGAATCTCGAAAGTATTGTGGATAAATTGGGAGGCATCTCTACACAGACATCCTCAGATGTAGCCACGCACTCCGTATTGCTGGTTCCAATTTCTTCCAACAGCGGACTTTGTGGAGCCTTCAACAGCAACATAGCTAAATCCACCCTCCAGCGTATCAAAGAATGGGAATCGCAGGAAACGAAGGTAAGTCTGTTGCCTATCGGCAAGAAGATTGTCAACGCATTGAAGAAGGCTGGCATAGACTTCAATGGGGACTTTGTCAATCTGCTGGAATCCATCGAGAAGAAAGGAACCTTTACAGCCGTTTCCCCACTTGTAGCATACGCTGAAAAGCTGAGACAAAGTAAGGAAATTGACAGCGTGGAGTTCATCTATCATCATTTCAAATCGAGGGGAACGCAAACCATCACCACCACCCCACTCTTGCTCGACATGCCACAAATTCAGACAAAAGAGGACAAGGAATGGCTGACAGAACCCTCTCCTGAAGAACTTCTGTCCTCCCTTTTCCCACGTCTGCAGAACGCCCAAGTCTATAGCATCATGATCGATTCCCTCACCAGCGAACACGCAGCCCGCATGCTTGCCATGCAGACAGCCGACGACAATGCGAATGACATGCTCAAAGAACTTACATTATTATATAATAAGACGCGTCAGCAGAGCATCACCAATGAGCTCATTGACATGATGGGTGGCAAGGTGGGCGAACATTCATAGTATCCATTTCTTATCCAATAACCCCTAAAACACCAAAACAATGAGAAAGACCCAACAATTCATTTCAAGATTGGCCACAGCTACTTTCGTGCTGGGTCTGTTCGCAACACCCATGTTGCTGACATCGTGTGACGACCTCGAAAAGGCACTCTCACAACTCGACGAACTGAGCAAAGAGGATGAGCCCAAGCAGTCGACGAAGAGCGACCTTCCTCCTATCGGCAGCGTCATTGTCAAGAACGCCATAGATGCGTATGAGGGAGAAGAAGAAGAGGAAGCCACAGAGGACGTGATGCCTCAATTCAACACCGCCTACGCCAATGAGGACGGAGCCATTTGGACATTCATGTTGTCAGAGGAAAATGACGGTCAGTTAGAGGCCACATTTGCCGATCCCACCAAGAAGGGAAAAGTTTCGCACTTCTTCTTGGAGAAACGAGGAAACAGCGCTTATGATGTCTATCCGAAGAACAACGACATCCCAGTATCTATAGGCGTCATTCGCATCAAGGATGGAGGTGTCTCCATCGAAGAAAGCCGTGGTTCAAAGAAGACCATTTTCTTCATTTGCGAGTAGGCGACTTACTTGATTGACAGCATAGAAAAGAGGAATATTCCCAGGTGGAACATTCCTCTTTTTCTTTATCATGTCAAATGACTATGTGATCGTCTTTAGTCTATCTCCTCGTCAGCCTCATAACCACCCATCTCACGGATCGCATTCTTCAGCATCGTGTACTGCTGGAAGAGGTGGTTGACAGGTTCCTCACCCTGCGTGTAGTCGTGCATAGGAGCCTTCAGGTAGAAAGAGAGGAAGCGCTGAATGCCACTCTTTCCTGCACGTGCGGCAAGGTCGCTGAGCAGACAGAGGTCGAGCAACAGAGGAGATGCAAGAATGGAATCACGGCAGAGGAAGTTGATCTTGATCTGCATGGGATAGTTCATCCAACCAAAGATATCAATGTTGTCCCAACCCTCCTTGTTGTCGTTGCGAGGAGGATAATAGTTGATGCGCACCTTGTGGTAGTACTGATCGTCAGTATCGTTGCCGTGTCCATAGAGGTCTGGCTGTGCATCAGGCTTAAGGATTGTCTCCAGCGTGGAGAGCTTAGACACCTCCTTAGTGCGGAAGTTGGCAGGCTCGTCGAGCACCAAACCATCGCGGTTGCCAAGAATATTGGTTGAGAACCATCCGTTCAGACCCAAGCAACGAGTTCCAATGATAGGAGCGAAGCCTGACTTCACAAGAGTCTGACCTGTCTTAAAGTCCTTGCCAGCGATAGGCAAACCTAACTTCTCAGACATCTCCCACATGGCAGGGATATCAACAGTGGTGTTAGGAGCACCCATAATGAAAGGAGCGCCCTCTGAAAGTGCTGCGTAGGCATAGCACATGGATGGGGCAACGTTCACTCTATCGTCGGCTTTCATGGCAGCCTCGAGGTGAGCCAATGTGTCGTGTACGGCCATATTGGGCTCCACATAGATTTCTGTAGAAGCAGCCCAAGCCACCACGATACGTGAGCAGTTATTCTCAGCCTTGAACTTGCGGATGTCCTCACGAATCTGCTCCACCATGTCCCAACGGGTAGCGCACGGCTTCACATTGTCACCATCCAGACGCTTGGCGAAATTCTTGTCAAAAGCAGCCTTGAAAGGAACAATCTTCTCCAACTCGTCCTTCACAGGAAGGATGTCCTTCTCATTCAGCACCTGTGCATACATGGCACTTTGGAAAGCATTGGCTGGATACACATCCCATGCACCAAACACAATGTCATCCAGCTTTGCCATCGGAACAATCTCCGAATAAGACAGATATTTCTTGTCAGCACCCTTGCCTACACGGATTCTGTCATACTGAGTCATTGAGCCAATAGGCTTTGCAAGTCCCTTGCGAGCCATCAGCACGCCTGTCATGAAGGTCGAAGTGACGGCACCCAGTCCCACGACCATGATGCCGAGTTTACCTTCCGCAGGCTTCACTTTTTGATTTTCCATTTAGTTTATTGTGTTATATAATTGTAAACGATTAGCCACAAACTATATTGACTCGAACATGGAGAAAAACCTTCATACCATGCTGAGACAAGCCCCACTTGACGGGAAAAACTTTGCAAAGTTACGGAAAACCGCTTAAACAAGGACAAGAAAAAACACCACAAAGATGTCCCTTATGTCCGTTTTAACATTGTTTAACCCATTTTGTGCCGCTGCATGAAGAAGTTTGTAGTATCTTTGCAATAAGATTTCGAATAAGAAAGGCAAAAGACATGAACGAAAGCGACAGCATAGTGATCATTCCGACCTACAATGAGAAGGAAAACATCGAGAAGATTATCCGGGCGGTTTTTGCTCTGGAGAAGTGTTTTCACATTCTTGTGATTGACGATGGTTCGCCTGATGGAACAGCCACCATCGTGAAGGGACTGATGCAAAAGGAGTTTGGTGACCGGCTCTTTTTGTTGGAACGCACAGGAAAGCTGGGTTTGGGAACAGCCTATATTGCTGGGTTCAAATGGGGATTGGCACATGGCTACGACTACATCTTCGAGATGGATGCCGACTTCTCCCATGCTCCTACTGACCTTCCACGGCTCTATTCAGCCTGTGCCGACGAGGGTTACGACCTTGCCATCGGCAGTCGTTACATCTCTGGCGTGAATGTTGTCAACTGGCCGATGGGCAGAGTGCTCATGTCTTATTTCGCATCCAAATACGTTCGATTCATCACGGGCTTCAAGGTGCACGACACCACTGCGGGCTTCAAGTGCTACAAACGCCGTGTGTTGGAGACCATCGACCTCGATGCCATCCGTTTCAAGGGCTATGCCTTCCAGATTGAGATGAAGTTCACCACCTACAAGTGTGGCTTCAAGATCAAGGAAGTGCCTGTCATCTTCGTCAACCGTGTGGAAGGCGTATCGAAGATGAACAGTGGCATCTTTGGCGAGGCTTTCTTTGGCGTGATGCGTTTGCGTTGGGACGGATGGTTCAGGAAATACCCCAAAGCCCCCGATACCCCAGTCGTAAAGGCAGCACTGCCTACGCAACCCCAACAGTCCGTGACTAATGAAAACTGAAGACTAACCCATGAAGACAATTATCAGAAACGCAACAATCGTGAACGAGGGACGCAAGTTCATCGGCTCTGTGGTGATAGAAGACGAGAGGATTCAGCAGGTGTTTGCTGGTGATGATTCCACACAGCCATACGATTTGGAGATTGACGCCACAGGGCTCTACCTCTTCCCTGGCGTGATTGACGACCATGTGCATTTCCGTGAGCCAGGCCTGACTCACAAGGCCGACATTGCCAGCGAGAGCCGGACAGCCGCTGCTGGAGGCGTGACGTCCTATATGGAGATGCCCAACACCAATCCGCCCACCACGACCCTCGACCTGCTGGAAGACAAGTTCCAGCGTGCAGCCAAGAACAGCCGTGTCAACTACTCTTTCTATTTCGGAGCCACCAATGACAACGTGAATACGCTGCAACGCCTCGACCCCCATCGTGTACCGGGCGTCAAGGTGTTCATGGGAAGCAGTACGGGCAATATGCTCGTGGATCGTGAGGAGTCCCTGCGTCGCATCTTCGCCACCTCGCCTCTTCTGCTGATGGCGCATTGCGAGGACACAAGCATCATCGAGGCCAACATCCGAGCTTTCCGCAAGCGCTACAAGGGTCAGAACGACTTCCCCGTGCGCTACCATTCCCGCATCCGGAGTGTGGAGGCCTGCTACGAGTCGTCAGCATTGGCTGTTCAGCTGGCCAAGGACACAGGGGCGAGGCTCCATGTCGCCCACATCTCCACAGCCAAGGAGCTGGAACTCTTCGAGCGCAAGCCCATCGAGGAGAAACGGATCACGGCAGAGGTGGTCATTGCCCATTTGATGTTCACGACCGAAGATTACGACACACTGGGCACGCGCATCAAGTGCAACCCATCCATCAAGACCCCAGAAGACCGTGCAGCCTTGCGTGAAGCGCTGACCAACGGACTCATCGACATAGTGGCGACCGACCATGCGCCTCATTTGGAGAGCGAGAAGTTGGGGGGAGCCTTGAAGGCAGCATCCGGCATGCCGATGATTCAGTTCTCGTTGGTTTCCATGCTGGAACTGAGCGAGAACGGCGTGCTTCCCATCGAGCGCGTCCCTGATCTGATGTCGCACAACCCCGCCAAACTGTTCCACATCAAGGACAGGGGCTTCATCCGTCCGGGCTACTATGCTGACCTGACGCTGGTGGATCCCGAGGCGAACTGGCAGGTGCGCGAAGGCCGATACTATACCAAGTGCGGATGGACACCCATGGATGAGCGCTTCTTCAAATGGAGGGTGCGACGCACCATCGTCAACGGACTGACCGCCTACAGCGATGGCGTGGTGGTGGATGGCATCCGAGGCAAGGAACTGCAGTTCAACCCCTAACGCGGGAGCCATGAGAAAGGACTACCGCATCAGCGACCTGAAAGACTACATCAACTGGGTGTACTTCTTCCACGCATGGTCTGTGCCACAGCAGTCGGAGGAGGGGCGACGCCTCAGCGACGAAGCCCAGAAGATGCTTCAGCGTCTGCAACCCTACTTGAAGGTGAAGGCGGTAGTGGAAATATTTCCGGCATGGAGCGAAGGGGACGACATCGTGGTTCAGCCCATGCGACCCTGCGAATGTGGTCAGAGCCATCCCTGCGGAGAGCCCGTCCATCTGCCCATGTTGCGCCAGCAAGTGCCCGATGCCAACGGACAATGCCTCTGCCTGAGCGACTTCGTCCGTCCATACAAAAACGTTCGACAAGACAAGATAGGCATCTTTGCCACCTCCACCAGCATCGACGTGGGAAAGACCTTCCCCGACGACAATTACAACCAGATGCTCCTCCAGACGCTGGCCGACCGACTGGCCGAAGCAGGAGCCGAGCGACTGCACGAGGAGGTGCGCAAGACTCTGTGGGGATATGCGCCCGACGAGCATCTGACCATCGAGGAACTGCATCGGGAGGCATTTCAGGGCATCCGGCCTGCCGTGGGCTATCCCTGCCTGCCCGACATCTCCATCAACTTCCTGCTCGACCGCCTCATCGGGTTCCGGAGCATCGGCGTGACCCTGACCTCGTCCGCCATGATGCAACCCCACGCCTCCGTGAGTGGACTCATGATCAGCCTCCCGCAGGCACACTACTTCTCCGTCGGAAAGATTGGCCCCGACCAGCTCGCCAACTACGCCCTGCGGAGGAATCTCCCACCCGAAGAAGTCCGGCGATACCTCCAAGGACTGACCCTTTGACATCACACATTTTACATTTTACATTTGCCATTTAACATCTTCTGCCCATGTTGCTGAGAATACTCCTACTGATCATCATCCTGCTGATTCTGCCCGACCTCTACATCTACCTGATGTACATCCGTCGATGGACCTGCCAGCGTTGGCTCCGCTTGCTATGGTGGATGCCATCCATCGCGCTCGCCATTTCCGCCGGCATCATCATGGGCTCTGGCGATATGCGACCCGAGCACCAGCCATGGGTCAGCATGTTCATGTACTGCTTCCTCGCCCTCTGTGCGCCGAAGGCCCTCTTCATGATTGTGGACGGCATCGGACAGGGCATCAACAAGCTCGTCACGGGCGGCAAGAAGGATGACGAAGGCTACGACTGCCTCTTCGTGCGGGGCGTCCGCATCATCGGCATGGCGCTGGCCATCTTCGCCTTCAGCCTGCTCACCTACGGATACTTCTGGGGGCGCAACCGCTACGTCGTCCATCAGCAGACTTTCTGCTTCCCCGACCTCCCGAAACAGTTCGACGGCTACCGCATCGTCCAGTTCTCCGACCTCCACATCGGCACCATGCGCGATGGCCATGAGGACGACGTGAAGACCATCGTCAATCTCATCAACGACCAGCAGGCCGACGCCATCGTCTTCACGGGCGACCTCGTCAATCACCAGAGCGCCGAGCTGGATGGTTTCCGACGGGAACTGAATCGGCTTCATGCCCCCGACGGCGTCTATGCCGTGATGGGCAATCACGACTACAGCATGTACCTCCACTACCCCACCGAGGCCGAGCGCGAGGCCGACGTCATGGAGCTCCAGCGACGCATCCGCGACTACGGATGGACACTCCTGCTCAACGACCACCGCATCATCCGCCGGGGCACCGACTCCCTCGTCATTGCCGGCGTGGAGAACGACGGGCGTCCCCCCTTCCCTGCCCTCGGCGACCTACCCAAGACCATGAAGGGGCTCAAGCGCAACTGCTTCACCGTGCTCCTCAGCCACGACCCCACCCACTGGCGACGCAACATCCTGCCCCAGACCGCCATCCAGCTCACCCTCTCCGGCCACACCCACGCCGGACAGTTCAAGGTCTTCGGATGGTCGCCCGTCGCCCACGTCTATCGTGAATGGTCAGGCGCCTACTCCGAAGGGAACCAGCTTCTTAACGTTAGCGACGGCATCGGTGCCGTCATGTTCCCCTTCCGCTTCGGCGCATGGCCAGAAATCAATGTGATAACATTACAAAAAAAATAGAAACATGAAATTTCTCTACACCCTCTACTCCTTCCTCATCGCCCTGCCCATCTTTGTGGTGATAACCATCATCGTGTCCACCACCGTCATCATTGCCGGCTTCCTCGGCGACACCGACCACGTGGCCTACTACCTGCCCAAGTTCTGGGCCAAGTGCGCCTTCTGGCTCTTCCTGCTGAAGGTGAAAGTGAAGGGGCGCGAGAACATCAAGAAAGAAGAGAGCTATGTCTTCCTGGCCAACCACCAGGGCTACTACGACATCTTCCTCGTCTATGGCTACCTCGGCCACAACTTCAAGTGGATGATGAAGGAATACCTGCGCAAGATTCCCTTCGTCGGCTATGCCTGCGCCAAGTCCAAGCAGATCTACCTCGCCGACGGCATCTCCGGCATCTCCAAGGCCGTACAGCAATCGCGCGAAACCCTCAAGGGAGGCATGTCCATGGTCATCTTCCCCGAAGGCACCCGCACCCACACTGGCCGGATGTCCCCCTTCAAGCGCGGCTCCTTCATGCTCGCCAATGAGATTGGCATCCCCATCGTCCCCCTCACCATCAACGGCTCCTTCGACGTCTTCAACCGTCACCACAAGTCCGTCCACATGGGCACCGTCACGCTCACCATCCACAAGCCCATCACCGCCGAGGCTCGTCAAGGCAAACAAACCAAAGCCATCATGCAGGAAGTCTATGACGTCATACACGATGGTCTGGACGAGAAGTACAAATAACTCACAAGATTCTTAAAATCTGAGAAAATCACCGCTTTTGGTGGAATATTTTTCGTTTTGGACAAATTCGACTCTATTCTGTCCTCTGTGATAGACTCACACTTAGGACTTCGGAACATACACGGGGACGGTTCTTTCGTTATCACAGCACGATAACAAAAGAACCGTCCCTCTGTTATGAGGAGCCTCCTGTCGTGCATAAATATGCGCCAAAGATGCCTTGGAGGCGGCTAAATATGCAACGTTAGGTGTTAGAGGTGTTAGAGGTGTTAGGTGTTTTTTTAGAAACCATTACTTTTTAATCAGACACTTACCCGTCATCTCCTTGGGTTGCTCCAGCCCCATGATGTGGAGAATGGATGGGGCCACGTCGGCCAGGACACCGCTCTGCACTTTCGCGTTCTTGTTCTCTGTCACATAGATGAAAGGAACGGGATTGACGGAGTGCGTCGTGTTGGGCGTGCCGTCGGCATTGAGGGCATGGTCGGCATTGCCGTGGTCGGCGGTGATGATGGTCTCATAGCCCATCCTCTTGGCCGTTTCCGCCACCTCGTTCAGGCACTGGTCAATCGTCTTCACGGCTGACCCGATGGCTGTATAGACACCAGTGTGCCCCACCATGTCGCTGTTGGCGAAGTTCACCACTATCCAGTCGTACTTGTCGGTCTTGAGCGCCTCGACCAGCCTATCCTTCACTTCGATGGCCGACATCTCGGGCTTCAGGTCGTAGGTGGCCACCTGGGGCGAGGCAACCAGAATGCGGTCTTCACCCTCGAACGGCTCTTCGCGGCCGCCATTGATGAAACTGGTCACGTGGGCATATTTCTCTGTCTCGGCGATATGCAATTGCTTCAGACCCTTGCTGGCGATGTATTCGCCGAGGGTGTTCTGCACGTTCTCCTTGGGGAAGAGGATGTGCAGGCCAGTGAAGGCGTCGTCGTAGGGCGTCATGCAGTAGTACTGGAGATTGGGGATGGTCATCATACCCTGCTCCTCCATATCCTGCTGCGTGAGCACGATGGTCAGTTCCTTGGCGCGGTCGCTGCGGTAGTTGTAGAAGATGACCACGTCGCCCTCCTTGATGCGCCCGTCGACGGTGCTGTTGACCAGCGGCTCCATGAACTCGTCGGTGTTCTTATGATCCTCCGTGTGCGTGTCGTAGCACGACTGCACGCCCTCCACCATGTCGGTCACCTGGCGACCCTTGCCGTGCACAAGCAGGTCGTACGCCAGCTTGATGCGGTCCCAGTGTTTGTCGCGGTCCATGGCGTAGTAACGGCCAATGACAGATGCGATAGCGCCTACGCCCGCCTCGTCCACGTACTGCTGCAAGTCGGCAATGAAACCCTTGCCCGATCTGGGGTCGGTATCACGGCCGTCCATGAAGCAGTGCAGGTAGCAGTTCGCAATACCATACGCCTTGGCGATGTCGATGAGTTTCAGCAGATGGTCGAACGAGGCATGAACGCCACCGGTCGAAGTCAGGCCCATCAGGTGAACGCTCTTGCCGTTGGCCTTTGCATAGCCGAACGCTGACTTCACCTCTGGGTTCTCCATGATGGAATTGTCGGCACAGGCGCGGTTGATCTTCACCAGATCCTGATAAACGACGCGCCCGGCTCCGATGTTCAGGTGCCCCGTCTCCGAGTTTCCCATCTGTCCGTCGGGCAGCCCTACGTAGGCTCCCGAAGCCTGCAACTCGGCGTGCGGATAGTTGGCGTACAAGTAGTCGATGTAAGGCGTGGCTGTCTGATAAATCACGTCGCCCTCGCCTTTGTCACCGATTCCCCACCCGTCGAGAATAATCAGCAGCGCCTTCTTGGCGTTGTCGTCTTCCTTCGTTCCGGGATTATCATCGTTCGACGAACATGCCGTCGGCACGCAAAATCCACAAATTGCAATGATGGCGGCACTAATCGCTGCCTTCATATTCCAGCCATTCTTCTTCATCTTCATTAATATGTTTCTGTCTTCTCGTGCCATTTTCGTCGTTTATTTATACGTTACAAGTGCAAAGATACGATTTTTTATCCGTCTCGACAAAAAAATGATTTAAATAAAGTGGCCACGTTTCTGCGGAAAAGGCACCAGGCCTATAGTACTCCCAATTCTCAAATAACAATTAATACAAATGGACAATATGAGAATTATATTGGACTGTAGGCAAGTGTTTGACCAACTCGTCCGACATCACTGAGCAAACCAAGGTTGGCTTGGAATATCAGTTCTCAGCCAAGGATTTTAAGCCTCACGAACAGTCGCCTATGGTGCTCTATGGACTTGCTTCTACGATGTGTTGGATAGAAAGCAACTACAAGTTGGAGTATGCCATGTTCTATGTGGCATTGAACATGATGTGACTTCCTTCCTCAGGTGAAGAGAAGTGAAAGGTCGTAAAAGAAAAATCGAGGAATGGCTAACGTCATTTCTCGATTTTGTCGTTTTTGTCGTTTGTCGTTTTACGGGCGTTTGCGCCAGAAGACGTCAGAAGGGATAGCCGACAGCGAAGTGGAGGGTTTGGGCGTCCTTGAACTTGGGGATATTGTAGTAGCCGGATCTACCTGTGTCGTAAGGCAAATGGACTCCGAGTCCGAGGTCGAGTCGGAGGATGAGGAAATCGAGGTTGTAGCGAATGCCGAATCCTGTGCCGACGGCAAGCGTGTTGAAAAATCCGCCATCCCCTATCTTGCCACCCACCTGATAGTCATCTTCACGCATGAGCCACACGTTTCCTGCATCGACGAAGAGAGCACCTTGGAAGGCATTGATGATGGGGAAACGGTATTCGACATTCATCTCAAACTTGATGTCGCCCGTCTGAGCCAGATAGATATCCAGCCAGTCGTCGTGGAAACGTCCTGGACCAATGCTACGGAGCGGGAAGGCACGTACGCTGTTGGCACCACCCACATAGAAGAGTTCGTTGTAGGGCGCATAGTCGGAATTGCCGTATGACCAGATGGCTCCCAACTGCACGCGGGTGGCGATGGAGGTCTTCTCTGTGAGGTGGAAAATGTTCTTGAGCTGGAAGTTGAATTTGAGGAACTGGGAATAGGGGGTGGAAAGCAGCAATTTATCCTTCTTGTAATAGTCGAACCCCAGCATTGCATTGATGAGGTTGAGGCAGTTGGCCGATTGCTTCACCGATCCCTCAAAGTGCATCGTGTGACGAATGCGATTGTTCCACGTGTTGTCATAAATGATGGTGTATTGCTGTGCAGGGACGAAGACATCTTGCAGAGACATGTAGAGGGCTTGATTGAAAAAGAAGATGGAATCAAACCTTTCTGTGCTGTTCTGCATCTTGTTGTAGGTGACCGTGAGAGGGATGAGCCGATGGCTCCACGAACGGGATGTCTGGAAGTCGTAGCCAGCCTCGATGGAGGAAGACATCAAACGATAGAAATAGGCTCGTTTACGCTGCTCTATGGTGAATTTGAATTGAGTGGCAGTGGAGTATTTGTAGAAGCGCTTGTTGAGCCAAGGGAAGGCAATCCAGGGATAGGACAGGGAGACGTCTAATGCTGCCAAATAGGAGTTGATACGTTCATCCTCACCATACATCTTGCGTGTTGTCCATTCGTAACTGCCTCGAAGTCCCACTGAGAAGGTCTCGCCATGGCGGAAGGCATTTCGCTTGGAAATGGTGATACCTCCAGCAGGACCAATCTGTGAGTTGGACTTATAGGTGACACTGAAATCTGTCTCGGCATTGATGAGTCGGTCCATCGTCAGGTCGAGACGGGTGTCGATGGTGTCATTGACACCTGTAGTGTCGCGAGGAGTAAAGGTGAACCTGACATTTGAGAAGATGTCCATGCGATGAAGGTTGGTCAGTGTCTGGTCGACACGGGACTGGTTGAACATCTGTCTGGGATGGAACTTGAAGTTCTTCATCATCACTCGTTCGGCAACGGGGATGCGGTCACCCTGATAGGCAATCTTCAGCCGACGTCGCTGAATGGAGTCATTAAACACGTTGATGGATCTGTCTCTACGACGTTGTCGGTTGGCTGTATTGGTGCGGCTCTGACGAATATAAACACTTGTGTTGCCGAAATAGAACTGACGATATGCCACATCAGGCATGTCTAAGTCAGGCGCCACGAGCAACTTTACACGATAGGGGATATTGGTGGAATCGGCAAAGTAGTTGATGTAATCAGGACGATAGTAATACAAACCGTTGTTACGGAAGGCATCGACGATGCGATCTTTCTCATTGGTGAGGTTCAGTGTGGAGAATTGATCACCCCGATGAAGGTATGCTTCCTTTTCTGTGGCACGAAGGATGCTGTCCTGAATGCTGTCGCGGAAGGCATAGCGAATGCTGTCATAGAGGTAAGGCTCACCCAGATGGATGTCGTAGGCGATGCGTTGTGTACGAGGTTTACGCTGGTCGATGAGACTGTAATCAACAGAACCACGGAAGTATCCGTAGTTTTGCAAGATGTTCGATGCCACTTTGGTGCGCGTCTCAGGCGACACGCTGGAGATGGTGACCGGGGTGCCAGCAAAGGAGTTGAACATCCATTTGTTGAATCCCGTGCGCGGCTTATCAACATAGGCGTTGTAGATCCAGAGACCCACCTGGAGGGGACTGCGCTTGGACGAACTGCCCAAGAGAGAACCATTGGGCTTGTAAGCCAACGCTGCCTTCACTTCCGTCACTGCCAAATCTTCAGCCATCGTTCCCTTCTGGTCATGCACCTTCATTTTCTTCACACCCGTGTAAAGCGTTTCCCCTTCTGGCAGATGGGAGGTGGTGGAACATGCCACGATCATGCCCACTATATATATATATAATATGTATCGTAATGCCTTCATGTGTCTATTCTTTAGTCTGCTCAGGGTTCGTGTTAGTCTGCCCAGGGTTCGTGTTGTCCTCCATTTGCTCGTCCTCCTTCTTGTGCCGTTTCCAGAAGATGAGTTCAGAGAGTTTGTCCACTTTCTTGCGGAGCACCACACCAAAGCCATTTCTGTCCAACTCACCCTCAATCAAGCTGGAGT
Organism: uncultured Bacteroidaceae bacterium; assembly: GCA_905234125.1. GTDB lineage: Bacteria > Bacteroidota > Bacteroidia > Bacteroidales > Bacteroidaceae > Minthosoma. The sequence goes on along the minus strand of CAJOGQ010000013.1, from coordinate 8,043 downwards.
AGTCTTTCTCGTGGAAGAGACGGATGTATTGAGTGCCACCATTGTCGAGTCGCCACTCCAAAGTCACGTTATCGATGTATGCACCCGATTCACGACGAGTCGTTCTGTTATCCGAACTTACCTTACCGCCAATGATCACCTTCAGACGATCGGAGAAGAACTTGCGGGAGAACTGGAAAGAATAATCCGTTCGCCTTGAGCCATCTTCACGGACAGTCTGTCCCACTCCTACACTCACATCGACCATCGTGGAGAGGGCATTGCCTGCAATCTTGTTGATTTCGTCCTCCAAGAATCCACTCAGCGCATTACCTGCAGCAAGTCCCTTACCGTTGGTACTGGACAGATACATGCCCGTTGCCAACATGCCCACAGCCAGTTTGTTGCGGTCTTCAGCAGAGTAGGATGCAAGTTCGTTCTGCACAGACTGGTCTTCTGGTGCATCGATGATGAATTCCAAGCCCATGTCCTGCAACGTGTTGGAGATTTTCAGACCCACATCGAATGACACCGTTCGGGACGCACCACCCTCACTTGAAACTGTAGCTTTCATGCGTTCTGTGGCTGTGACATTGAGCAGCGGATTACCAGGCTTACCAGCAAACTCGATGTAAGAACCCTTGTGGATGGAGAAGGTCTTGAGCGGAATGACTGGAAGGGTGTATTTCATTTCACCCTCGTTGATGGTGTAACGCCCCTGCATGTTGAACACACCTTCAGGCGTGTAGGACATCGTGATGTTGCCACCACCCTGCACATTGACATAGCTCTGCTTGTCGGCTGAGAACTCACCACGCAACTTGGCTCCATCCTCGATGCTGAGCACCAAGTTCATGTCGATACCCATATAGGTCTTCTTGGGAATGGACTCTTTGGGAGGCGGTGGAGCATCGAAATCGACAAAGGTGACGATGTCTTCAAGTCGGTCTGTTTGGTAGAGTGCCGTCTCCGACAGGATGTAGGTGAGATTGGTAGTGGGCAATACACGTACAAGACCACGCACGGTCAAGTCTTTCGTTGAACCAATCACACGGGTGAAGAAGTCGCCATACAATTCGCCATAAAGCAAGGAGTTTTTGGTAGGCTCCGCATCTATGAGTTTGAAGTTTCGTCCATTGAGGGAAAGTGACATGAAGATTTCGGCGAAGTTGGCGAAATCCACATAGCCATTCAACGTGAGCGGATTGGTGACATCAGCAGCATAGAACTTGAAGGTGTCGAAATCCACACGGCTATTGTTGAAGACAATGCTGTCGTTTGCCAATGCAAGGTCTATGTTATACGGCACAGAAAGGAGGTGTACATCCTTGGGCAACAAAGCCCCATTGAAGAGGAGAGCACTCATTGGCCCCGTAATCTTCATACCACCCGCCATGGCACCCTTGAAGCCCATGAGTTGATTCGGCACGAAAGGTGAAAACATATCCATCGGCACATCTAAGAAGGCAAGCTCTGCATCCAATGCCCCTTCTCCTTCGGCATCATACGTGCCATCCAACTGCAAGACATCCCTTTCGTTGTAGGCAACCGTAGCATCAATCACATGTCGGGTGTCACCCTGGGGCATATACGTGAAGCGCGAGCCCACTTTACCCATCGGCATCTCATTGTACGCGAAGTTTTCGGCATTCATCACACCTTCCACCATGAAATTGTCACCTTGGTCAATGTAGGTGGCATCAAAGTTCAGCATACCGCTCATGGCAGGCATACCAGGCACAGGAACCACCTTCAGTATCTCACCGATATCGAGGTCATCGGCAATCACGTTGGCAATCTGCTTACCAATGTCACTTTCGTCTGCATAGATAGCCACATAACTGCTGTCCGAGAGGCTTGTCAATCGCACATCCGCCATGATGGGACGGTTCGGATGGGTAGTGATATAGTTGTCGCTATTGATTTTGAACTCCCGATAAGCGATGATGGGTGTCTGCGGATAGAGGCTGTAATTGACACACGAATCATTCGCCAAGCCCTTCACACCCAAGTCAATGCCCTTGCGGCCTATCCTGTCGAAGAACGTCAAGTGGGCATCCACCTCATTGGCTTTCAGGTAACCGTCTAAATAGGCACGGAAAGCCGGAATCTTGGGCTGGTCATTGCATCGCACACCCACATGGTAGTCGAACTTCGTGGAGTCTTGTGCCAATTCAAAAAAGGCAGTATCCACCCTCACGCTGTCTTTCTTGAAAGCATACACATGTCCATTGCCCCTCAACCCACTGAGCGGCGATGACTGGATGTCTGCCGAGAACTCGTTGAAACGGATGCCATACACCTCCAAGATGTCAGACAAAGGATTCTCCTTCTGAGCAGTGACATGCAAGGTCAAGTCAGGCAAGTAGGACTTGAGCATATCCAAATCCACCTCACGCGCCTTGAACTGCTTCACAACCTCCTTCTGCAACTTCTCCACCTTCGGCAACAGATTGAACAGGTTATTAGGGGTGAAGAAGGTGAGGTCAAGATCACCTGTCCGCACGATGGCAGAAGTCGTGTCCTTCAATGCCTCCGCAAACAGATAGAACGCATCCGTGTTGATACTGTCGTTGCCCATCTTCAATCTGAGCACATCAACATGGGAATCCACACGGAAGAGCTTGTCCATATTGTAAGAGAACTGCATAGTGCCCGTAGCACTGGCCGTCAAGACATCTTCGCTGAAGCCCATGCTCTGCACATCGGCATAAGGCAGGTTCAAGTCCAATACACCCTCCACCAAGTTCCGTTTCAGCGTACCGTCAAACGTGAGGTCTGTCTGTACTTGTTCATTATCAGCCGTTAATGTCAACTGCAATTGGCCACCCTTCAGCGTGGCATCAGCATCGATATTGGAGAGATTGATCTTACCCATTTGACCATTGGAGAGATGAGCAGACGCATCAAGCGACGTGGCTGGTGAGAGGAAATCAAATCCACGCCCTTTGGCCGTCATATTGCCCGTCACAACGGTAGGTTCGTCCATCGGAACATAGTTGTTGAGGACAAAGTTGTTGAACGTCAGGTCGGCACGATAAGCATCGGAGGCCACTACATAGCCCCCATCCAAATCGACGGTCGCACCATGCACATCCTTGGCCTTCAGACGGGTCTTCAAGGAAAGATCATCAGCCACATTCCACAGGGTTGCACTCCCATCAGCCAAGATTTTTTCTGGAATCTTGAGGTGCATCTCACTCACCTCCAACGTTTGGAGATTTCCATCTGCCTTCAACTGCACTTCGATGGGACGGGCAGGCAATTCTTTGTTCAGCATCGCACAAGTTTCCTTCGTGTCAGGTCCTCCCATACGGGTGAAGTAGATGACATCGCCCTTACCAACTTGTCCTTCGCCAAGGAAGGAGAACGTGCCCGGATTTTCATCGTCGAAAGCCGTCATGTCCATGCGATAGAACGCAGTCAAGTCGCTCTCATCCGTCTTCACATGGAGCTTGGGCACAGTCAAAGAGACGGAATCCATCTCTACCCTACCCTGCGCTTCAGCAATCACCAAGCCCGACTGCTCCACGCCTTTGAGCTGACGGATATTCAGCGCCATGTCGCCTGTCGTCCCTCTGTACTCGAAAGAATCGACCTCTAAGCTGATGTCGTTGAACAAAAGATGCGAGGGATCAAGTTGGCCAGTCAGATGAGGGTCGTTGCGATACTCAAAACTGGCCGTCGAGTTTGCAACTTCCAATCGAGGCACACGGTAGATTTCTTCACCCAAATCGATGAACGCCGTTGCATGAGCATCAACAAAATGAGCAGACGCCCACGTGCTATCGGCTTGGGGAGTGAGCAGGACACTTGCTTTCACATTCTGGAATGTCAAATCATCCACCTGGATTCTCCACTGCACATCGCTGGTGGTCGTGTCTTCAGGCACAGAATCGTTCAGCAACACCATCAAATCAGCATCCCTCAGCAGCGCCTCATTTACCACAGCAAGCCCATTTTTGATGTCTGTACTGTGGGAATTGAGACTCAATTCTGCCAGATTTCCCTTGATGACACAAGCGTCAATCATCCCCTTCGTATTCAACTTGGCATCATACAGATGGATGCCATCCACCTCCGCTTTCCACTCCAACAAAGGCAAAGCCTTCACACGGATGTCCAACTCACGGGCAGAAAGCACCGTATCACCCTCCTCAATCGCCAAAACACCTCCCATCGAGAAGTCAAGAGGGAACTTCAGATGGACACTCTCCACCGAGACGTCCATTCCCATCTCTTCACTCAATATCTCTGCCGCCTTATCGACAGCAAACTTTTGTACAGGAGGCGTGTAAATCAGCACGAAAAGCAACAACAACAAGAAGATTGGAGTTAGCACAATCCATAATAGGATGCGCCAACTCCAACCTAAAAGCGTATACTTTCCGTACTTTTTCACATTACAAGTTCGGATTAATCTTGCTCCATTCTGAGATAGGAGGAACGATGTTGAGCGTCACGAGTTCATCACGCATCTTGCAGAGGTGCTCGTAAGAAGCGTCCAACTTGGCCATCTCCTCGGCTGTGCCAGTAGGCATCTTGTAGGTGCAGCCATTCGTGTCGAGCGTAGTGTCCATCGCCATCATGATGTGGTTGTACTTCTCGTTGTTCACGTATGTGCCAGCAGGCCAACGGAACTTCTCACCACCCATCACCGAACGAATCATCTCAACTGAGCAGAATGCAGGGCTCTGCCATGAAGAACGTCCACGAAGTTCAATAATCTTCGCACCACCCTTCGTCACAGCCACCTTCAACTCTTCCCATTCTTCCTGCGTGCAGGCAGGAGTGCCGATGAGTTCATTGAGAGGCTTGCCAGCCACCTTCACAGCGCTGCCGAACACAGCCATCTGCTCACCGTGACCACCGTATGTAGCACATCCAGTCACCTCATACTGCTTCACACCAAACTTCTTGGCGAGAGCTGACTGCAGACGAGTGGAGTCGAGTGCAGCAAGCGTAGTCACCTGACCTGGCTTCAGACCAGAGTACAGCAAAGTCACCAGACCCGTCAAGTCAGCAGGGTTGAAGATCACCGTCACGTGCTTCACATCAGGGCAGTAAGTCTTGATGTTCTGACCCAATTCCTCAGCAATCTTGCAGTTGCCGGCGAGAAGATCCTCACGCGTCATGCCAGCCTTACGAGGAGCGCCACCAGAAGAGATGATGTACTTGGCATCCTTGAAAGCCTCAGCCACATCAGTGGTAGCCGTCAAGTTCACACCGTCATAACCGCAATGGAACATCTCTTCCATCACACCCTCCATACCAGGAGCATACACGTCGTAAAGACACACATTAGGAGTCAGCTTCATCGTCAGAGCCAACTGAACCATGGTAGAACCAATAGCGCCACCGGCGCCCACAATCACGAGCTTGTCGTTAGTTAAAAATCCCATAATACTATAATTTTAAAGCGTTAAATACGTTAATTCCCAGCGTTCATACGTTGTGATAGTTGCAAAGATACCTCTTTTTCCAATACCACACAACAAAACTTCCATTTTTTTCGTCATTCCCCCAACTTTTCCTACTTTACCCATTCAAAACGCCACACCTTTGTTATGTTGTATTGGCAAGCAAGAGGAATATTCAGCGGAAAGAGACGTCAAAATCAGAAGCCAAGAAATTCTTTGACGCCAGGGGCGTTTTCGAGGTCTTCTCGGCTCACGTAGAAGGGGCCAGGAGGAACAAGTTTGAGATACTTGTCGAGAAACTCCTCCCAAGGAAGTTCGAAGTAGGCTTGGGGAATGAAGAAAGTTCTGGAACCACCTGCTGAACGGTTGCCTGCCTGGACAAAGGCAGAATAGCCACCCAGTACGTGCTTCTGAATTCGATAGATTTCGAGACACCAGTCACCACTACATGTGCACGACGCAGGCACATCGATGGTTTCCTTCACAGGATTCCTGTCCCCGACCGTCCATTCATTCACATCAATGAAATGACGGACAAATCCTTCGTAGTCACAGTTCAAAACATTACGATCCACCTTTCCGTTGTCCCAATGGTAATAGGAGACATAGGCGTAACTGCCGTCCTCCTGCTTCTCGATAGCGTAAGTATATTCTTTTCTGAGCATTTCTTTCGTTGCCCAGAAAAAGGTCTCTTTCATTCTCTCTAATGCCTTGTCGAGATAGACGTTGATGTCATACCCGTATGGAAAATTCTTGCTCATATCTATTTTTTTATTGCGTTTCATTTTTATTTTACCGACAATCCCAATGGCCATAGCGTCATCAAGCATTGACCAGCCCAGATTCCCTCTTTCGGAAGGGGCAAAGGGCGTCTAAACCCTACTCACTTTTAACCCAGTAAGTTCTGACGCACCTTCCGTCATGGGAATCATTCATTCATGTTTCCATCAAAACTGATGGGGTCATGATAATTTGAACGTACACGGATGGTGGCCTCACCACTGTCATAGAGGTCTATCCAGTAGTGATAGACATCCTCATCCGTTCTGGTGTCAATCTCAATCTGGTGGAGACGATCTTTCTTGCGAGTCTGCTGATAGCGCAAAACAGGTTCTTCGAAGTTCAGGTTCTTCGAGGGTGAGGACATGGGGGCACGATGAACCTGTCCGAGATAGGGCAGATAACTTCTGAGCGTGTCGTTTCTCAACTCTAAATAGGAGTCTGGCGACACCATCCTCGCCCCATACCTCATTGGATTCATCGAGACCACATCAATGCGCCATTGGCGATTTTCCACAGCCTCGTTCACGGCTTCCTGCCTTTGCGCTTTCCGTTCTGCCCGTTCTTGCTGTGTGGCACAACTTGCCAGCAAGACGAGCAGAACAGCAGACATCAATAGTTGTTTTATTCCCATTCGATTGTACCTGTGGGTTTCGGAGTCAGGTCATACAGCACGCGGTTCACACCTGGAACCTCAGTAATGATGCGCTGTGTGATGTGATGGAGCAGTTTGTAAGGAATCTCCTCGATGGTGGCAGTCATGGCATCGCGAGTGTTCACGGCACGAATGATGACAGGCCAATCCCAACTGCGCTTGTTGTCCTTCACGCCTGTTGACTTGTAGTCGGGCACGATGGTGAAGTACTGCCAAACCTTGCCTTCCAGTCCGTTCTTGGCAAATTCCTCACGCAGGATGGCATCGCTCTCACGCAGGGCTTCGAGACGGTCACGTGTGATGGCACCTGTGCAACGCACACCCAGACCTGGGCCAGGGAAGGGCTGGCGATAGACCATGTTGTCTGGCAGTCCGAGTTCCTTACCTACTACGCGAACCTCATCCTTGAACAGCAACTTGATAGGCTCCACCAACTCAAACTGCATGTCCTCTGGCAGACCACCCACGTTGTGGTGCGACTTTACAGGACCAGACTCCACGATGTCAGGATAGATGGTGCCCTGAGCCAAGAAACTGATACCTTCCAGCTTGCGAGCCTCTTCTTCAAACACACGAATAAACTCAGCACCGATGATCTTGCGCTTCTGCTCTGGATCAGCCACGCCTGCCAGTTTGTCCAAGAAACGGTCAGTAGCATCCACATACACCAAGTTGGCGTTCAGCTCATCGCGGAACACACGAACCACCTGCTCAGGTTCACCCTTGCGCAGCAATCCATGATTCACATGAACTGACACCAATTGCTTGCCCACAGCCTTGATCAGTAGGGCAGCCACCACCGATGAGTCAACACCGCCAGAGAGTGCAAGAAGCACCTTCTTGTCACCAATCTGAGCACGCAACTCTTTGATTTGCTCGTCAATATACTTCTTGGCCAAGGCGGGAGTGGTAATTCTCTCCATATCAGCCGGCCTCACATTACCTGTAGTCATAATCTCAATTGTTATTTAAGTGAATACTATTTGGAATTTGGGACAAAGATAATCAATAATTCTCAAACCAAACACAAAAATCTCTCATTTTTTGCATTTTATCTTCAAAAAAGAGAATCTTTGGGCGTCATATTCTTTTGTGCCTCACTCTCCAAATGACAACTTGTGTGGGAATAAGAAAATGAGAGTGCAAACCAACTTAGTAATAACAAACAAAACTGTCAACTAAAATCATACACTACAGCCAATTATCATT
>CAJOGQ010000012.1:49777-61055 GCA_905234125.1 uncultured Bacteroidaceae bacterium | reverse complement strand
ACCGCATCGGAAACTTCAAGGAGAAGAAGAAGAAGGCTGTAAACACCTCTCGCATGGGTTATTGAACCACGATCATCCGTCTTTTTTCCATTCCATGAACAATATAACGAACGGCATCCGTCGGGAAGACGGGTGCCGTTATAAAAGAAGAAAAATCGGAAGAATCAGTTATCAGAGTTTCACCGTAACCTTCTTTCCCGAGTAGGAAATGGTTTGTTTTTGGCCGTTGAGCAATTGGACGTCGAAGGTGCGCTGGTTGAGCGAGCCAGGGAATGTACCTTTCCGGGCATCGAGTGTAAGGGTGCGCTTGGCGTCGTTCCACTGGATGCGAATGGTGGAGAACTTGCCCTGCTCATAGTTGTAAGTGGTGCCGTCATCTTCGTAGAGCGTGAACTCAGCGTCGGTGCCGGGGAAAACCTGAAGCGTCATCGTTCCATCGACTTGGTCGGCGGATGACTGGCGGTCGGCGCCGATGGGGAGAATGGTTCCGCCCTTGATGAAGACGGGAATCTGGGCGAGTGTGACGGGCGCGTCGATGGTGGTGCCTCCGGCGTAGGAGTGACCATCGCGGTCGTACCATCCGGCCTTGTTCTTGGGCAGGTAAGTGCTCCAGGAGCTGACTCCGGCCTCAGTGACGGGATGGACGAGGAGTGAATGGCCGAACATGTATTCGTTCTGCTGTGAGAGGGCGACTGGGTCGTCGGCAAAGTCGAAGACCAGCGGGCGCATGAGGGTGCCACCGCTGAACGAAACTTCTGCAGCATGGGAATAGATGTAAGGCAGCAGACGGTAGCGCTGGCGGATGCACTGAACGAAGATTTCTTGTGCTTCGGGGCCATATCGCCAGGGTTCGGTCTCGCTCATGTAGCCATGGACTCGCATGAGGGGGAGATATACGCTCGCCTCAATCCATCTGAGCATTCGCTCGATGTATTCAGTATTATTATATTGGTCGCCGGGGCGGAAGAATCCTCCGGCATCGTAGGTCCACCAAGGCAAACCTGCTGCCTGCATGCCGAGACCGGATGCAATCTGGATGCGGAGTGTCTCGAAATCATTTCCTACGTCGCCAGACCACATGGCGGCTCCGTATCGCTGGATGCCGGGGAATCCACAGCGGGTGAGAATCATCGCCCTACGCTCGGGAGCGTCGTTACGGTTGCCCTCGAAGACGGTCTTGTTGACCAACAGGGGGTAAACATTGCGGAAGCGTTCGCCGGCATACTTGCCTGCCCAGACTTTCCTGCCTGCAAGGTCGTCGTTTTCGGGTTCGGTCGCATCCTGCCACCAGGCGTCGATGCCGAAGGGAAGCAGGTGGGTGGAGAAGTTTTTCCAGTAGGCGGCGGCGGCCTCGGGGTTGAAGAAATCTATCCAGTCAGTGCCGGGAATGTAGTAGCCTTGCTGAAGCATGGACTTGCCGACATTGGAATTCTTGTCTATCTTAGACCACACGGAGAGCATCATCCGCACATTCATGCCGTGGAGATCGTCCATCAACTTCTTCGGATCAGGATAGTGATCCTCGTCGAACTGCATGGCGTTCCATCCGTACTTGCCCCACCACTGCCAGTCCTGCACGATGAGGTCGAGCGGGATGTTATTGTCGCGGAATCGTCGGGCAGTATTGACAATCTCGTCCGACGAATGGAAGCGCTCGCGGCAATGTATATAGCCAAGTGCCCACTTCGGCATCATGGGAGCGGGGCCTGTGGTCTGGCGATAAGCTGCGATGACTTCATCGGGAGAACCGACGAATATGGTGTAGTCGACGGCCTCGGCCACGGGAGAGCGCAACACCGTTTGATCCTGCACGGGTTGATAGTAAACCACGGGCTTGTCGCCACGCTCCAACTCCGCCTCTATCGTATGCATGCCAGCCTCCAAGTCGCAGAGGATGGAGGTTGTCGGCGGTAACCAAAGATTGCGATGATCCACGAGGAGTTTGCCGTCGATACTGAGATTGTGACGCCGTGCCATTGTCTGACCGACGTCGAGCAGCAGAGAATATTTTCCCTTCGTGGGCACGGAGAATTGTCCCTTAAAGAGATTGCGAACCCGCACCTCCTGCCGGCCGCCCGTCGTGGAGGTCACATTCACCACTTCCTGAACGCCCTCGCCTGCTTCTTTCACCAGCGCGACGGATTGGTCTGAGGGATTGAAATCGACGAGTCCATAGTTATTCCACAGGAGTCCATAGCCTTTGCTCGACAGGAACATGGGCACGGAAATCTGCGTGTTCACTTGCGTAAGCCGGCGCGACAAGCCCCGGACATTGACGAAGCCATCCTGAAACTGTCCCAATCCGAAGAGATATTCATCGGCAGGAGAGTACATCGTCAGCGTCGCCTCGCGGGTCGCCTCTCCCGCCACTGTGGAGGACTTGAGCTGATGCTGGGTGGCCACGAAGACGAGCTTGCCGCTCTTGTCTTCGACTGACACTTCCTTACGATCGGGATTCACCCAAAGGATATTCCCCTCGGAGGTGGTGAGGGAAATCAATGCCCCACTCTGCGTCTGCTTCACCTTCTTCTTCAGCGGAAGGGATGCGTTGGTCACGTAAATCCATTCAGGCATCTCAGCCATCTGCCCTTCCACATACTGAATGCGGAAAGCATTAGGAGTCAGTGCCGTAACAATTAACTCTCCCTTTCCGAAAGGAAGAGTCTCGGCAATGAGCGCCATGAACGACATCATTGCCATCAGTAATAAAGATACTCTTTTCATTATTTCTTTAGCTTGGTATAGTACATAGAAGAAATTTAGTTAGGCCTTCCACCTCCGCGGACAACTACTGTGGACGAGAACATGTTCGTGTCGATCACCAACACACAACCACCCCGAGGTTTGAGATCGAATTGAGATGGCAAGTCCTCGATATCAGACAAATCCCACGGCATATCTGCATTGCCGCTGTCGGCAAACACTTTGGCACGGGCACGCTTGAGCTTGAGCGGCGACCAGTCAACAGTAATGGTGCGCTCTTCGTCCGTGCCGTTAATCATGGCCACATACCAAAACAGACCCTTGCGACGAGCCATCACGACATAATCGCCAGGATAGCCACCCAGCAACTTCGTATCATCCCAAACGGTAGGAAGGTCGGAGAGGAATTTCTGCACACGGCTGGGCTGTGCGAGGAAACTCTCTGGACGGTCGGCCAAGTGTTGCAAAGCCGACTCGAAGAGCACGGTCAAGGCCAACTCATGAGCATGGGTCGTGATGTGGGGATGCTGAGAATCGGTGAACGCACAAGGCGTATAGTCCATCGGACCAATCACGTTACGGGTGAAAGGCAAAGTGGCATTGTGAGCCGCCGCCTTGTTCGTGAATGTGGGCACATTATTGTACCATTCCGCACCATACACACCCTCTGTCGAGAGCAGATTGGGATACGTGCGTTGCCAACCACGAGGAATCGTCGCTCCATGGAAATTGACAAGCAGATGATGCTTGGCAGCCGACTCCAGCAGGTCAATACAATAATCCATATTCATCTGATTATCACCGGAGAAGAAGTCAATCTTTACACCTTTAATCCCGATGCTGTCGCACCATGCAAATTCCCTCTCACGGTCTTCGGGCTTGTTCAGACGGAACTTAGGACCAGGAGCTCCGTTCACCCATCCTACTGAAGAGTTGTACCAAATCAGCGGCTTCACTCCCAACATCTTGGCATAGGTGATGGCATCCTCTACAGTATTGCCACCCTTGAACTCATCCCACTCGGCGTCAATCAGCACATAAGGCAGATGCATCTTCTGTGCCATGTCCACATACTTACTGATAATCTTCAGATTGTTGGAACCATGATTATATGCCCAGTACACCCACGACACCACGCCAGGCTTAATCCAGTTCGTGACGTCAATCTTGGAAGGCTCAGACACATCGGTGATGAGCGTGGACTCCACCACATCAGCCAACGAGCCGATGATGACCACACGCCAAGGAGTATGCCAGTCGCCAGTCAGTGACACCTCATTCACATCAGGACACACTTTATAGGCTGACACATCACTCTCATTCTTCAGAGAAGACGCGCTTTGCCTACGCTCGATATTGGCCTCAGAAATCAGGGCAAACACATCGTCAGAGGGTTGGAACAACGCAGGATAGCCCCAATGACGGTTCTGCCCTTCCCCACTCGTGGTCAGAGGGAAGAAGCCTTCGTAGCCATCCGACCACTGCTGGAACCAACGTTTCGTGCCCTCAGGAATGCTGAAGGTGGTCTGTTCGTCCTTGAACTTCTCCTCGTTCAAGCCCGTCAACTCATAACGGAAAGCGATGCCATCGTCATAAACACGCATCACAAGACGCAAAGGACTGCCGTCAGCATACTTATACTGGAAGACCGCCTCGTTGCCACGATTGGTGCAGTGCAAGCGCTTACCAGCCAACATCTGATAATCGGCCTTCACTTTCTTCGCCTTTGACATCTGCTGGAAAGTAAGCCCCTCCTTGCCAGAGGTGGTCACACCCACAGCAGACAGGTTCACCACCTGCTTGCCGTCATACTTCACTTCATAGGATTCGCCTTTTTTCTCCACAGAAAGTTTTCCACTGGGCGACACCACTTTCTGCGCATACACACTACCCAAGCAGGCAATGCATAATGCCATAGACAAAAATCTCTTATACATATTATATATAATTACTTGTTAGGGAATATCACTTGATAATGACCACTCAGATGCATGAAAGCGAACAGACGGAGAATGCCATCGTAGTAAGCATCGAAATAACCATCTTCGAAGGGTTCGTGCTTCGCATTCCAAAGAGCATCCACAAACTCCTTGCTCTTCGCATGACTGCACATCATGGATGCTGCCGCAGTGGTGGCTACCAGACCAATGGAGTGACGCAACTTTCTGAAGCCACCGGCCCCAAGGATTTCACCTTCCTCTGGCAGAGTGCCGTCTGGACGATACTGATCCATAAAGTCATTCACGCCTTGCGAATAGAAGAAGTTCTGAATCTTCTCGCCATACTGCTGTTGCCATTCACGGTCGGCACAGCTCCACTCATAGTCGAGCGTCATGTTCATGGGCACACGCCAAGAGTCATAACGGAAATTGTTATTGCCATTGCGGCGAGGAGGTCCCTGCTGTTGTCCCTGTGGTCTGCCAGGGAAACGTGGCATCTGCATCTCACTGCCATCGAACTGACACTGGTCGCCATTCAGACCTGTCTGTTCGTTGACGCACTTGTGCATAAACGCACGTGACTTCTCAGCACATTCCTTCCACAAGTCAGCACGGCCATCGTCGCCCCACTTCGCCCACACCTCGTAGAAGGCTGGGATGTGATAGGAAGGGTCGGTGAAACGCTGTCCAAAACCATCGGGCGTGAAGGTGATGAGTTTCGTTTCCGGATCGATGAGATACATCATCTGTTTCTGAGGAGCGGCATTGGCCTGCTGACCCTGTCCTCCCTGTTGACCTTGACCTCCGCCGAAACCGCCAAAGCCTCCGAAGCCACCTTGACGGGCTTCATATTCCTTTGGCTGAATGCAGTTGAGGATGCGCTGAGCCTCTGCCTTGTAGTTGATGCCCGTGTCGTTGCCCCATCGGTTGGAGGCAAAGATAAGCGCTGTGATGAAATAAAGTTCGCCGTCCGAAGCCGCTCCTGCCGAGTTCTGCGTGCCGTCCGTCCTGCAACTCCAGGCGAAATACCCTTCACGGTCTCCGCTTTGATGTTGCATGTACTTCTTGCTCCAGCGCCACAGGCGGTCGAAGATGTCTTTCTTGTCGAACTGCACAGCCAGCATCAGACCATAGGACATGCCCTCCGTGCGTGCATCGTGGTTCTTGATGTCCGACACATATCCCATCGTGTCCCCCACCTCAAAATACACCTTGTTGGGGCCATAGAACACATCGTTGAACACCTCCTGCAGTTTGGCTTCCACTGCTTCTGGAGAATAACCCATCTCCACAAAGAGATTGCGATATTTCTTGGTCTCGAAAGCCCCTTTATCCCAAGGCTTGTATGTTTGCGCCTGGGTACCTATTGTCAGGCACACCAGGGCGAACATCATCATTGTTTTCTTGATCATAGTTAGTATTTGTTAGTAAGATTTTTGTGTTTATGATTTGTTTATTGGAACTGCCACCAGTCGAAATTGAAGGTGCCGTTCAGTTTCTCGAAGGCCAGATAGAGGTCATGAACACCCTTCACGTTCTCCACCTTGCCATTGACGGTTGAGAACTTCTCGTCGCCACCAGTAGCCTTCACAACCACGCGACCAATCTCCTGACCCTCGATGCCATCGATGCGCAGGACAATCTCTCCACTACCCTTGGCTGATGCCACACTGGCCATGAACTTCTTGGCACCGACACTACCGAAGTCCACACCTCTCACGCGGATGTACTCACCCTCGTCGATGTCGGTGATGAACTGGTTGATGCGTCCCTGCGAATAAGGCATGTCCTTCACAATGCCCGTGTTCTTGAAGCCCATCTTCTGACTCTTCAGGCCCTTGCCCCAAGCCATTGTCTCAGCCTCCACACGCTTGTAAGGATTGAGGCTGTGGATTTGCTTGATGGGGTCTTGGTCGAGCCAGTAAGGAATCTCTTGAATCGTGCCGTCAGCATTGTATGTGATTTCCTGAGCGCTGACAGAACGGCGCTCGTGATGCTCCCAAGTGTCGATGTGCATGATGTCGTAGTTCTGACCGAACACATAGCTCTTGCCCTTGTAGTCGATGATGCCAGGATGGTTGCCACGATCGCGCTCTGTCGGACGCATGATGTAACCCATTTCTTTCCATGGTCCCGTAGGCCCGTCGCTCATCGCATAGCCCAAAGCTTCAGGACAGCAGGTCGAGGCGTATGCCATGTAGTAGTGACCATTGCGCTTGTAGAACCAAGGGCCTTCCTGATAGTGCTGAATAGCCCAGTTGGCCTTCTCCGACCATGGCACACGAAGATTGATCGAGGCTCCCTCCTCTTTGACGGGACGCATCACACCGTCCTGCGGATTCATCACATAGATGTCGCCACTCGTCGAAATCATGTCCTCGTTCAACTTCACATAATAAGTATAAGGATTGCCCCAGTACATGTAAGCCTGTCCATCGTCGTCGATGAATACAGATGGGTCGATGTCATTCCAGTGCTCCTGTTGCCATACAAGTGGCTTGCCCAGAGGGTCTTTGAAGGGGCCGTAAGGACTATCGGCCACGAGCACGCCAATGCCGTGTCCATGCAGGGGAGCATAAAGATAGAACTTACCGTTGCGCTCCACCGTCTGGATAGCCCAAGCTCCGTTCTCACGACTGCGCCACTCGAAGTCACGCAGCGATGCAACAGCGCCGTGATCCGTCCAGTTCACCATGTCAGTCGTTGACCAAAGCAGCCAGTCGTACATGAAGAAGCCTGCAGAATTTCTCTCGTTCTCATCGTGGATGTCCTCGGGATGAGAGTCGTGAGAGGTGAAGAGGAACAGCGTGTCGCCCACCACGATTGGCGAAGGGTCAGCTGTGTATTTCGTCGTGAAGAGCGGCATGTTGCACTCCTCGATGCCACGGAACTGCCACCAGTCGAAGTTGCAGACCTGCACACCCGAGCGACCACGGAAGACGAAATAGAGGTCGTGAATACCTGCTACAGGAGTGCGGAGGTCAACCACTTCCTCCTGCCACTTCTCCCAACCACCAGTGTGAGGCACTTCGAGGCTTGCAATGGTCTTACCATTCAGACTGTCAATGCGCACCTCGATGGCACCACCTCTCAAGGCACTTGCCACACGAGCCGTGAAGGTGCGGGGCACTTTCTTGCCGAAGTTCACAGCCTGCACCTTGATGTAGTCGTCACCATGTGTTTTGTCGAGAAGATGTTTGGGGTCACCAGCATGAGCGGAGGAGACATACACACCCGTCTCGTCATTCCACTCAGTCTTGATGCCTCTGGAGAAAGCCATCGTCTCAGCTTCCACACGCTCGTAAGGATTCAGCGTGCTAATAGGCTCCACACCCTTGTCGGTGGGAAGAATGGTTGGGAACGTGCCATCAGGATTGAACTTGAATTCCTCCACAGCCACGCTGCGACCAAAACCACCACCGCCAGGAAGTTTACCTGTATGATAGAAGAAATAGTCATGACCCTTGAAGCGCTCATATCCACAGTGGTTAGTGAAAGATCCTGTGCCACCCTCCGGCATGATCGTTCCCATGTATGTCCAAGGTCCAGTAGGCGTAGGAGCCGATGAATAAGCCAAGTGCTCAGGCACGCCACCAGCAGCATAAAGAAGATAATAGCCCTTCGTATCTTTAGCACCCTTCTTAGCTGTCGTCATCTGAGGCTTCTTCATAATCCAAGGACCCTCCGTATAAGTATCCTTATACTTCTTGTTCCGATCACGCTTCGTCATGTCAGGAGCACCAAAACCCTCCTCGGTCATCTCCAGATTGAACACTTCACCAGCCAGGCTCACCATGTCCTCGTTCAGCTTCACGCAATACACACGAGGATTACCCCAATAGAGCCAAGCCTGACCGTCGTCGTCGATGAACACGGTTGGATCGATGTGATCCCAACTGCCGTTTTCATACAGCGGTTTGCCGATAGCATCGCGGAAAGGACCCGTAGGCGAGTCTGCCACAGCCACACCAATAGCCATGCCACCTGACAAACGGGAATGAGCGCAGATGTACCAATAGAACTTACCGTTCCGCTCGATACACTGGCTTGCCCAAGCACGGTCGTCAGCCCAGCTGAAGCTCTCCAAGGCCAGCGGACTGCCATGATCCGTCCAGTTCACCATGTCTGCCGAACTGTACACGCGCCACTCCTGCATCCAGAAGAAATCCGCATTGTCCTCGTCATGACCCGTGTAAACATAGATCCTGTCGCCATGAACCATCGGCGCAGGATCGCTCGTACACCACGTTTGCACAAAGGGGTTTTGAGCCCCAACCATCACAGGGAGCGCCAAGGCTCCCATCACACTAAAAAATCTCGATAATAGTTTCATTGTATATAGGTTTTTGAGTTTGCTTTGCAAAGGTAGCGAAAAAAACTCAAACCCATTTCTAAATAGGATACATTTTTTTTACTTTTCGTTGTTTTCCCTTGTATTATGTACCAAACGACTTGTTTACTCCGACTAAACAGCACGTTTACTTTGGATAAACGGCATATTCACTCCGGGTAAATGGCAAGCATACTTCAGGCAAACGGCAGGTTTACCACAACAAAACGACCCTTTCAAGAATAAAATATCGTTTTTCGATAAATTTTTTCCTTTTTATTTGGTCATTATCAAAAAAGTATTTACCTTTGCACCGAAAATAATTATCGAAAGACGATAAAATAATCAAAATAAACAATAAAAACCAATCATTATTCACTACTTAAAACAAAGAAAGCAAAATGAAAAAGAAATTCAAGCTGTATTGTGGTCTGCTGATTGCAGCCATCATCGTGACATTCGGCATCGCATGGGCTCAAGGGGGCTACTTCGCGTATCTGATAATCCAAGAAAGCACGAAACAAGCGAAAAAGAATCTCAACGAGGGGGTGACGAAGGAGGAGGCTTTAGCCAAAAGTCGAGAGGACATGCGGAATAGCTTCAATGTGACTCCAGTAGAACTGTGGTACTCCAAACAGACTGTATCGACAGACAGCATCGTCAATTTGAAGACGGGGGAGAAGATGCCCATGGAGATTGAAATAGCTACGGTCTATCCGAAGGACAATGGAAAAAGACTGAAATGGATGATAGGACTCTCGTATGTCAGTTTCTGTTTATGGGTGATCTTCTGGATTGCATTCTTCAAACTCATCATCGCGGTGAACAAGGGTAAACTCTTTGAGAAGAGCATGGAGACGCAATTCTCCTGGTGCGGATGGTGCTTGATGGGCATCTATCTGATTGGTTGGATTGGCGAACTGGCCAATCATCTGATGAATTTGGAGATGTTTGAGTTTGCTAACTATAATCAGACACTTGGCAACAATGCCCCTGATTCCATCTATCTCTACTCAGCCATCGGCCTGCTGTTGATTGGTCAGATCTTCAAGATTGCCCGCCAGATGAAGGAGGAACAGGAACTGACAATCTAAGCCCCTCCCACAAATAGGATGAGTAGAGAAAATATTTTTACACATTATTATATATAAAGAGAGATTATGATTATCGTGAATTTGGACGTGATGATGGCACGTAGGAAGATGTCATCGGGTGAACTGGCAGAAAAGATCGGCATCACGCAGGCCAATCTGTCGGTGCTGAAGACGGGCAAGGCGAAGGCGGTGCGATTTTCGACGCTGGAGCAAATCTGCCGTGTGCTGGACTGTCAGCCGGGAGATATTCTGGAGTTCAGAGAAGATAAAAATGAATAAATTTTGTGGTTTCGGAAAGAAGTCGTACCTTCGCAGTCGAAATCGAAACTTATAACCTGAAAAGATGAAAACAAAAAGTGTTCTTTATGCAATGCTGGCGATGATTGTGTTCCTCGTGATGCAAGCCGGCGCAGGGGTGGTCGTCTATGGAATAGCCGTAGCCCTCAAACCCGAACTATTAAAAGAAATTAGTCGAACGGGCGACCAGAGCGTGCTGGAGAATGCCATCAGCCCCACCGCTTTGGCGTTGGCCGTCGTCATCAGCGGACTCTTGAGCATCGGCGTCATCGCCCTGCTGAAGATGATCAACTGGAAGACGGTGTTCGACACAAAGACCATCAACTGGAAAGCCGGCATTCTGGCTATCATCGGAGCTATTTTCGGCATCTTTGTGCTCGACATCCTTGAGGAGATGATTGAACTGCCCAACCTGTTGGAGGATCAGTTCACAGGTCTGTCGAATTCCTTCATCGGTGCAATCAGCATCGGATTGCTTGGTCCCATCATCGAGGAGTTCATATTCCGTGAGAGCATCCTCGGCTACATGCTTCGGGGAGGTGTGAACAAGTGGGTGGCCATCGGCATCAGCTCGCTGGTCTTCGGCCTCGTTCACCTCAATCCAGCACAAGTACCCTTCGCCGCAGCGATGGGCGTCATCCTCGGCATCATCTATTACAAGACGGGCAACATCATCATCCCCAGCATCCTCCACATCCTGAACAACAGCGTGGCGGTGTGGAGCATGTACTCGATGGGCGAGGAAGCCAAGGAACTGAGCCTCACGGAAATGTTAGGCGGGACAGCAATGGCTATCGGCATCACGATTCCCGTGCTGGTTGTCTGCATCTCCCTGCTCAGGAAATTCTGGATGTCTCAGCAAACACCGCAGTATGTGATAGCATCAGAAGAGAAAGATGTCGTAATAACGGAAG
>CAJOGQ010000012.1:12365-49715 GCA_905234125.1 uncultured Bacteroidaceae bacterium | reverse complement strand
ATAACGACATCAGAAGAAGAAACAACAACTCAAAACAATCAATATGAAACAGTTCTTTAAGTATGTGTGCGCCACGATTGTGGGCATATTCATCGTTGGAGTGATTATCTCCATTTTGACCATCCTGAGTATCGCAGGCATGGCATCGATGGGCAGCATGACTGCCAATGTGAAAGACAACAGCATTCTCGTCATCCAGTTAGAAGGGAGCATCAACGAGCGCAGTGAGGAGAATCCATTAAGCGAAATCCTCGGCAATCCTACCCTGACGGATCAGGGTCTGGACGACATCCTCGCCTCCATCAAGAAGGCCAAAGAGGAGTCGAAAGTGAAGGGCATCTACATCGAGGCAGGCTCGTTCGCCGGAGCCATGCCCGCCACGTTGCAGGCCATCCGCAAGGCATTGGTGGACTTCAAGGAGTCGGGTAAGTTCATCGTGACTTACGGCGACCAGTACACACAGGGCGCTTACTATCTGTGCTCAGTAGCCGACTCGGTGGTGGTGAATCCGAAGGGCATGATTGACTGGAGCGGACTTTCGAGCCAGGTGATGTACTATAAGGATTTGCTCGGCAAGGTCGGTGTGGACATGCAGGTAGTGAAAGTCGGCACTTACAAGAGCGCTGTCGAGCCTTATCTGCTGAACGAGATGAGCGACGCCAACCGCGAGCAGATTGAGACTTACGACAAAGAAATTTGGAGCGAGATGACGAAGGCCATCAGCAAGAGCCGTAAGATCAGCGAGGCCAAATTGAACGAATTGGCTGACTCGATGATGCTGTTGCGCGAGACTGAAATCTATAAGAAGGAGAAGCTTGTGGACAAACTGGCCTACAGCGACGAAGTGAAGCCGATGATTGCCCGCATGATGAAGGTCGATTCGCCCGATGACTACAACACGGTGACGGTGAAAGACCTCGCAAACATCTCAGCCAACGAGCCTAAGGGACTCAGTGGTGACGTGGTGGCCGTCTATTATGCCGTGGGCGACATCGTGGATGAAGCCACATCTGGATTCTCTTACGAGCCGGAAATCGTAGGTAAGAAAGTCATCAAGGATCTGGAGAAACTGGCCAACGATGATGATGTGAAGGCAGTCGTGCTCCGTGTCAATTCGGGTGGCGGTTCGGCCTATGCCAGCGAGCAGATTTGGCATCAGGTGATGAACATCAAAGCGAACAAACCCATCGTGGTGAGCATGGGCGACATGGCGGCATCGGGCGGTTATTATATCAGTTGTGCTGCCGACTACATCTTTGCAGAGCCCACGACCATCACGGGTTCCATCGGCATCTTCGGATTGTTCCCCAACGCAAGCGAGCTGATGAACAACACGTTGGGCGTCCATACCAGCACGGTGAAGACCAACGCTTTCTCTGATTTCGGCGACATCTCCCGTCCTTTCACCGACCAAGAACGTGCGATGGCTCAGCGCTACATCAACAACGGCTACGAGCTCTTCACCCAGCGTTGTGCCGACGGTCGCAAGATGAAGCAGGACGACATCAAGAAGATTGGCGAAGGTCGTGTGTGGACAGGTCTGCATGCCAAGCAGATTGGTCTGGTCGATGAGTTCGGTGGTCTGGACAAAGCCATCGCCAAGGCCAAGCAACTCGCCAAACTCGACGAGGCTTCCGTCATGAGCTATCCCTCCAAGACCAACATCTTCGACCAGCTGATGGAAGAGATGCAGGGAACGAGCTATGCCGACAAGCAACTCCGTGAAGCCCTCGGCGACTACTACCCCATCTGGGCTGACCTGAAGAATGTGCATCAGAAGACGGGCATCCAGACCGCACTCCCCTATCGTCTGAAGTTCAATTTATAACCCCCTCCCCATGCCAACAGTTGACGACAAAAAAGTGATATTCTCGATGGTCGGAGTGAGCAAGACCATCCAGCAGAATCAGAAACAAGTGCTCAAGAACATCTATCTCTCGTTCTTCTACGGAGCGAAGATCGGCATCATCGGTCTGAATGGAGCGGGTAAATCGACGCTGATGAAGATCATCGCCGGACTGGATCAGCAGTTCCAGGGACAAGTGGTGTGGAGTCCGGGCTACACAGTGGGCTACCTGCCGCAGGAGCCTCCCTTGAATGAGGACAAGACGGTGAAGGAGAACGTGATGGAAGGCGTTCAGCATGTGTATGACGCACTGGCCGAGTACGATGACATCAACGTGAAATTCGGTTTGCCCGAATATTACGAGGACCCAGACAAGATGGAACAGCTCATGACGCGGCAGGCCGAGCTCCAGGACATCATCGATTCCACCGACGCTTGGAACATGGACTCGAAGCTGGAGCGTGCCATGGATGCCCTACGCTGTCCGCCAGGCGACTGGAGCGTGAAGAATCTCTCGGGCGGTGAGCGTCGCCGTGTCGCTCTGTGCCGATTGCTCCTTCAGAAGCCCGACGTGCTCCTGCTCGACGAGCCGACCAACCATCTCGATGCTGAGTCAATCGACTGGCTCGAACAGCATCTTCAGCAGTATGAGGGCACGGTCATCGCCGTCACCCACGACCGATATTTCCTCGACGACGTGTCCGAGTGGATTCTCGAGCTCGACCGAGGCGAAGGCATCCCATGGAAGGGAAATTACTCCTCATGGCTGGAGCAAAAGAGCAAGCGCATGGAGCAGGAGGAGAAGACTGCATCGAAGCGACGGAAGACCTTGGAGCGTGAGCTGGAGTGGGTTCGCATGGCTCCGAAAGCCCGTCAGGCAAAGGGAAAGGCTCGTCTGAACTCCTACGACAAGATGCTCAATGAGGAGCAGAAGGAGAAGGAAGAGAAGCTGGAAATCTTCATTCCCAACGGTCCGCGACTCGGCAACAAGGTCATCGAAGCCCAGCACGTGGCGAAATCCTTCGGTGAGAAAGTGCTCTACACCGACCTCAACTTCAACCTGCCACCTAACGGCATCGTGGGCGTCATCGGTCCCAACGGCGTTGGAAAGACCACGCTCTTCCGTCTCATCATGGGGCTGGACAAGGCCGATGCCGGCTCGTTCGAGGTGGGCGAGACCGTGAAGCTCGCTTACGTCGATCAGCAGCACAAGGACATCGACCCCGAAAAGTCGGTTTACCAGACAGTGAGCGGCGGCAACGAGACCATCCGCATGGGTGGTCGGGACGTGAATGTGCGGGCTTATCTGAGCAAGTTCAACTTCAGTGGAGCCGACCAGGAAAAGAAGTGCGGCGTGCTCTCAGGTGGTGAACGGAACCGCTTGCAACTGGCGCTGGCGCTGAAGCAGGAAGGAAATGTCCTCTTGCTCGACGAGCCGACCAACGACATCGACGTGAACACGCTCCGAGCTCTTGAGGAAGGACTTGAAGCTTTTGCCGGATGCGCCGTCATCATCAGCCACGACCGCTGGTTCCTCGACCGCATCTGCACCCACATCCTTGCCTTCGAAGGCGACGGCCAAGTCTTCTATTTCGAGGGTTCCTACACCGACTACGAAGCCAACAAGGCCAAGCGTCTCGGACTGGAAGAACCCAAGCGAATCCGCTATCGAAAGCTGATGGATGAATAAGCCCATCAGCATCATTCCAATCATTCATGCGCATCATCAGAAACGGTGATGCGCATGCTTGTTTTAAATCATACGTATGGTTTGCTCCGATGATACGTATGATTTGACTCAATGATACGTATGAATGAAGTCAATCATACGTATGAACAAAATCGGTCATGCGGATGGCTGAAATTGATAATGCGCATTAACGGAGTCAATAATGCGCATTAACGACACAAATAATGCGCATTATCGGAGCTGATAATGCGCATTATTTTTTCTGACC
The DNA here is from genome assembly GCA_905234125.1 of uncultured Bacteroidaceae bacterium. Classification (GTDB taxonomy): domain Bacteria; phylum Bacteroidota; class Bacteroidia; order Bacteroidales; family Bacteroidaceae; genus Minthosoma. Next base: position 45,911 of record CAJOGQ010000012.1, on the reverse strand, counting down.
ATGCGGATGACGGTTTTCAACCATCCGCAAGAGGTTAATTCATGATGGCGAAATAGTCGACAATGCCGACGAGACGTCCGTGGTCGGTGACGAGCAGAGAGTGAATCTTATGGTTGCGGAACATCTGCTGGATGGTCGTCAGCTTGGCTTCGGGCGAAATGGTCTTCGGGGTCGTGGTCATCACATCACTCACGGGAATGTTGATGAAATTCTCACGGGCTCCTTCGACGGCTCGACGGATGTCACCGTCGGTGATGATGCCAAGAATCTTCTCACCTTCCATCACGACACCCAGACCGAGCTTGCCTCCGCTGATGATCATGAGCGCGTCGGACAGGAGCATGGTGGGTGGAACAATGGGGAAGTTCTCCGTGTACATCACGTCCTTCACCCTGACGAGCAATTTCCGACCCAGTGTCCCACCAGGATGGAAGAGGGCGAAATCCTTGGCGCGGAACTTCCTCACCTCCATCAGGGCACAAGCCAGCGCGTCGCCCATGGCCATGGCACAAGTGGTGCTGGACGTGGGAGCAAGATTGAGCGGACAGGCCTCACGCTCCACCCGGCAGAGGATATGGTAGTCGGAGTGCTGAGCCAAGAGGGAATCGGACTCGCCGGTCATGGAGACGATAGGGATGTGACGGTCTTCGAGCGAGGCGATGATGCGCAAAAGCTCGTCGGTGTTGCCCGAATTGCTGATCATGAGAAGGATGTCGCCCTGCATAATCATGCCGAGGTCGCCGTGCAGGGCATCTAGAGCATTCAGATAGATGGCCGGCGTGCCCGTCGATGCCAACGTGGCCGCAATCTTGGCGCCAACATGACCCGACTTGCCCACTCCCGTCACGACCACATGCCCCGTGCATCGGTGGATGAGGTCAACCACCTGCTCGAAGTTCGTGTCCAACTGGGGAATGAGGTCAATCAGAGCCTGCGCCTCGTCGCGCAAGCATCGCTCTGCATATATCTTGGATTTCATCATAGTTGACAGTTGATAGTTGAGAATTGACAGTTACTTACACAGCATCAGTAGGTTTGCTACTCTACAAGCGTGGAGAGAACCCTGTCGAGGTCGTTCAGATAGAGCATGTTGGGACCATCGGAGAGCGCGTTGTCCGGATCGGGATGAACCTCGAAGAAGTATCCGTTGGCGCCGAAAGCCTTGGCCGCCAACGCCATAGCCGGAACGAACTCACGGTTTCCGCCCGTCTTGCCACCCGCTGCACCTGGACGCTGTACGGAGTGCGTGCAGTCCATGATGACCGTGTCGGTGAAGTGGTGCATGTCAGCAATGTTGCGGAAATCGACAGCCAGATTGTTGTAGCCATAGATGTTGCCACGCTCTGTCAGCCAGACGTTGTCGTTGCCGCTCTCGCGAACCTTCTGCACGGGAAACTCCATGTCGAGACCAGACAGAAACTGAGCCTTCTTGATGTTGACGATGCGACCCGTCCGGGCTGCAGAGACCAGGAGGTCGGTCTGACGGCAAAGGAAAGCGGGAATCTGAAGAACGTCGGCCACTTCTCCGGCTGGTTGCGCCTGATAACTCTCATGGATGTCGGTGAGGATACGCAGACCATACTTTTCTTTTATATCGGAAAGCATCTGCATGCCCTTCTCCAGTCCGGGACCACGATAAGAATGGATGCTCGTGCGGTTGGCCTTGTCGAAGGAAGACTTGAAGATGATGTCAAGGTCGTACTTCTCATTGAGGCGAACCAGTTCATCGGCCACAGCTTCAAGACACTCCATCGACTCAATCACGCACGGCCCTGCAATGATGGTGGGTTTCATGTTAGTTGACAATTGATAATTGACAGTTGATAGTTAATAGTTGGCAGTTGATAGTTAAGGTCAGAACGGATAATTGCCATCGTTCTCTGCTGGAGTGACTGCGGGAGGTGTCTCTGGCTGAGCCGGCTGAGCAGACGTCGGAGCCGTGGACTTGGGAGAAAGCAGTTCCATGTTGTCCACCACAATATCGATGGACTTGCGGGATATGCCCTGACGATCCGTCCAGTCACGAGTCTGAATCTTTCCTTCCACATAGAGTTTGTCGCCCTTGCGCACGTACTTTTCCACCACTTCGGCCTGCTTGCGCCAGAAGATGCAGTTGTGCCACTCTGTTCGATCTGGCACCTGCGTCCCGTTCTGCAGAGTATAGCCACGCTCAGTAGTGGCGAGACGAACCTGCGCCACACATACATTTTGTTCGAGATATTTCACCTGTGGATCCTGACCCACATTGCCAATCAGCATTACTTTATTCATCGTTCTTGGTTATTAAGTATTGTTTAGAGTTTAGTAGCCTCCCCCGAAAGAGGAGAGAGATTTTAGTTTAGAGATGGACGGTCTTGTTCAGCAGATAGTGGTCGAGAATAGTCATGGCCGCCATCGCCTCCACCACTGGTACAGCACGCGGCAACACACAAGGATCATGACGCCCTTTCACTTCGAGCATCACATCCTCACCTTGCTGATTCACCGTCGGCTGGCGACGCAACTGAGTGGCGACAGGCTTGAAGAGCACACGGAAATAAATGTCCTGCCCATTGCTGATGCCTCCTTGAATGCCCCCCGAATGATTCGAACGAGTGTTGATATGTCCACCATCATTGAAGAAGAGGTCGTTCTGCTCCGAACCCCTCTGCCCCACTCCGCTGAAGCCCTCGCCATACTCGAAGCCCTTCACGGCATTGATGCTCAGCATGGCAGAACCAAGGTCGGCATGGAGTTTGGAGAAAGCCGGCTCGCCCAATCCGACGGGACAGCCTTCGATGACCCCCGTGATGATGCCGCCAATCGTGTCGCCATCAGCCTTCACATCGAGGATGAGTTGCTCCATCTGCTTGGCCACTTCGGCATCAGGACAACGCACGGCATTCTTCTCAATCTGCGAGAAGTCATACTTCCAATAGTCACGGTCAATGGCAATGTCACCCACCTGCGACGTGTAGGCCGTCACCTTGATGCCCAGCTCGCGGAGCGCCAATTTGGCCAAAGCACCACCCACACATCGGGAGATGGTCTCGCGTGCCGAAGAACGTCCTCCACCACGATAGTCACGGAATCCATACTTCTCCGTATAAGTGAAATCAGCATGCGACGGACGGAACACCTCGCGTACATTCTCATAGTCGCTCGAATGTTGGTTGGTGTTTCTCACTAAGAAGCCGATGGGACAGCCCGTCGTCTTGCCCTCGAACACGCCCGACAGCAGTTCCACCACATCGTCCTCCTGACGCCCCGTCGTGATACGACTCTGTCCTGGACGGCGACGGTCAAGCTCGGCCTGAATGAAATCCATGTCGATGGCAATGCCCGCAGGCATCCCATCCACCACACCTCCGATGCCAGCCCCATGACTTTCGCCAAAGGTGGTCAGCGTGAAAATATGTCCAAAGGTATTTCTCATCAGTGACATCCTCCACAGCCACCACCATTGCAACCGCCACAGCCTTCACTGCCACAAACACCGTCGCAATCGGCACAGTTGCTCGAAGCATTGAGCGCCTCCGAAATCTCATCGTTGGTGGCAGGACGGTTCTCAATCACATGACCCTTGAAGTGAAGATCCTGACCAGCACGCGGATGGTTCAGGTCAATCGTCACAGTATCCTTCTTGATTTCGATGATGGTGGCATTGAAGCGGCTGCCATCCTCAGCCATCATCGGCACGATAGCACCCTCATGGATATAGTTGAGATCTATCTTTCCGTCCATCATGAACACCGTCTGTGGCACATCGAACATCAGCTCATCGTTGAAATCCCCGTAAGCATCAGCACAGGGGATGATGAAATCAAACTCATCGCCACGCACCAGGTCACGCACATTCTCCTCGAACTTCTCGAGCACCAGATTAAGACCGCTGATGAACTGGAACGGATGACGGCGATTGGTCACCTCCACAGGTTCCTCATCCTCCTCGCCATCCTCGATGGTGAAGAGCTTATACGCAAGCGTGATGTACTTGTTATCTACTTCCATAATAAAGATATATAATGTGAATAATCGATTTTCAATTTGCAAAGATACGAAAAAGTTCAGAGTTGAGAGTTGAGTGTATGGAGTTTTTTTAGTTTTTCATTGATTGTTGTGCCACGAACTCCTCAAATTGCTCACGATAGCCATTGAAGATGTTGATGTCAACCCCTCCTTGGATGCCAGCCACACGACCATCATAGCAGAGTTGCCAGAAAAGCAGACGGACATCAGGACGATAAACATTGTAACGGGCTATCCACACCTGATAATCCCTGCAGAGGTCGGGCGCATGGACAAGGTGATACTTGATGAAGTTCTGGCTCACATAGAGGATGGGCTTCTTGCCAATGGCACGCTCCACAGTCTGGAGCCAGTCGCGCATGTCGACAAAGAGACGTTCCTCTCCCCCAGCCTCCTCTATCTGCGCATCCGTAGGCTCCACATCGAGCACAGGAGGCATGTCGCCAGCGAGAATTTGCGTGTTTTCGAGGAAGTACTGCGCCTGCTCCCGACCTGAAGCCGCAAACGAGAAGAAGTGGTAAGCGCCACAGATGATGCCATGCGCACGTGCCGACTGAGCATCCTGCTGATAGTAGGCCGACTTGATGGTCACCCCTTGGGTAGACTTGATATAGACAAAGCTGACAGGGAAATTGATGGTGCCATCCACCAGCGGACTATTCTTCTTTCCCAAGTGCGTGATGCGCATAGCGTTCCAATTGATGCCATGCACCCGCCGTCCAATCTCATGCTGATAACGGCTGATGTCGATGCCATACACACGGTTGTCGGTATAGGTCATCTTCTCGCCCAAGTACTTGTCCGCATCCCATTCGCCAGCCTTGACCACATGTCCCAATCCGACCAGAAATCCATGTCCGTGACGCCCCCCATCCAACCATTCACCTTCATAATAATCACCATTTCCATAGCGCATCACGCCATATCCCTGGGCACGTCCTCGCTCATCCATCTGCCCTGTATAGACATTGGAGAGCGTGTCGATGGACGTTCCATGAAAGAGTGAATCAGTTATTTCTTTCTGATTGAATTTGAGAGAGATGAGAGCCGTTCCCTCAATCAGAGGATTAGGATGAAGATGAGGATAGAACAAAACGTGCCACTCAGGGATGATGTCAGAGAAATCGGCATCGAGAAAGAGAGGCGTGCTCAACGCCAGACAGGTGTCGGGCATGTCGGCGAGGGAATCACTTTGCAGAACGACGAAACGCACATCAGCACTGTCCGACTCCATGTGCATCAGCGTTGGACGAGTGATGAAGTTCGTGGCAGGGTGAAGACGGATGGTGTCCTTGAAGTACTCACGCACCACACGCACCTCCATCCGCTTAGCATGCTGGGCGAGGGAGTCAAGCAGATTCATCATCTTGTCCAGATGTGGCCGATGCGACGCCAGCGCATACGAATAGTTGGCCACGCCGATATACTCATTGTCAGCAATGCTGTGACGCACCAGGTAGTAATCCACCTCGTCAGCCATCATCCCTTCGCGCTCCTGAGTCATCTGCATGAGCTGGCGGTTCTTTCCAATGAGGGGAAGGAGATTCTGATTGATGAAGTCCCGTTGCGCTTCCCTCTCCACCTCCACGTCAGGCACCATCACCTTTCCGAAGGCCGACGGAAACATCGACGAGTTGTTCACCCACACACCGACCCCATCCGAACTGACCAATGCCGAATCGCGACACGTTGTCAGCCCCACAAACGCAGAGTCCGCCTCCGAGAATCGCGAGAAGAAAGCCACCTCCTTCCCATCAGCCATCAGGGCGAATCCCACCCGCTGACGCACCACGAGTTTCGTCCTTGCCAACTCCTCCTGTGTCCACGAACGGTTGATATAAAGAATCCACAGTATCAGCACCCCACATGCCAACACCGCAAAGAATATCATCAATAATTTCTTACGTTGAGCTGTTATCATGGTGCAAAGGTACGATTAAGTGAGGACAATACAAAATAAAAAAGGAAAAATATTTAATCAGTCAAATCAGCTCAAACACCCCGAAGGGGTATGTTTTTATAAGAACAAGTTCCTTCGGAACGATTAAACCGATTTTTCCGATTTTTGTTTCAAAAATATAAAGGGGAGGCCACACATTCCGTGCGACCTCCCCTTTACACCCTTGCTCCTTGCCCTCGCTCCTTACTTCTTGCTCCTTGCCGTTTCGATTGTCGTTTTGCGGAAGCGGGTGTCTATCCATTCATCGGTTGATGATGTAATCCTCCTTCGCCGTTCGCTTGATGATGTTGTTGATTTGCAAAGACCGATGAATGGGCTTCACCTTTCTGATGTCATCGAGGATGTTGTTGTGGATGGCCACACGCTCATGCTGGGGGAAGAGGCCTTCATCAAGGTTGACAAGGATGGACTTCACGTTGATTCCCTCAGTTGAGAACTCATAGTGCATGTCCGTCACTTCCGTAAAACCGTGCCTCTCGCCGTGTCCTCGTCTATCAGCTTTGTGCGGACTTTGAGCGTCTGTCCCCACGCCATCATGGAGAACCCTCCCACAACAAATGGAAGGAACAATAAGTATAAGATGTGAATGATTCTACGCATAAGTCTATCCATTTCCGCTTGCAAGTTGTCGGCGGTGGTGCGTAAACGAGATGTCAACGAGATGTTAAATGTTAAATGTCAAATGTGAGATGTTATAACTTTTTCTCTATTTCTCCTGTGGCCAGATGGCTGAAATCGTAGTACCACCAATAGGTCTTGCCAAATTCGCGATGGGTTCTGTTGATGCGCTCTGATGGGTCTTTCAATTCGGCTTTCATGGCCTGGTAATCACGGAATTGAGCTATCATTTCGGCATCTTTCAGCTGAGCCAGCGTGTCTGCGCCCATCACGATTTTTCCATTCAGAGCCTCTTCTGGCTGGCCTATCAGGAGAAGGGCTTCGCGATAGGACTTGGGAAGGGCATCGTAGGCATTGGGGATGCTGTCGGAGAGGTTGTAATAGCGGGGAAGTTCACGTTGCCACTCCTTGAGTTTCTTCTCCAAAAGAAGACTGCACAGATAGTAATCCACGGTGTGCTCGTTGGCCAGAACCACGACGGTGTCTTCCTTCTGAACGCCATTCAACAGCAAGTGATAGAAGCGGTCGGAGGATTTCACGCTCTTGCCAGGAAGCGCTCCCAGATGCCGGCAGATGTTCTGCGAACTGAAGCGATAGATGGGAAGAGTGTCGGAAACGTCAAGAAGTCCACGAGCACCATCATACTGCGGGTATTCGAAGATTCGCTCTGCCAGAAGCCCCTGCTGAGACAGGGCATACATGCGCAACTGGGTGAGTCGGGCACTGGAAGCAAGCGAGCGCTCCCCCACTCTACTGGCCTCTTCGTAGTCGCCATCAAGAATCAGACGCTCAACCTTGACTTCGTAGTGATAGACATCGGACGACTGGGGAACAAATCCCAGCACCAGAATGAGCAGGAAGAGGATGATGAAATTGGGATAAATCTGCGATTTGAGGTCGTCATCATCCGTAAAATTCTCCTTCAGGGAGTGAACCGCGATGGCAAGAAGAACGTATGCCACCAGCACAACAGGCGTAATCCATACCCATGCGCCAAAGGAGAATTCGGCTATCGTCTCTTCGTCGATGTTGGCCAAAAAGGCGAGCAGCATGACGGACGGGATGTAGGACAACGCATGGCACACTGAGGGCAAACGCGACAGCATCGCCACCACCCACTGCACCACTTGCAGAATCAGCGTGATGGTGATGGCACCCACAAAGAGGTTGTAAGTCGTGACACCTTTGGAGAAGACGAACTGCGCCTCTGCCAGGACATCGCCTTGCAGGAAGAACAGATAGCTGAAGGAGAAAAGCATAAACAGAATCCCGCAGGAATAACGGATTAGTCCTGCGGTCTTCTGTCTCTTTGGATGATTATAGTTCACTTTTATTCAGCGTTTTTACGGAGAACGACAGCTGAGCGTGCAGGGATGTAAATCATGAGCCAGCCCTTGCCATCTTTCTCGTAGATTGGATCGTAGTTGGTGAAATGACGAACGGAGTCATCGGCAAATCCATTGCCACCATAGAGCTTGCTGTCGGTGTTGAGCACCACGTCGTAACTGCCCTCTGGAACGATGAAGCCGTAGTCGGTGTAAGACCTGTTGGGCGAGAAGTTGAACACGAACAGGAGGTCGCCACGAGAGAAGGCCAGAATCTGGTCGCCATCGTTGTGCCACACCTCCACCACAGGTGTCTTCTGGAAGTTCTTCACCGTCTTGATGACCTTAAGCATTTCCTCATCGAAATCACCTAAGTAGTGGTAACACAGTTCCTTATTGTCAACAAGGCTCCACTGACGACGTGCATACTTGTAGCCCCATCCGTTGCCCTCACGTGGGAAGTCAATCCACTCAGGATGACCAAATTCGTTACCCATGAAGTTGAGGTAACCACCGTTCATCGTGGAGGCAGTCAGGAGACGAATCATCTTGTGGAGGGCAATGCCACGCTCTGCCATGAAGTTCTCGTCGCCCTTCTTGAAGTGCCAGTACATATCGGCATCGATGAGACGGAAGATGATGGTCTTGTCGCCCACCAACGCCTGGTCGTGAGACTCTGCGTAGGAGATGGTCTTCTCGTCCTGACGGCGGTTGGTCGTCTCCCAGAACATCGAAGAGGGCTTCCAGTCTTCGTCCTTGAGTTCCTTGATGGTCTTGATCCAATAGTCAGGGATGTTCATCGCCATACGGTAGTCGAAGCCATAGCCACCATCCTTGAACGGCGCGGCCAAGCCTGGCATGCCCGACACTTCCTCGGCAATGGTAATGGCCTTCGGATTCACCTCGTGGATGAGGAGGTTGGCCAGCGTCAGATAGGCAATGGCCTCGTCATCCTCATGGCCGTTGTAGTAGTCGCCATAACCGCCAAATGCCTCACCCAAGCCATGACTGTAGTAGAGCATGGAGGTAACACCATCGAAGCGGAATCCATCGAACTTAAATTCCTCAAGCCAGTATTTGCAGTTGGAAAGGAGATAGTGGATGACCTCATTCTTGCCATAGTCGAAGCAAAGCGAATCCCAAGCCGGATGCTCACGACGGCCACCCTGCATGAAATATTGACAGCCATCGCCAGCAAAGTTGCCCAGACCCTCAATCTCGTTCTTCACGGCATGAGAGTGAACGATGTCCATGATGACGGCGATGCCCATCTCGTGAGCCGCGTCGATGAGTTCCTTCAGTTCCTCGGGGGTGCCGAAACGGCTGGAGGGAGCGAAGAAGTTGCTGACATGATAGCCAAACGAACCGTAGTATGGGTGTTCAGCGACAGCCATCACCTGAATGGCATTGTAGCCGTCCTTCTTGATGCGTGGCAGGATGTTGTCCTTAAATTCGAGGTAAGTGCCGACTTTCTCTGCATCCTGTGCCATACCGATGTGGCACTCGTAGATGAGCAGAGGATTGGTGTCGGGCTTGAAGTTCTTTTTCTTGAACTCATAAGCCTGTGCAGGAGCCCACACCTGAGCAGAGAATATCTTGGTGTTGTCGTCCTGCACCACGCGGGTGGCGTAGGATGGGATGCGCTCCCCTTCTCCACCGTACCATTTCACTTTGAGTTTGAAGAGGTCGCCATGATGCATCTGACTGGCCTTGAGCTTGATTTCCCAATTGCCGTTGTCGATGCGCGTCATCTTGTAGGCCTCCTGCTCTTGCCATCCGTTGAAGTCTCCCACCACATAGATGTCAGTGGCGTTTGGTGCCCATTCGCGAAGCACCCAACCCTTCGACGTCTTGTGGAGTCCGAAGTAGAGGTAACCGCTGGCAAAGTCAGAGAGCGTTTGCTTGCCGTTGTTGGTGAGTTCGTTCAGTTTCCAAAGAGCATGGTCGTGACGGCCACAAATGGCTCCTTCGAAAGGTTCGAGCCAAGGGTCGTTCTTCACTATGCCGATATGCTTCACAGGGGCTGGCTTCTTAGCCTCCTCCTTTGTTTTCTTACATGCCATAATCTTCTATTTTTTCTTGTATTTATTGAATAGTTCAACACATGGGCTGCTTATGCTTTCACTTTGATAATAACTTTCTTGTATTCGGGGATGGGTGAAATGTTGGGGGCATGGCCATCCTCTGGGAAGAAGATGACGAACTCGCCCGGATGTACGGTGATGTACTGCTCGGGGCGATCCAGATAGAAAGTGATGTCCTTCGCCGCGTCATATTCCGCATTGGGCAGATACTGGCGAGGCGTGTAGCCCATCACTTCAGCACAAGACAGTGGAATCTGGATGTCAATCATCGCATTGTGGGTCTCCATTCTTGCCTGGTCAACAGACTTGCCCTTTGCCACATTGTGATTGACAAAGAGTTTGTTGCCATCGATGTTCACTCTGCCTGGCTCCTGAGCCATCAGGTCGGTGTTCTGCAGATACTCCAACACCTTTGGGAACAAGGGGTTGAGCGCGGCATACTTGCCAAAGTTTTCAAGGGTGTCTAAAATCATAACGTCTGATCATTTAAGGTTGATAATATTGTTAGTTAACTCGCTATCGAAAGTCTTTTGTCAAGACCTTGCTTTCTGAATCTCCACCAACATCGCCTCATGAAGCAGTCCGTTGGTGGCGACTACCTGACGACCACTCTCCCACTGCTCATCGGCCCCGTCATAGTCAGAAATCTTTCCACCCGCCTCGAGCAGGATGCAGGCACCAGCCATCACGTCCCAAGGCTGGATGAACGACTCCACATAGACATCAATCTTTCCTGCCGCCAAGTAGCAGAGTTCGCCCTCAGCACTGCCGTTGCTGCGGATACTGGCGCAATGTCCGTAGAGCTGTCCCGTCAGATTCAGGCAAAATTGACGGAAACCCTCCGCATTGTAGGGATAGCCAATCATCACCAGCGCCTGATCCAAGTCCTTCAGCTCCGACACATGGATGGGTTGGCCATTGAGATAGGCACCCAAGCCCTTGCCCGCGCTGTATAGTTCCTTGCGTGTCACCTCATAGACCACGCCCAGGAGGATGTCGGTCTTATTTTTCAAGGCGATGCAGACGCAGTAGGGAGCCAAGTCGTGGATGAAGTTCGTCGTGCCGTCTAACGGATCAACCACCCAGAAGAACCCAGTCTCCTCAGCTGTCTGAGTCGTGGTCTTCTCCTCCGTGATGAAGCCAGCCTCCGGAAGAATCTCTTTCAGACGCGCCACAATCATCTGCTCGCACTGCTTGTCCACATAGCTCACATAGTCGTGACTATGCTTCGACTCCACCTTGCTCGCGTCGAAGTGCTGACGTTGCTCGGCAATGAACGTGCCGGCCTCCACCGCCAATCGCTTCACTTCCTCCAGTATGCTCTGAATCCGCATGGCAAATTGTAAAATGTCAAATTGTAAATGGCCTCATTGCCCCATCAGGCGTCCCTTGTTGTAGATGCCCTTGCGCAGGATGTTGCCGTTGCGATCCTTCTCCACAAACGAGCCATCCTTCTGGTCGTTGAAGAAAGAGCCCTCGAAGCGCGTGCCGTCAGGCGACTCCTCCACACCTTTTCCGTTCTTCATGCCGTCCTTGAAATGACCCTTGAACTTCGTGCCGTCCGACAGCCTCATCACACCCTCGCCGTTCATCTCGCCGCCAGCCCATTCGCCGTCGTACACATCGCCATTCGCACCCGTGAACTTGCCACGTCCATGCTCCTTGTCCTCCACCCAATAGCCTTCGTACTTCGAACCATCAGGCCAAGTGTAAGTGCCGAAGCCCTCCATCAGGCCAAACTTGAACTGACCCACATACTTCCGCTTGTCAGCATACGTGAAGATGCCCTGGCCCGTTCGCTCACCGTTCTGATAATCACCCTCATACACGTCACCATTCTTGAAGCGGTAGATGCCCTTGCCGTGCATCATGTCGTCCTTCCAGCCACCCGTGTAGAAGTCGCCGTTAGCATACGTGTACTTACCCTGGCCATTGCGCATGTCGTTGTCCATGTCGCCCTCGTAGATGGAGCCATCGCGCCAGTCAAACACACCCTTGCCCGACTTCTTGTCCTCCTTCCACTCGCCATCGTAAAAGATGCCGTTCGACCACGTGTAGCGACCCTTTCCGTTGCGCTTGTCCTGATACCAGTCGCCCGTATATTTGTCGCCATTATAATAATACATCGTGCCGTAGCCCTGCTGGAAATCGATGTACCACAGACCGTCATACTTATTATTGTTGGAAAAGTAATAAATTCCCTTTCCATGCTGATGATCCTGGTGCCAGTTACCCTCATACTTCTCGCCGTCGGTGAAAGTATAGACGCCATACCCCTGACGCTTGCCCTTCTCATACTCACCCTCGTAGGTGTCACCCGTCGTGAACGTCGTCTTACCCTTGCCGTGTGGCTTTCCGCCCTCCATCTCGCCATAATACTGAGCCTTATCCTTCGGGAAGACATAATTCCCGATCACCACCTTCTGCGCCAGAGCCGACGAAGCACACATCAGCGCCATCGCCCCAGCCATCATGTATCTTGAAATATTCATATATCGCACTATCATTTATTAAATTCTTAAATCAGACGATTGCAAAGATAGCACATTTTTTCCAAACCCCCACCATCCGTTAAGGTTTATTATGACTTTTCTCCGTTTTTTTCTTCACAACCCACAGAACCAAGCCCTTTTCAGCGCATCTTCCCCTCCATCACAACAGTCTCCCAAATCCCCCCAGAAGGAAGATTTGGAAGATAAGAACTCACCCGAAGTGGAGCGAGGAGACTTTTTCGAGTCTCACCCTGAGGCGGGGCATAGAGTCCTTGCGGATGCGGAGGGTCATGGAGCAGTCGTTGTCGAATCCCTGCGCGACGATTTGCGGGTTCTCTTCCTTCACGATGCGCATCACGTCGTTCATGAAGGGATATTCGAAGAAGAAGGTCACGTCCTCGTCCACGGTCTTCTCGATGATTTCTGCCGATGTGATGGCCTCAGCCGCGGCCTGTCGATAGGCCACAATCAGACCAGACGTGCCGAGCTTCACACCTCCGAAGTAACGGACAACGATGATGAGGATGTCAGTCAACTCGTTGGAATTGATTTGTCCGAGGATGGGCTTGCCCGCCGTGCCCGAAGGCTCACCATTGTCGTTGGCCCGGAACTCCTTACGTTCGGCGCCCAGCATGTAGGCATAGCACACGTGTCGCGCGTCGTAGTACTTCTTCTGATAGTCGGCCACCAACTGCTTCACCTCATCGACGCTACTAACAGGAAAAGCGAAGGCAAGAAATTTGCTCCGCTTCTCCGTATAAGTTCCCTCAGATGGGGATTTGATGGTCTTATAAATGTCCATGAAAACTAAAAAGCTTTCAACTTAATTTATGTATCACTAATCCTGAGCGCAGTTTGGGTTCAAACCATGTCGCCTTGGGAGGCATGATATTGCCTGAGTCAGCGATGTCCATGATCTGTTGCATCGTGACAGGATAGAGTGCCAGGGCGGTCTTCATCTCGCCACTGTCCACACGGCGTTTCAACTCGCCCAAACCACGAAGTCCTCCCACGAAGTCGATGCGCTTGTCGCGACGCAGATCCTTGATGCCGAGAATCTTGTCGAGAATGAGCCGAGAGGAGATGCTGACATCGAGCACACCAATGGGGTCGTTCTCGTCATAGGTGCCAGGCTTGGCTTTGAGCGAATACCACTCGCCCTCAAGATAGAGCGAGAACTCGTGCAACTCCTGCGGACGATACTCTTCCCTACCCTTCTTCTCTACCGTGAAATCCTTCTCCAAAGCCTTGATGAAGCCTTCGGGCGTGAGGCCGTTGAGACCTCGAATAACGCGGTTGTAGTCGAGGATGGTCAACTGGCTGGCAGGGAAGCAAACGGCCATGAAGTAGTTGTACTCCTCGTCGCCACGATGGTTGGGATTCTGCTTGGCCTTCTCCGCTCCCACCAAAGCTGCGGCGGCACTGCGGTGATGTCCGTCGGCAATGTAGAGGCTCGGCATCTTGGCGAAACGCTTGGTGATGGTCTGGATGTCCTCGTCGTCGCTCACCACCCAAAGCTTGTGTCCGAAGCCATCGATAGGCGCCACAAAGTCATACTCAGGCTCTGTCTTGGCATACTTCTCGATGAGCTGGAGGAGCACCTCGTCGTCAGGATAGGCGAAGAAAACGGGCTCGATGTTGGCGTCGTTAACGCGCACATGCTTCATGCGGTCTTCCTCCTTGTCGGCACGAGTCAGCTCATGCTTCTTGATGACGCCTCGCAGGTAGTCGCCACTGTAGGCTCCCACCACGATGCCATACTGCGTCTTCTCCTGATTGCCATTGGCTGGCAGGCAGGAGGTCTGCGCATAGATGTAGTACTGCTCCTTCTCGTCCTGAACGAGCCATCCGTTCTTTTGGAACTTCTCGAACTGACGCCTTGCCTCCTCATAGACACGAGGGTCATACTCGCTGGTGCCGGGTTCGAAGTTAATCTCTGGTTTGATGATGTGATAGAGCGACATCTCGTTGTCGCCAGCCTCTGCGCGAGCCTCCTCAGAGTCAAGCACATCGTATGGACGGCTCTCCACCTTCTCCACGAGTTCTTTCGGTGGGCGCACGCCTCTGAATGGTTTTACAATAGCCATGTCTATATATATATTATAATGTGTATTTACGATTTCAGCGTGCAAAGTTAGGAAAAAATAGGCTAAAACTAAAAGTTCAAGGATAAAAGTTCAAGTTTTTTTACTTTTTTCACTACCTTTGCCCCATCAATTCATCAACCAAATCATTATTTATACAACCAAAATCAATCTGAAAATGAAAAAAATCTATCTGGCACTGACGTGCATGGCAAGCCTCATGATGATGACGGCTTGTGGAGGTGAGAAGAAGCCCAATGCATCTGACACCGAAAATGAGAACACAGAAGTAGTGGAGAACGCTGAAGAGCAATCGGAGGAAAGCGAAGGCGAAGAGGCCAGCGAGGAGGCTGTGGCCAACCCTGCAGATGCCCAAGCGCTCGATTTGAAAGCCATCTACGAGAGTGGCGACTTCAAGCCCGCCGAGGGTATTTTCTTTGCTGATGACCTCTCAGCCGAAAAAGATGGCGAATTGCCCTCGAAATGGGATCTGAAGGAAGGCAGCATGGAGGTGAACGCCTGCGCAGGCCGCAACATCCTCAAGTTTGGCGGAAGTGGCACCCTCATCGAACCACAACTCAACGGTGGCATGCCAGACATTTGGAATTTGGAATATGAATATTTCAGGACTCCCGATGCAGCACAAGAAATCCATTTCTTCGATGGCGAAGACCAGTTCGGCCACATTTACATCTACCTCGACTACGTGCAATATTGGTTCACAAAGACAAATGACGAGTCGCTTGACGGTCAAAGCCAAAATCTCGAGAAAGTGATGAAGCAGGGTTGGAACCACATCGCCGTCAGCTACAATAAGGGAGGCGTGAAAATCTTCGTCAATGGCAAACGCATTGCCAACTTGCCAGGCATCAAGCCACTGAAAAACTTCCACATCTATGGTTCTGAAGGACTCTACATCACCAATGTACGTGTGACAAAGTAAATCACCCAACCGATTGAAGAAATGGTTCCAATCGATTGGAATATTGGCCAAAACAAAAAAGCACGCCCGAAACTGGACGTGCTTTTTGATTGTATTTATATGATTTGATTACTTGTTCACCTGGAACTTCGTGATGCCCTCCTTGATGAAACCGACAATCTGGTTGGCGGCGGCAAGACCTGCGTTGGTGTTGGCCTCAGCAGTCTGGGCACCCATTTTCTTGGGCGTGCAGAAATAACGACCCTCGAACTGGGCGAACGAAGCGTCATCAACAGGCTTGATGTCTGTGATGTACTTGAGGTCAGTACGCTCAGTGAGCAACTCGACGAGTTCTGGCTCGTTGATGACCTCCTTGCGGGCTGTATTGATCAGAATAGCACCCTGCTTCATGCTTCCCACAAGTGCCTTACCGATGCTCTGCTTCGTCTCGTCAGTAGCTGGAATATGAAGCGAAACGATGTCGCAAGTCTCGAAGAGTTCAGCCTGAGATGCAGCAGCGTGCACACCAGCGGCCTCGATAACTTCAGCAGGACAGTAAGCGTCGTAAGCCGACACCTCCATGCCGAAGCCCTTGGCGATGCGAGCCACGTTACGACCTACATTTCCGAAAGCAAGAATACCCAGTTTCTTGCCCATGAGCTCAGAACCAGCCTTACCATTGTAGAAGTTGCGGACAGTGAAGACGAGCAAACCGAGCACGAGTTCTGCCACAGCATTGGCGTTCTGGCCAGGCGTGTTCATCACCACCACCTTGTGAGCCGTAGCGGACTCAAGGTCAACATTGTCGTAACCTGCACCTGCACGCACCACTATCTTCAAGTTCTTGGCAGCGTCGAATACTTCAGCGTCGATGATGTCAGAACGGATGATGATGGCATCCACATCAGCCACAGCCTCAAGTAGCTGAGCCTTCTCTGTATATTTCTCCAGAAGTGCCAACTCAAAGCCAGCACCTTCAATAATCTCTTTGATGCCATTGACAGCCTGCGCCGCGAATGGCTTTTCTGTAGCAATCAGTACTTTTGCCATATTTTTTCAAGTTGAAAGTTTATTAGTGTTGAGCCTCAAACTCCTGCATGCACTTCACAAGTGCCTGAACGCCTTCGATACTCATGGCGTTGTAGCAAGAAGCACGGAAACCACCAACGTCGCGATGACCCTTCACACCAACCATACCCTGAGAAGTGGCGAACTTCAAGAACTCGTCCTGCAATTCCTGATACTCTGGCTTCAGAACGAAAGTGAGGTTCATGAGCGAACGGCTGTCCTCCTCAGCTGTACCAACAAAAAGTTTGTTGCGGTCAATCTCGGCATAAACGATTTCAGCACGCTGTTCAGCCAACTTCTGCATGGCCTTCACACCACCATGAGCCTTCATGTAGCGGAGGTTCATCAGGGCAGAATAGATAGGCACCACAGGAGGAGTGTTGAACATAGAACCCTTCTTCACGTGAGTGCGATAGTCGAGCATCGTTGGAATGTGACGGGAAACCTTGCCAAGAGCATCTTCCTTCACAATGACAAAGGTGAGACCTGCCATAGCGAGGTTCTTTTGAGCTCCACCATAGATGAGAGCATATTTGCTCACGTCAATAGGACGGCTGAAGATGTCGGAAGACATGTCGGCAATCACAGGGATTGGAGAGTCGAGATCTTCGCGAAGCTCAGTACCATAGATGGTGTTGTTGGTCGTGATGTGGAGATAGTCAGCGTCGGCTGGAATCTCGAAATTGCGTGGAATGTAAGTGAAGTTCTTGTCGGCAGAAGAAGCGACTTCCACCACCTCACCAAATGCCTTGGCTTCCTTCTCGGCCTTCGTAGCCCATACACCCGTGTTCAGGTAGGCTGCCTTCTTCTCGAGGAAGTTGTAAGGAACCATGCAGAACTCAAGGCTTGCACCGCCACCAAGGAAGAGCACGGAGTAACCCTCTGGAATGTCGAGAAGTTCCTTGAAGAGTGCTACTGCCTCATCAACTACTGGTTGAAAATCCTTTGCGCGGTGGCTAATCTCCATCAGAGAGAGTCCTGAACCATTGAAATCAAGACAAGCCTGTGCAGTCTGCTCAATCACTTCGCGAGGAAGGATAGAAGGCCCTGCATTGAAATTGTACTTTTTCATCTTGTTTATTATTGTTAGATAAGTGATATTACCATACAAAGTACGGGAACTTATTGCCCTAAAAAAATGTTTTTACCGTTTTGCGTGGCAAATTTACTAATAATAAGTAAAAGAGAACGCATCCTGAGCATGTTTTATGACAAAAAGAACAAAAAAGAGCATGTACAACGGCATTTTGCAACCTTTAATGTACAAAGCGACCCCACTAAAGACATTCACAGCCACTTCTTCCGTCTGAACCACCACAACGATACGGCAGTGCACACCACACAGGCAACAATAGCGATGGGAAAGCCCATTTTCCACCCCTCCATTCCGTTGATGAGGTTCATACCAAACATCGACGTAATGAACGTGGGAAAGAGGATTATCATGTTCAGCGACGTCAGCAGTCGCATCACCGTATTCATATTATTATTTATAATGTTCGCGTAGGTGTCCATCGTTGAGTCGAGGATGTTGATGTAGATGGCTGTCGTCTCACGCGCCTGATTCATCTCGATGTTCACGTCCTCGATGAGTTCGGCATCCAGTTCATCGACAGGCAAACGGAACTTCAACTTGCTCAACAGCGACTCATTGCCACGAATGGACGTGCCAAAGTAAGTGAGCGAATCCTGCAATCGTGAGAGATTCACCAAATCCTTATTATCGATATGCTTGTCGAGGTCGCGTTTCGCCTTCTCAATGATGCCATTCACCTGCTTCAGATACTTCAAATACCACACCGAAGCGCTCAAGAAGACCCTGAACACCAAATCTGCCGCATCGGTGAAACCCTCCGCACGACGCATCTGATGATTCACAAAATCGAGCATCATACGCGTCTCCTGATTGCAGATAGTAATGATCTTGTCTCCTTTGACCACGATACCCAACGGGATAGTGGTATAAGGACTCCGCGACGAGACGCTCTTCAGGTGAGGAATACGCATGATAATCATCAGCCAACCCTCATCCATATCATAACGCGCACGCTCTTCAGCGTCTGCCACGTCATCCATGAAGTAGTCGGGCATGCCGAGTTCCTGCTCCAAAAACTCTCTATCGTCATCCACTGGGCACGTCACCTGCACCCAGCAATTTGGCTCCCACGCATCAATGTGCTTGATGCCGCCATTAAAATTCCAGAATGTTCGCATTGTTGTTTGAACCTTTGCTTCTTGTCTGATTGTGAACAATAAAAAAGTGGGGCAAAGACTCATGGCAACTCCGCGTGAGAGGTGAGTCTTATCCCAGGCACTTCATACTATTCGCCGGATAATCGTCCATAGTTGTTTCTATTAGTTAATACTCTCTTTTCTGTTCGACTCAAGGCTTCCACCTCGAAATCGGGTGCAAAGGTACGAATAAGTCAAGAGAGTACAAAATTTTTTGAGTGAAAAATGCAACTGAAGATGAAGAGGATGAGCAAAGGTTATACAATTTTTCCCTCATTTCGAAAAAAAGGTTCCTTATAATATAAATATGTGGAAAATTATTCGTACATTTGCAGCGTTTTTTAACGTAGAAAGATTAAATAAATTCGGATTATATGATTACAAATGACATTTATGGGGCTTTGCAGCTCCTGATTGTCGGTATGGTCACAGTGTTCCTCGTATTGCTCATTGTGATCAATCTCGGCAAATTGCTCATCTGGGCAGTGAACAAGTGGGCGCCCGAAGAGAGTGTGGCCAAGAAGGCACTTCCTGTTGCCAAGGCCATCAACAGCATCGACGCAAACACTAAGGCTATCATCGACGCCACCATCAGCCAAATCACGGGTGGCAAGGGTCGTGCAACAAAAATCACCAAGTTGTAAACAAATAATAAGTATTACAAAGATATGGCAAAAGCAAAAGAAGTGAAGTTCTCGTTGGTCTTCCGCGACATGTGGCAGAGTGCTGGTAAGTATCAGCCTCGTGTGGACCAACTCGTTAAAGTGGCTCCGGCCATCATCAAGATGGGATGTTTCGACCGTGTCGAGACAAACGGTGGCGGTTTCGAGCAGGTGAACCTCCTCTACGGAGAGAACCCAAACAAATCAGTACGCGAATGGACAAAGCCTTTCCATGAGGCTGGCATTCAGACCCACATGCTCGACCGAGCACTGAATGGTCTGCGCATGAGCCCAGTGCCAAAGGATGTGCGCAAACTCTTCTACAAGGTGAAGAAGGCTCAGGGTACTGACATCACCCGTATTTTCTGCGGTCTGAACGACCCACGCAACGTGATTCCTTCCATCAAGTATTCGAAGGAGGCAGGCATGATTGCCCAGGCTGCGCTTTGCATCACCTACTCCCCTATCCACACTGTTGAGTACTACGTGAACTTGGCTAAGCAGTTCATCGAAGCTGGTGCTGACGAAATCTGCTTGAAGGATATGGCAGGTATCGGCCGTCCAGTGTCGCTCGGCAAAATTGTTGAGGGCATCAAGAAAATCAATCCTGACATCGTTGTGCAGTATCACTCTCACGCTGGTCCAGGTTTCAACATGGCCAGCATCCTTGAGGTCTGCAACGCTGGTTGTGACTATGTAGATACAGGCATGTCTCCTCTCTCTTGGGGTACGGGTCATGCTGACATCATCGCCGTGCAGGAGATGTTGAAGGATGCCGGTTTCAAGGTAAAGGAGATCAATATGGCAGCCTACATGGAGGTGCGCACTCAGATTCAAGAGATGTGCGACGACTTCCTCGGCTACTACATCCCCGACCTCAACCACATCAACAACTCTCTGCTCGTGAAACCAGGTCTGCCTGGTGGCATGATGGGTTCGCTGATGACAGACCTCGAGGACAACCTCAAGTCGCTCAACAAGTGGAAGGTGAAGAACAATCAGCCTGAGTTGACCACTGACGACCTGCTCATCAAGCTCTTCGACGAGGTGGCTTACGTATGGCCAAAGGTGGGTTATCCCTGCCTCGTGACGCCATTCTCTCAGTATGTGAAGAACCTCGCGCTGATGAACGTGATGCAGATGGAGAAGGGCAAAGCTCGCTGGAGCATGATTGCCGACACCATCTGGGACATGATTCTCGGCAAGGCCGGTCAGTTGCCTGGTCCTGTAGCTCCTGAACTCGTGGAGATGGCCAAAGAACAGGGTCGTGAGTTCGAGACCCAAGACCCACAGTCTTACTTCCCCGACAAGCTCGACGAGTTCCGCGAGGAAATGAAGCAGAACGGTTGGGAACTCGGTGAGGACGATGAGGAGCTCTTCGAACTCGCCATGCACCCAGAGCAGTATCGTGCCTACAAGAGTGGTAAGGCCAAGGCTGACTTCGAGGCTGACCTCGCCAAGCGTAAGGCTGCCAAGAACGCTCCTGCCGCTGCTCCTGCAGGTGAAGGTCCTAAGAGCGTGACGGTTCAGGTGAACGGCGTGAACTACAAGGTGGAAATCGCATACGGTGATGCTGTTCCAGCAGCTCCAGCAGCAGGTGCAGCACCCGCTGCCGCCGCTCCAGCCAGTGAAGGCGAAGACATCGTGGCTCCACTGGAGGGTAAGTTCTACCTCGTGAAGGATAATTCTGAGACTCCTGTGAAGGTGGGCGACACGGTTCAGGCAGGCGACACACTTGGCTACATCGAGGCCATGAAGACCTTCAACGCCATCCGTGCTGACAAGGCGGGCACTATCACTGCCATCCTCGTCAACTCAGGCGACTCAGTGGAAGAAGATGACCCAATCATGAAAATGGCTTAATTATGGAAGAAATACTCAATAACGTGTACCAGATGACCGCGTTCAGCGACATCATCGCGGCCAACGGTACCTATCTTATCATGTACTTGCTGGCCTTCGTGCTCCTGTACCTCGGCATTGTCAAGCACTTCGAGCCCCTGCTGCTCATCCCTATCGCCTTCGGTGTGCTGATTGCCAACTTCCCTGGTGGCGACATGGGCGTGTATCAGGCCGACGAGGCTGGACGCATAGTCGATGCATCGGGCAAAGTGCTGGCAGAGAACATCTGGGAGATGTCGCTCCCTCAGATTGCGCACGATCTCGGACTGATGAACTTCCTCTACTACATGCTCATCAAGACGGGCTTCCTGCCTCCTGTGATTTTCATGGGTGTGGGTGCGCTGACCGACTTCGGCCCCATGCTCCGCAACCTGCGTCTGTCCATCTTCGGTGCCGCCGCACAGATGGGTATCTTCGCAGTGCTCATCATCGCTGTGGCATCCGGCCAGTTCAACATCAAGGAGGCCGCATCGCTCGGCATCATCGGTGGTGCTGACGGTCCTACCGCCATCTTCACGACCATCAAGCTGGCTCCTCACCTCCTGGCTCCTATCGCCATCGCAGCCTACTCCTACATGGCGCTCGTGCCCGTCATCATCCCACTCGTGGTGAAGATGCTCTGCTCTGAGAAGGAACTGCGCATCAACATGAAGGAGCAGGACAAGCTCTATCCCTCTGGTCAGAAAATGAAGAACGAGAAGGTCATCAAGATTATCTTCCCCATCGCCGTGACCACCATCGTGGCGCTCCTCGTGCCATCAGCCGTTTCGCTCATCGGCATGCTCATGTTCGGTAACCTCTTGAAGGAAATCGGTTCAGACACAGGCCGTCTGTTCGACACCATCTCCAACTCCATCATGAATACAGCTACAGTATTCTTGGGGCTCTGCGTAGGTGCAACAATGACTGTGCAGGCCTTCCTCAACTGGACGACAATCGGTATCGTGGTCGGCGGATTCTTCGCATTCGGCCTCTCCATCGCATCGGGCATCTGTATGGTGAAGATCACCAACCTCTTCTCCAAGAAGAAGATCAATCCGCTCATTGGTGCCACCGGTCTTTCAGCCGTTCCGATGGCCAGCCGTGTGTGCAACGAAATCAGCACCAAGTACGACCCCAAGAACCACGTGCTCAACTACTGCATGTCGTCCAACGTCTCTGGCGTGATTGGTTCAGCCGTCGCAGCAGGTGTGCTCATCTCCTTCTTGCAGAACATGACATTGTAAAACTACACATTATTTATTATTATATATGAAGAACCTCTATCGCATGCTTGTGGCGACAGTGTTGCTGACAGGCGCCAACACAATGGCTGACGCACAAATCCAGGGCCTCATCAACAGAGGAAAGCAGGCCGTGAAGCGGGAAGCCACGAAAGAAGCCAAGAAGCAGGTCAAGGAAAAAGGCATGGACGCGCTGACCAAAATCGCCGGCAAGGAATCATCCTACACAGCGAACGGACACGAGTACACGCAGAAGGGCACGCTGAGCATCAAGACCTACAACCCTGCCGCCACCGGCATGGTGACGTTCACCAACGTTCCCTCCAACTACGAGGAGTTTGAGGAGCTCTACACCGAGTTCCTCGGCAAGACCCCCTACGGCACCGCAGCCATGATGCCGATGGCGATGGCCATCTACGGCCGCGACCGCGCCGAGGGCGAGAAGTGCATCCGCCTCATCAACTACTCCTCCAACGTCAGCTCTGTGCTCTCACAGCTCAAGGAGAAGTTTGGCACCAACTCCTACGCTCCGGAGAACGACTCCTACTACCAGCCCTATCTGCCAGCCGCCGTGCTCGAAGGCGCCACGCCTGAGAACGCCTACACGCCCAAGTATCCCTACACCGTGAACATGCGTGCCAGCGTGAACAAGCACCAGGACATGCAGCTCTACGACGGTCGCGTGATGTACATCTACATGATGGGCAAAGGATGGGACACCGAGCAGCGCAGTGTGGAGATCATCCAGGTCAACGAAGGCGATCTCTTCAAAGTCTTCAACTGCCCTTCCCTCTACACCCAGTGCAAGCGCATCAAAGGTACCTGGGAAGGTCTGAAATAGGCGAAAGTTCCATCAACACATAAAGCAAGGGCGTGACGGTCATTCCGTCGCGCCCTTCTCTTTTCTCATGACAAGCATCGCGTCAGCCCTCCCTTCAGGACTGTTTCAGAAGTTAATCACTTCGCCGTCGTAGGCCAGGTGGATGCCGGCAGGAAGAGACGCCTCTTCCTGCTGATGCCGCCGGATGTGGTGGCTCATGTGGATGAGCCATGCCTCCTTCACGCCCAACTGACGGGCAAAGGCTATCGCTTCCTCAATGGTCTGATGGCTGGGATGCTCTTTATGGCGCAGGCCGTTCACGATGAGGTATTCGACGCCCTCAAGCATGGGAAGCTCGGAGTCGGGAATGGTCTTCATGTCGGTGATGTAGGCGAAGTTGCCGATGCGGAATCCTACGATGGGCAGTTTGGCGTGCATAACGCGGATGGGCATGATGGTCACCCCCTTGACGACAAGGGGCTTGTGGGGTTCTATCTCCATCAGATCAAGAGCCGGCACTCCGGGGTAGCGCTTCTCGGGTGGCGTAAAGCAATAAGGAATGCGCTCCATGAGATGATCCATGCAGAACTTCTCTGCATAGACACTCACGCCTCCAAAGACGCTGTAGGGACGCAGGTCATCCAGCCCGCCCACATGGTCGTAATGCTCGTGGGTGATGAGCACAGCATCGAGGGGCTTGAAGTCGATGCCAAGCATCTGCTGGCGGAAATCGGGTCCGCAGTCGATGAGGATGTTCGCTCCATCCACCTCCACCAATGCCGAACAGCGCAAACGCTTGTCCTTGGGGTCGGTCGATGTACACACCTCACATGTGCATCCTATCTGAGGCACTCCGCAGGAGGTTCCGCTACCAAGTATCGTGATCCGCATGAATTTGAAAGTTAGTTTATATCAGATTTACTTCTGGATGAATGTCTATGCCGAATTTCTCCCTCACATCGCGGCAAATCGTCTCGCACAATGTGACAATCTCGTCGGAGGTGGCGCCACCCAGATTGACCAGCACCAAAGCCTGCTTGTCATGCACGGCTGCACGACCCAACGACTTTCCCTTCCATCCGCACTGGTCTATCATCCATCCTGCAGGAATCTTCACCCCACCTTCCACTTCGTAGAAAGGCATCTGGGGATAGTCCTTCTGGAGAGCCAGGAACTTCTCCCTGCTCACAACTGGATTCATGAAGAAACTGCCGGCATTGCCCAGCACCTTGGGGTCGGGCAATTTGGCGTTGCGGATGTCGATGATGGCCTGACGCACATCTCCCAGCCCACGCGCTGGGCGAGATTCTCCATCCGGGGTGTTGTTACACAACATGGCACGGAGATTTCCGTATTCCAGCTTCAACTTTGGCTTACGTGTCAGGCTGAACATCACATGGGTGATGGCATACCGTCCCTTCAACTCATTTTTAAATATACTCTGACGATAGGCATAGCCACACTCATCCACACCAAACGAACGGAACGCCCCACTCTGCAAGTCAATCGCCTCAACCTTCGCAATCACATCCTTCGCCTCCACGCCATACGCCCCGATGTTCTGCACAGCACTTGCTCCCACCTCGCCAGGAATGAGCGAAAGATTCTCCACGCCTCCATAGCCATTGGAAACTGCCCATGCGACAAAATCGTCCCACACTTCGCCAGCCCCCACACGGACAACGACTTCATCATTTTCCCCAATGCCTAAATATACCTGAATACCCTTGATGGCACTATGCAATACCGTACCATCAAAATCTCCCTTGAAGAGCAGATTACTGCCTCCACCGATGTGCAACACCTTCCCTTCCAACGTAGGAATCAGCGCGCGGAGCTCCTCCTCGCTGTCATATTCCACATAGCGTTTGGCCTTCACATCCATGCCAAACGTATTGTGGCCAAGCAAACTATAATCTTTGTATTCTTTCATCTTTCCTCTATGCTCTAAACTCTCAACTCTAATACTCTATCTCCATCAATTTCCAATCGTCCCCATTCTTGGTGAACGTGAACTTCATCTGCATGCCATTGCTGAGGCCCTGCAAGAGCAGAATCTTCCTGTTCTGGCTGATGCTCGCTTGTCCATAGTCCACATTCACCAACGCATCCTCGGGCAGTGGAATGCTCTCCCGCATCTCAAACCACTCGTCAGCATTCACCTGCTCCTCCTGAGGTTCTTCCTCGCCATCCTCGGATGTGAGAATCACCTTGACAGGATCAGCCAATGCCTCACGCTGATAGACACTATCGGTAATGAAGCGGGCATAGAAATTCAGGAAATCGCCATTCGGCATGTCCTCCCTCCGTTTCTTGTCAATATTCGTCAACATCCACTTATCGTTCACACGATTGAAGTGAAACTTCTCCACCATGGAATGACTCAAATCTATCCATTCCACCGCCACACTCTGCATCGACGTGTCCTTCGACAACACCAGATCATGCTCACGCTCATAAATCACCGTCAACAATTCCTGATTCTTGAAATGGTCAAAATCAGGCCAATCCTGTCGCGTCAACGAAGTTTCCTCTTCACCATCCGTACAAGGCAATGGATAAACGATGCGCTGTCCTTGGAAACGTGCATCGTCTATGAAATTGAACAAGAAATCATCAAAAAGTTCATCAACAGCGGCTGGTGGCTCCGTTTCCTCGAACAAATGAAGCGTGTCACCCACGAACGCTTCAACGGAATCTTCCTCCACATCATCGTCAGGAGCAAACACGTTCTCCATCTTCTTGTCTTTGCACGAACCAAGAAGAAACCCCGCTGCTACTGCTATAACCAAACCTTTTCTCATGCTTTTTTCATAAAAACTTTGCAAAGTTAACGCATTCCTCATGAAAAATCACTAACTTTGCAGCGATTTTTCACAAAACAACATCAAATATGTTAGAAAAGATTCAAAGTTTACTCCAAGAGGTTGAAGGACTCACAGCCAATTCGGCTGAGGAAATCGAACAACTTCGCATCAAATACCTGAGCAAAAAAGGTGTCATTCCAGCCCTCATGGCCGACTTCCGCAATGTGCCAGCCGACCAGAAGAAGGAGATTGGCATCAAGATCAACGAACTGAAGGACAAGGCGCAGGAGAAAATCAATGCACTCCGCGATGCTTTTGCCGTACAGGAAACTGAGGTGAACCACCTCGACATCACCCGTACCGCCTACCCTATCGGTTTGGGCACACGTCATCCGCTCACCCTCGTCAAGAATGAAATCATCGACATCTTCTCACGTCTTGGCTTCTCACTGGCTGAAGGTCCAGAGGTGGAAGACGACTGGCACGTATTCTCATCCATGAACTTCGCGGACGATCATCCTGCCCGCGACATGCAGGACACGTTCTTTGTCGAGGCACATCCAGACATCATCCTCCGTACCCACACCAGTTCGGTTCAGGCTCGTGTGATGGAAAAGCAGCAGCCCCCCATTCGTGTGCTCTGCCCAGGTCGTGTGTATCGCAATGAGGCTATCTCTGCTCGTGCCCACTGCTTCTTCCATCAGGTAGAGGGACTTTATGTCGATGAGAAAGTCAGTTTCACCGACCTCAAGCAGGTACTTCTGCTCTTTGCCAAGGAGATGTTCGGCGAAGACACGCAAATCCGCCTCCGTCCCTCTTACTTCCCCTTCACGGAACCCAGTGCTGAGATGGACGTGAGTTGCACCCTCTGTAAGGGCAAGGGATGTAGCATGTGCAAGGGTTCCGGATGGCTCGAAATCCTCGGTTGCGGAATGGTTCACCCCAATGTGCTCGAAGCCAATGGCATCGATTCCACCAAGTACAAGGGCTATGCTTTCGGTATGGGTATTGAACGTATCGCCAACCTCAAGTATCAGGTCAAGGATCTTCGTCTCTTCTCAGAGAACGATGTCCGCTTCCTGAAAGAATTTGAAGCAGCCAACTAAACATTGATAATATGGAAAACAGGAGCATTGTTTCGATTGCCGACTATGGAAAGGAGAAGATTCAATATCTGCTCAACATGGCGGCGGAGTTTGAGGCACACCCGAACCGTCAGTTGCTGAAGGGCAAGGTTGTAGCCACGCTGTTCTTCGAGCCAAGCACTCGCACGAGACTGTCGTTTGAAACGGCCGCGAACCGTTTGGGAGCCCGTGTGATTGGTTTCACAGACCCGAAGGTGACGAGTTCTTCGAAAGGTGAGACACTGAAGGACACGATCAAGATGGTAAGCAATTACGCTGATGTGATTGTGATGCGTCACAAGTTGGAAGGTGCCGCGCTGTATGCGAGCGAAGTGACGAACGTGCCCATCATCAATGCAGGCGATGGTTCGAACCTGCACCCATCCCAGACGATGCTCGACCTCTATTCCATCTACAAGACGCAGGGCACACTGGAAAATCTGAACATCTACATGGTGGGCGACTTGAAGTATGGCCGCACCGTACATTCATTGCTGATGTCGATGCGGAAGTATAATCCCACGTTCCATTTCATCGCTCCGAAGGAGTTGGAAATGCCCGAGGAGTACAAGTTGTACTGCAAGAAGAACAACGTCAATTACATCGAACAGCAGGACTTCACGGAAGACACGATTGCTGATGCTGACATCTTATATATGACACGCGTACAAAGGGAGCGTTTCACAGACCTGATGGAGTATGAGCGTGTGAAAGATGCTTACATCCTGAAGGCAAATATGCTGGGAAAATGCAAGGAGAACATGAAGATTCTGCACCCTCTGCCCCGTGTGAACGAGATTGAATATGATGTAGACGAGAGCAAGCACGCTTATTACTTTGAACAGGCACAGAACGGACTCTATGCTCGTGAGGCGCTGATTTGCGATGTGCTGGGAATCACGTTGGAGGACATCAAGAACGATAAAACAATCATTGGATAGGCCATGGATCAGAATAAGGAAAACATGATGGTGGCGGCCTTGGAAAATGGCTCCGTCATCGACCACATACCAACAGACAAACTTTTCACGATTGTGCAGTTGCTCGACTTGGAGAAATTCAAGGAAGAAGTGGTGATTGCCAACAACCTGAAGAGCCAAGTGATGGGCAAGAAAGGACTCATCAAGATTTCCGGCAAGTTCTTCTCGGAGGCAGAGATCAGCAAACTGGCTGTCGTGTGCCCCAACATCCGACTGACAGTCATCAAGGACTACGAGGTGAAGGAGAAGCGTGAGGTGACACTGCCCGATGAGTTAACCAACATCGTGAAGTGCGCCAACCCCGTGTGCATCACAAACAATGAGCCGATGAAGACAGTCTTCTACCGCAAAGATATGGAGACGCTGAAGTGCCGTTATTGTGGAAAAGAACAGAAACTCAAAGACATAAAATTGAAATAGATGAAATTTACAGAACGAGCTAAACTGAACCTCTCTGATGTGAACAAGGAGGTTCTGGAACAGTGGAACCAGGAAGACATGTTCCACAAGAGCATTGAGGAACGCGAAGGCTGTCCTCAATTCATCTTTTTTGAAGGGCCACCCTCTGCCAATGGACATCCGGGCATTCACCACGTGATGGGCAGAACCATCAAAGATACATTCCTCCGCTATAAGACGATGCAGGGTTTCCAGGTGAAGCGTAAGGCTGGATGGGACACCCACGGCCTACCTGTGGAGTTGAGCGTGGAGAAGTCATTGGGCATTACGAAAGAAGATATCGGCAAGAAAATCAGCGTGGATGACTACAACGATGCCTGTCGCAAGAACGTGATGATGTACACCAACGAGTGGACGGAACTCACCGACAAGATGGGCTATTGGGTCGATTTGGAGCATCCATACATCACCTACGACAACAAGTACATTGAGACACTGTGGTATCTCCTCAAGCAACTCTACAATAAGGGCTTGCTATACAAGGGCTACACCATTCAGCCCTACTCGCCCGCAGCAGGTACCGGCCTCTCTTCACACGAGCTGAACCAACCCGGTTGCTATCGCGATGTGAAGGACACAACGGTCACAGCACAGTTCCGTGTAAAAGCCCAACAGCCTAACGCTGCGGCAGCCCTCCCCCTTTGGGGGCTGGGGAGCTCTGTTTACATCCTCGCCTGGACGACCACCCCTTGGACACTCCCTTCCAACACGGCTCTCTGCGTAGGTCCCAAGATTGACTACGTGGCCATCAAAGGCAAGAACCCTTATACTGAGGAGGAGGCCATCTACATCTTGGCCGAAGCACGCCTGTCTGCCTACTTCCAGTTTGGCGAAGATGAAAAGCCTGAGATTTTGTGGCGAGGCAAGGGCACAGACCTTTTGGGTCTGCACTACGAACAATTGTTCCCTTGGGTGAAGCCTTGCGCATTGGAGGACAATCAGATTGTCGTGAAGGAAGACGAGGCTTTCCGTGTGATTCCTGGCGACTATGTGACAACCGAAGACGGTACGGGCATTGTGCACATCGCTCCGACCTTTGGTGCCGACGATGCCAAGGTGGCAAAGGACGCCGGCATCCCATCGCTCTTCATCATCGACAAGGCTGGAGACACCCGTCCAATGGTGGATTTCACGGGTAAGTATTTCATTAAGGATGACATGAACGAAGATTTCGTAAGTCTCTGTGTGAACGATAGTTACTGGAAACATAGTGGAGACTTCGTCAAGAACGCTTACGACCCCAAATACAACCAAGGTGGCAAGTACGATGAGAAGGCCGCCAGCAAGGACATGGACTTGAACATCATCATGTGTCTCGAGATGAAGGAAGAGGGAACGGCTTTCAAGATTGAGAAGCACATCCACAACTATCCTCATTGCTGGCGCACCGACAAGCCCGTGCTCTACTATCCGCTCGACTCCTGGTTCATCAAATCGACGGCGAAAAAAGACCGCATGTTTGAACTGAACCAAACCATCCAATGGAAACCCGAATCGACTGGTACGGGACGCTTCGGCAAGTGGCTCGAGAACCTCAACGACTGGAATCTCTCCCGTTCTCGCTATTGGGGCACTCCGCTGCCCATCTGGCGCAACCGCGACACCCACGAGGAAATCTGCATCGGTAGCGTCGAGGAGCTCTACAACGAGATTGAAAAGGCAGTGAAAGCTGGTGTGATGGCATCGAATCCATTGAAGGACAAGGGCTTTGTTCCTGGCGACATGAGTCAGGAAAACTACGACAAGATTGACCTTCACCGTCCTTACGTGGACGACATCAAGCTGGTGTCCGAACAGGGCAATGTGCTCACCCGCGAGCTCGACCTCATCGACGTATGGTTCGACTCCGGTGCCATGCCTTACGCCCAGGTTCACTATCCATTCGAGAACAAGGATCTGATTGACAAGGGCATCGCCTACCCTGCCGACTTCATTGCCGAGGGTGTTGACCAAACACGCGGTTGGTTCTTCACGCTCCATGCCATCGCCACGATGGTGTTCGATTCGGTGGCTTACAAAGCCGTGATTTCCAACGGTCTCGTGCTTGACAAGAACGGCATCAAGATGTCGAAGCGCATTGGCAACGTCATCAACCCCTTCGAGTGCATCGAGACTTTTGGTGCCGACGCTGTGCGCTGGTACATGATCACCAACTCCTCGCCGTGGGACAACCTCTCCTTCGACCCCGAGGGCGTGAAGGAAGTGACGAGCCAGTTCTTCATCAAGTTGCAGCAGGCCTACTCGTTCTTCACAATGTATGCCAACGTGGATGGCTTCGAGTACAAGGAGGCCGACATCGCATACGCAGACCGTCCTGACTTCGACCGCTGGTTGCTCTCCGAACTCAACACATTAGTAAAGAATGTGCAGACCTACCTCAACGACTACGACCCGACCCCCGCTGGTCGTCTCATCCAGTCGTTCGTCATCGACAACCTCTCCAACTGGTACATCCGTCTGAACAAGCCACGCTTCTGGGGTGGCGAGATGACTGCCGACAAACTCTCGGCCTATCAGACTCTCTATACTTGCCTCGACACGCTGAGCCGACTCATCGCGCCGATTGCTCCGTTCTATGCCGACCAACTCTTCCGCGACCTCAACAGCGCTACAGGAAAAGACTCCGCAAAGAGCGTCCACTTGGCTCAATTCCCGACCTTCAACGAGGCATACATCGACTCCGAACTGGAGGTTGCGATGGAGTCTGCCATGAAGGTGACCTCGATGGGACTCTCCATCCGCAAGAAGGTGAAGATTCCTGTGATTCAGGCCTTGCAGTCCATCGCCATTCCCGACACCGACGCACTCTTCAGCGGTCGCATCGAGCGCATGAAGGA
Source organism: uncultured Bacteroidaceae bacterium (assembly GCA_905234125.1). Taxonomy (GTDB): domain Bacteria; phylum Bacteroidota; class Bacteroidia; order Bacteroidales; family Bacteroidaceae; genus Minthosoma. The sequence goes on along the minus strand of CAJOGQ010000012.1, from coordinate 14,304 downwards.
CATCATCATGAAGGAGGTGAACGTGAAGGAGCTCCAGCTGATGGACGGTAAGAGGCTCGTCAAGAACGTGAAGTGCAACTTCCGCGTCATGGGCAAGAAATTCGGCAAGATGATGAAGGCGGTGAGCAACGCTGTGGCAGAGATGTCGCAGGCACAAATCGCCGAACTCGAAGCCAACGGACAGGTCACTCTGCAAGCCGATGGACAAGATGCCGTGATTGAATTGGCCGACGTGGACATCATGTCGCAGGACATCCCTGGATGGAGCGTCGCCAACGAAGGCACCACCACCGTGGCTCTCGACATCACCATCACGCCAGCCCTGAAGAACGAAGGCAATGCCCGCAAGGTCATCAAGCAGATTCAGGGTCTCCGCAAGTCGCAGGGCTTCGAAATCACCGACCGCATCCAAGTCGTCATCACCGAGACCCCCGAAACCAAGGCCGTGCTCGACAGCTTCAAGGAGAACATCGCCGCCCAGGTGCTGGCCAACTCCATCACCCTCGGACAGCCCGAAGGTGAGGCCATCGACTTCGACGACTTCAAGGCAGTCATTAGTGTACAGAAAGATTGATGAACAGAAAGAACAAACTCATCCTTTCCATCGCCCTCTTCATGGCCGTTCTTGTCATAGACCAAATCATCAAGGTCTGTGTCAAGACGGGCATGCACCTGGGTGAGCGCATCGAAATCACCAGCTGGTTCAGCCTCCTCTTCGTCGAGAACAACGGAATGGCCTTCGGATGGGAACTGTGGGGAGGCAAACTCTTCCTCACCCTCTTCCGGCTGGTGGCGGTGGGTCTCATCGGATGGTTCATCTACAGCGAGATTCAGCGCCGTCGCCCCACGGGCTACATCGTCTGCCTCACGCTCATAGCCTCTGGCGCAGCCGGCAACATCATCGACTGCCTCTTCTACGGGCTCATCTTCAACAACCCGCCCTACCCCCAAGTGGCAGAGTTTCAGCCTTGGGGCTACGGCTACGGAGAGTTCCTCTACGGCAAGGTCGTCGACATGTTCTACTTCCCCCTCATCGAATGGGACATGCCCACATGGATGCCCATCTACTCCGGCGAGCACTGCGTCTTCTTCTCCCCCATCTTCAACTTCGCCGATGCCGCCATCTCCTGTGGCATCGTAGCCCTCCTCCTCTTCTACCACAAAATCGTCAGCCAATACCAGATGAAAAGGTAAAAGTGTTCGCCCGTGGCGGTTTCCACGCCACGACCAAATCCATTTTCCCATGACGCCCCGCATCCTTCCCCTCATCACCCTGCTCCTTCTCCTCCTCTCCGCATGCGACGACCGCCCCTCCTCCGTCCTCTCACGCGGAAAGATGGAAGATGTCCTCTACGACTACCACATCATGCAGGGCATCATCGAGCACCTGCCCTACGAAGAGCGGGAAGAGAAAGCCCAGGACTACATCAACGCCGTCTATGCCAAGCACGGCATCACCGAGGCCGAGTTCGACTCCTCCATCGTCTACTACAACCGCCACACCTCCGACCTCCACACCATCTACGAGCATCTGAAAGAACGCTACAACGCCGTCAACGAAAACCTCCAGATCGTCAACGGCAACAACGACATGATGGCCATCTTCTCCACAGGAGGCGACACCACCAACCTCTGGAACTCCACCAAGCTCATCGCCCTCCGCAACAAAGACATCCTCAACACCGAGAGCTTCACCATCCATGCCGACACCTCCTTCCGCCGACACGACCAGTTCATCCTCACCCTCACACCCGTCTTCATGAAGGAATCCAAGGAGTACTACGACGTCACCCTCAACATCGGCCTCTCCATCCACTACGCCAACGGCATCCAGCAGTTCACCCTCAAGGCCGAGGAAGACGCCGACATCGAGAGCCTCGCCGGATTCTTCTACTACCGGGGCAAGCAGAACACCCGCAACTTCTGCCTCATCGACAAC
>CAJOGQ010000012.1:4294-12286 GCA_905234125.1 uncultured Bacteroidaceae bacterium | reverse complement strand
CCCTGTCGACACCCTCACCACCGACTCCGCCGACATCGACACCGTGCCCGAGCCACCCAGCAAGCGCCTCACCCCCGAGGAAATCCGCCGCCTCAACCAGACCAACGAGCACATCAACATCCAAACCGCCCCGTCCGTCCGCCGACCCAACAGCATCGGCCCAAGACGAAGGAAGAAATAGTTTAGAGTTTAGGGTTTAGAGTTTAGAGTTTATGGCTATGAGACGCATCGCTGCATCCAGAGTATACATCAACGGAAAGGAGTTCCACAACCACGTTGTAGAACTCCTTGACAATCACCTCCTCCGTCACTATCCTCTGACCGAGGAACTGCCCATGACCGAATGGCTCCCAGACCCCATCATCATCCGCGACGGTCAAGCCTTCATCGCACAAAATCTCCCAAAATCCAATTCAGAATCTTCAAAAAATGGAAATGGCAGTTTCTCGTAATCTAACTACCAGTTTCTCGGTAAGAAACCACCCTTTTCATTACGACTAACTATCCGTTTGTTGCTTTGGTTCAATTATGACCCAAAATTAGTTGAATTAACTCGATTCATCAAATGAGTTAACTCGATTGATGATTTGAGTTAACTCAGGTTTTTGGGGCCAGCTGAATAATTTGTCTTTTCTTTCTCCAATAGAAACATTCGCGAAAAAATTCAAAAAAACAGGAGAAAAGTTTTATCGCCACTCTTCAAGCCTTTCGTTGATGAACTTCATACACTCCTCGTAACGGCCTGTCAGTCGACAGATAACCTCCTCCAAGCAATAAGGCTCTTCAGGCTTTTCGCCATCAGCATAACGGTGGCAGATCTGACTGAAGGGACGCCACAAAGTTGGAAAGCCCTGTACTCGCGTCTCAGAGACGGTGCCGTCTTCAGTCACTGCATAGCATTTGTTCCAGCCAGACAACACGCTGCCGCCAAAGCAGACTATCAAATGACGATGACCATGTTCATCTGTGACAATAGCCTTTTCACACTCCTGCCACCACTCCAGATAGACGCCAATAGTCGCTCCTCTGAAAGCTTTGTCACCACAATACATTAAGCCATTGGGCATGCTGATGGGGGCATTGGCCATACATGGATTACTCAGAATGTGGCTGCGGTTGTTGTAGAGCAACCATGCCGATTCCATAAACAGTTTTTGTTCTTCGTTAAATATCATTTTCTTCTTCATACCATTAGTGTCCCGTTAAAATTGGGACACTAATGATTTAATATCTTCTTTTTACAATTCAAATAGGTCATCCAAGTTAACTTCAGCCTGCACTTCGCCCCATTGTTCATTATGAGCAACACCTTCAGTGGTTACCATAATAGTATGCAGGGCACTCTTTGTTCCTGTTACATCAGCAAACACTTTTCGCTTACGCTGCAACTCCCTACTATAATCTGCAGAAATGACATATTGCTCCTTAGAATACTTCATTTCGCAAAGGTCAATAATGCCATCACTGCGGTCTATAAGCAAGTCTATTTGTGTCTTCTCATCACCACTACTACGCCACGCATATTCATTCGTTAAAATACCACTGATGCCTAACCGCTTCTTAATCTGGTCTACGTGCCACAAGCATGCACGCTCAAATGCAAGTCCACACCATGTGTTGTATTTAGGAGTTCCTAACATTGTTCTCCAATAGTTGGTGCCTTGATTTTGTTCATCAATAAACTCATAATAGAATAAGGTGTAATGGTCAATGAGTTGAAAAATTTCCGACTTCGATTTATATCCCATCATGCTATAACTACGAATAAATCCGCACCATTCCAAGTCTTTCAGAATATCGGAGAAAGTTCCATTATCCTCAAATTTACCTGCCGCTAATAATTCCAACCGTGTCAGGCCCATCTTTTTTCTTGCCAGCAATTCTATTACACGGATATAAGGCTCTGGCTTCTTGAATAATGAAGCATAGAGCATCTCGAACTCGTCATTCAGCTCTCCGTCGGAGGAGAATATCAGGCGATCGATTTCCTGGGTAATGCTATTCCCCTTTTGCAGTAAACTCCAGTAATAAGGAACACCACCAAAAACCATATATGCTTCCAGCAACTGCTTGCGACTGAGGACAAGACCTCGTGACTGAGCCAATTGCTCGCAAAGCCCTAATGGGAATGGCTTTAGTGAAATCCTGTGAGTGAGACGATTGTGTAGCCCGCCTTTATTCTTAATGATTTTCTTCACCATCCACGAAGTGCTGCTTCCACATACAACAAAGACAATATCCTTACGTGCAGAAGCCCATCCGTTCCAGAAAGACTCCAACTCAGAGAGAAAACCTGAACGAGGCGCATCCATCCACGGCAGTTCATCAAGAAACACTACTTTCTTGCCAGTTGGCAAACCATTGATAAAGCGTTTCAGTTCGCCAAAAGCATCGCCCCAATTCGTCAATTCAGGTGTATCGTTCTGTCCATGCTCCTTCAATGCACGGCGAAATCGCACCAACTGTTTCCTCGTCGCTAATTTTGCAGCCCCTGTAAACTGAAAGTCGAACTTGTAATCATAAGCCTCCCTAATAAGGAAGGTTTTACCTACGCGACGTCTTCCATACACAGCAATAAACTGAGAGTACTCTTCGTGAAGAGCACTGACTAAGATCTCTTTTTCTTTTTCTCGGCCTATCAACATAAATACAAGTTTTGTCTAATCGACTGCAAATATACAACTTTTCGAGCGTAAATCAGCGGAAACTATATTTTTTTTTGCGTTTCCGCTGGTTTAACGACGAAAAACGCTAAAAACAAGCCTCACCGAATAGTTTCAGGCCACCTTTTAAGAGTGTTCCAAGCTTATTCATAGTCTTTCTTCAAGCCTTTTATCTCGTCGAAGAGAGCGGAGTTTTTCTCCTGCAGGTAGGCGAGGCAGATGTTGAGCATCTCTTTCGTAGCCATCTCCTCACAGTAATAGTCGCCACATACGCGATCGAAGCTTGAGAAGTCGTAGCCATAAATTTTGCATCGACATACGATGACCATCTCCTCGGTATTGCTATCGAAGCATGTGTCAAGATCCAGTCCTTTGGGACACCGCTTCAGAATAGAGGTGGCATGCATACGGAAATCCTCTCTCAAAAAAAACATTGTCGAAAGCCTTGTCATATTTCCGCTTCAAGTCCCACTGCTCCTTGGTGTAATTACTTCTGTCTTTGTACATCATAACTCTTTTAGTCTTTTGGTTTCGTCTTTATCTGTGAAATACACATAATGTTTGTACCTTTGTCGCTGAGCATAGGGTTATTGTACTTTGTGATTAGCACTTCAAAGTTACAAAAATTCCGCGACATACGGAAATCCCTGTGCTCTTTTTTGCGACCTTATCTCAACTAATTTTTAACTTGCGAAACTTGAATCTTTAAGTTTAGAAGTGCATGTATATACATGGGTAAACGTAACCCTAAACTCTGCAGAATGAAACGACTTGATGTTTCCCCAAATTCACATTTTTCTTTTTACTGAAGACACTTTTATTGTGCGTTTACTGTCATTAGACGCTAAAAACCAATTCGTTTGGGAGTGTTTTCGTCCAGTCTTTCATTGTCGCAATGGTTGATGAGCATAGCAAGTTTGTCTTCCTTGGCATCGTGCAGGATGCTGTCAATGGTGTAGTGACGGGCGATGTTCTCTATCTGGCCGCCGCTGAAGTCATACTTCGCAGCAAGCGTCTTGGCATCCATCTCACTCAGGTCGGGAATCATCGTGCGCCAGATTTGTATGCGGGCTTCGACGGTCGGCTTCTCGAACTTAATCTTGTAGAGGAAGCGGCGCTCGAAGGCTTTGTCTAAGTTCTGCGTCAAATTGGTAGTTGCAATCATAATGCCGTCCAGCATTTCCATCTCTTGCAGGATGATGTTCTGTATGGAGTTCTCCATTTTATCCACTGCATTCTGGGCTCCTTGCTTGCGGATTCCGATAATAGCGTCTGCCTCGTTGAAGAGTAGGATTGGGGTCTGTTTGGCTTTCTTCACCAGCTCACGATAACGGTCGAAGAGGGCTTTGATGTTCTTCTCGGAGTCGCCCACCCATTTGCTCTTGATTTGCGGCACATCTACGACCATGATATCGCGCCCTGTCTGACGTGCCAACTGATAGACTGTTTCCGTCTTTCCTGTGCCAGGACCGCCATAGAAGAGGCAGGCAAATCCTGTTCGGAAACCCGTCTGCTCCATCCTTTCACGAATCTTCCGGTAGTTCTCGGGCACGAAGAACGATTGCAGTTCGCTTACCTGCCTTTGATTCTCTTCTACATAGAACATCTTCTTTGCTTTCAAGTCCTTCGCTTTAATGACTTCTGCCAGTTTCTCTTCAGTTGCGTTAATCTTCATCTCTTCCAAGAGTGTCCGCTTTGTCTGCTCTGTCAGCTTATAGCGGGAAGTGTCGGCAATGCCATCCGAGCAACGGTGTTCGATGAGTTTCTTCTGCATCAAGGGGTGTTCACCACTACGAAGTAAACTTTTTGCGTTGATAAAGTCAGCCGAAGAGCTGAAGCAGTCCTCAATTTCTCTGAAGCGGATGTCGTCGTCGTCCTTGTTGATAAGAGCGTGACAGAAGTAGAGCAGCAACAGATTGTCATCTTGGCGCATACGCCCAAGCTCCCTGATTTGCCTGACGAAGCCAATCTGCGCGTTTTCCTTGAAGAGGGCATTTATTTCCTCCGTGAGGTCTTTGGGCGTAATAGCATCGTTGTCGAGGTCTTCAAACATCTGGTCGAGCACTTCAAACAGACCAGCACAGTCCAACCCAGTTCGTTTGGGTATCTCATAGACATCATTGTGCTTCAGGGCTTTGATGACGGGCTGGGGAATGTCGAACGAATCCTCATCCTTCGCATCGCGATAGCGCAACAGGCGGCGACGCACCAAGGCATCAATGTCGTTTGCATAACTGAGGATGCGGATATTGCTGACATCAAGGAAATGCGCCAAATCGTCATAATCCACATTGCGAGGTCCTCTTTCCATGCAAATGCAGAAGAGAATGACCTGACGTTCAGTAATGCCGTAGCGTTCAGCTAGATACTTTACCTCTGCTGCCATTTCTGCTTTTGCTTCTGCTTTCAGCTTAGAATCCTTCGACACCTCCACCACGCGCTCAATGGCCCGCAGCAGCGTCATTTCTTTCTCAACTTTCGTTCTTTTCACGACTTTTGTTTCAATCTTCTTTGCCATAATATTCCATTTTTAATTAAGACTGATATAATATGGTCACAAACAAGAAAAAATTCAAAAAATCAGGGTAACTTTTTTTGCTTATTCTCGTTATTTTATAAAACAATACACGTGAAGTCGCTAAACTTCACGTGTCAGCTTTGCCATTTTCACACGTGAAGCTTTAGCTCGACGCAAGCCAACCAAAGATCGATGTCAGTCAAGTTTGATGACACCAAACGTCAGTTGATAAATTCTTTCTGCTTCTTTTCAAACATCGCAAGTAATCGCTCGTCTTCCGCAATTTGTCGTAGAAGCGTCTGAAGCCCTGTACGGTGGTTAGCCAGACTGCATCTGAGGTCGTCAACGATGTATGCGATTGCCATTTCCTTCGAGTCGAAGGCTTCGTGGTATGGCAGCACTGTGCCGTCAGCAAGCGTCAGTTCGATGTCTTTAAGGAAGTCCGTTGGCACGGGACCCTTCTTGACAATAGTTGATTTCCTGACAGAATACCTCGAAAAGGGCGAGAGATAGTAAACCGCATCACCAATCTGGCGTTCTTGATGTTTTACCCGGTCCATAAAGAAATTCCTTGTATAATCACTGATAACAGGTATGCCGCGTCTCATAAAAGTTGAAAAGTTTTAAAAGCCCCCTTACGCTACGAGAGCGTATGAGGGCTGTATGGGTTTGAGATTAAGGAGTTTAGTGAGCCCCGAAAGAATGGAGTTTGTTTGAGAAGAAGAGTTAGTGAAGAGGGTGATAGAGAGTATGGTGGGAGAGGGAAGAATAGAGATTTTTTTTGAATATAAGAAGTTAAGAAGTTGGTTGAATTTGTTGATTGAATTGGTGGTGATGATTGTTGTGTTCATAATCTTTCTTTTTTTATGTTACGAACATAATATAGTCACATCATCAGAAAAATTCAAAGATTGCCCTAACTTTTTTCTACTTCTTCCAGATTTGCCTTTAGCTGGGCTGCAATTCTCTCAGGAACAGGATGTGTGGGTGGAAACACTGTGTAGCAGACAGGATGGATGTGAGAACCGGCTTCGCCAATAGTATAGACGAGGTAGCAGTCGTCACCCTCATCAAGAAAATGGCTTGGATGCTCACACTCTTCAAGATCCTCTTCTAACCGACTGTATTTGTCAGTAGTCAGAGGAAGGGCACCCACGATGACCAGATCTGCATAGTCTCCCTCTACGACCTCCACGATATCGCCAACTTTGAAGCGGACATCCTCTATCTTGCGACCACGATATAATCCCATCTCATCTAAAGCGACAAAGTCATTAAGTTCTCCATCTGCGTTAAAAGAGAAGCATTTCTGAGGCCGTTCGTTCCGATAGAATGAGCTTTCTCTATTATGGACAAACTGCTCAAGCAGAAAGAATCCAAAACAGTCATCATAGTAATTCTGCCCTCTTTCCTGACATACCCGCTTCTGAAACTCGACAGTCGAAAGCATGGCTTCCTCGGCATGTTCCTTCGTGTCGAAGAAACCTAACCGCTGCTGACAGATTCGCCGGCGAGGGTACCGATGTCCCTCGATGCGAATCTGCAGCAGTTCGTAGATGGGGAACGACCTGACGATGACTTTATCTAATTCAGCCTTTGTCATTATCTTTGCTTACCTTAATTTCTATGCTACCGTCCTTGATGCCTCGAATGAGGCGGGTTTGCAATTGCTCACGCTCTTCTGTCATTAACTCGAACGCATGTCCATCGGATTCAGTTTCAGGGAAGTATTTGCCCTCGGCATCGTTTTTCAGATAGATTCCGGCATCTGGTTCTTCGGCTTTGTAGAAGATACGGAGCGAAGGATAGGTGGCTTTCATCAAGTCCGTCACTTCGTAGCAGGGCGTCCATGCCGTCTCGAAGGTCATGCGCAGGGTGTCGCCTTGGCGCTCAAGGTCGGTCCACGCGCCTCGACACTCTACCTCTTCTGGGTCCTTGCCCAGTGCTTTCACCAAACAGCCCAGATTATTCTCTTGCTGTTCTTTCATTGTTTGATACAGTGCATCGAGTTCTTTTTTCTCACCTTCGATGACGTAATTGGTAATGCAAATGTTTGCCATAATCTTACATTTTCAATTAATGTTTATCGTAATATAGTAATGTTTTGTCAAAAATTCAAAGATTCTGCGAATTTATTCATCTGCTTGCAAAGAGCAGGCATTTGTTTGAGGTAACCAACCAACGCATGAAGGCCGATAGAGCCTGATATTTGCAGCTGGAAGCGGCGGTCTTTGGCGTTAGGGAAGATGACCAGTCGGTCTTTACTTCTATCATTATCATATAAAGTCTCGTCAATGATGATTTCTGAGCCTTCAACACTGAAACTGGCAACGGTCTGTCGTCTAACAGGATTACTTAGGTGATGGATTTCGGAAAACAGATAGTTGACTTCTACTTGCTTTTCCTCGCAAAGCTTTTTAAAAGGGATCAGAGGCGGAATTCCCCACGTGACTTTAGCGCTGCGTCCATATAGATATGCTACGTTTTCGTTCTCTTTTGGCTCTATTCTCAGATTGCACATATAAACGGAATCTTTATACTTGCCAGTCATCTGTACAAGATAATCGTGAATGCTCGTCATCCAGGGCTCGACAAGCACTTTGAAAGTCTGCTCCTTGTCCAAACCTTTTTGTTCACACTCCTTGATGATTCTTTCCTTTGTGGCTTCATCGATGGCAGCGAGCGTGATGTGTTCTTCGTCCAATACAGATGTTTGCATCGTAGAAATGCGCTGTTGCTTTGCATGAAAGACGATTTCTTCTTCACGCAGCTGGTATTCGAGGGCGAGATCCATCAGCAATGTTGGCAGGT